>NZ_JAAQWU010000022.1:0-97909 GCF_012985695.1 Pseudomonas sp. WS 5027 | reverse complement strand
GCGCTGGGCGGCGAAGCCGCCCCAAACCCGGCTATCGCGGTTTATCTGAAGAAACGCGGCGGGCTTATTGGGGCTGCTTCGCAGCCCAGCGCGGGCGATGCGGCGTTCCGACAAGCCCGCTCGCCACAGGGAAGATCGTCAGCTTCTGAAAGTTGTGTAGATGCTTATGCCGCGATGAGGCCATCATGGACAGCGACCTACTGAGTCTGTTTACAACCCTTTGAACACCCCCGGCCGCTTCTCCAGCATCGCCCTTACACCCTCCTTGGCATCCTCGCTGCCCAGCAACTTCTCCACCAGCATCGGCAACCCCGCAGCTGCCGCGCTTTCGCCTTCATCCCTAGCCTGGCGTGCTGACATCAAAGTCGCCTGCACGCCCAACGGCGCCTGGCTGGCAATCCGATTGGCCAGGGCCACCGCCCGGGGCAGCAGGTCTTCGCTGGCCATGACCTCTTGCACCAACCCCAGGCGCAGGGCCTCATGGGCATCGAACTCATCGCCAGTCAGCAGCCAGCGCATGGCGTTGCCCCAGCCGGCAATCTGGTGCAGGCGCAAGGTAGCGCCACCAAAAGGGAAGATCCCACGCTGAACTTCCATCTGCGCAAAGCGTGTATTGCTGGCGCACAGGTTGATATCTGCCGCGAGCATCAATTCGATACCGATGGTCAGGCAATAGCCCTGGACGGCAACGATCACCGGTTTGCTGACTCGTGGCCCGGCGAACACGCCCCATGGATCACAGCCTCCCAGCGGCGGTTGCCAGCCCTGGGCCATGGTATGGGCGACGTTGACCAGGTCCAGCCCGGCGGTGAAGTGGTCGCCATGGCCGAACACCACGGCCACGCGGGCTTCTTCATTGCGGTCGAATTCGCCGTAGGCCAGGCTCAATTCGTTGAGCAGGTCGAGGTCAAAAGCGTTGCGCTTGGCGACCCGATCGAGTCCCAGCAGCAGGACATGCCCTTGTAGTTCACGGCTGACGCGGCTGCTGCTGGCTTGATTCATGGGGAGATCCTCTGGCGCGAAAGGCAGTTTCGGACCGAAGGGCCCACTGCAAAAGGTGAAGCGTTTAAGCGCAATGACCAACAGGGCCGGGCCTTTGAAAAATAGACGCTCCTGCAAGGATGCGCAAAGCCTGTGACACAGAGCAGTTGAATGGTCTTTTCCGATAAAAAAAGCTCCCTTTTTCAGGGATTTCCGGTATAGTGCGCGCCGGCCTTTAACCGGGCCGCGTTTAGGTAGCGCAATTCCCCGAAGTCAGCTTCGGCTGCACGTCCGCACAGCGGACTCTCCCTTGACGAATCTTTTTCATTCATTCGTTTTCGCAAATCCCCGCCGACAAAGCAGCCAGGGCGACTCTTGAGTCTCAACACGGCATGCGCAGCTTTGGAGCATGGGTCTTTGCGGATGCACTTAGAGGCAGACCCATGACCCAGGAAACCGGCGGCTTCGCCGCTTTTAATCTTAACCCGAACATTCTTGCTGCCGTCATCGCGACCGGCTACGAAGAACCTTCGGCTATTCAGCAGCAATCGATCCCGATCATCATGGCCGGCCAAGACATGATTGGCCAGGCGCAAACCGGTACCGGTAAAACCGCCGCGTTCGCCCTGCCTATCCTGCATTGCATCGATCCTGCCAAGCGCGAGCCGCAAGCCCTGATCCTGGCGCCAACCCGTGAGTTGGCGCTGCAAGTAGCAACCGCTTTCGAAACCTACGCCAAGCAAATGCCAGGCGTTACCGTTGTGGCCGTTTACGGCGGCGCGCCTATGGGCCCACAACTGAAAGCAATCCGTAACGGCGCACAGATCGTTGTCGCCACGCCGGGCCGTCTGTGCGACCACCTGCGTCGCGACGAAAAAGTGCTGTCGACCGTGAACCACCTGGTTCTCGACGAAGCTGACGAAATGTTGAAGCTGGGCTTTATGGATGACCTGGAAGTCATCTTCAAGGCTCTGCCACCGACCCGTCAGACCGTACTGTTCTCGGCCACCTTGCCACAGTCGATCCGTGCCATTGCCGAACGCCATCTGCGCGATCCGCAACACGTGAAGATCCAGACCAAGACCCAGACCGTTACCGCGATCGAACAGGCTCACCTGTTGGTTCACGCTGACCAGAAGACCTCGGCTGTATTGAGCCTGCTGGAAGTCGAAGACTTTGACGCCCTGATCATGTTCGTGCGCACCAAGCAAGCGACCCTGGACCTGGCCAGTGCCCTGGAAGCCAAAGGCTACAAAGCCGCTGCGCTGAACGGTGACATTGCCCAGAACCAACGTGAGCGCGTGATCGACTCCCTCAAGGATGGCCGCCTGGACATCGTTGTGGCGACCGACGTAGCTGCTCGTGGTCTCGACGTTCCGCGTATCACCCACGTGTTCAACGTTGACATGCCGTACGACCCAGAGTCCTACGTTCACCGTATCGGCCGTACTGGCCGTGCCGGTCGCGAAGGTCGTGCACTGCTGCTGGTGACTCCGCGTGAGCGCCGCATGCTGCAAGTGATCGAGCGTGTAACCGGTCAGAAAGTTGCCGAAGTCCGCCTGCCGGATGCCCAGGCCGTTCTCGATGCGCGCATCAAGAAACTGACCAACAGCCTATCGCCGCTGGTGGCTGACGCTGAATCGACCCACGGCGACCTGCTGGACCGCCTGACCGCCGATATCGGTTGCACCCCGCGTGCCCTGGCTGCAGCCCTGCTGCGCAAGGCTACCAACGGTCAGGCGCTGACCCTGGCTGCGATCGAGAAAGAACGTCCACTGGTGCCGAACAACGCTCCGCGCGGTGATCGTCCAGAACGTACGGGTGACCGTCCGGACCGTGGTGATCGTGAGCGTCGCGCTCCGGTTCCATTGGCTGAAGGCCGTGCTCGCTGCCGTACCGCGCTGGGCGCGCGTGATGGCATCGCCGCCAAGAACCTGCTGGGCGCTATCCTCAACGAGGGTGGCCTGGCGCGTGAAGCGATCGGTCGCATCCAGGTGCGTGACAGCTTCTCCCTGGTGGAGCTGCCGGAAGATGGCCTGGAGAAGTTGCTGGCCAAGCTGAAGGACACCCGCGTTGCCGGCAAGCAGCTCAAGCTGCGTCGCTATCGCGAAGATTGATCGGCTTGCAGGCTGATTGATCGAACATAAAAAATCCCCGACTGGTTCGGGGATTTTTTTGCCTCGGATTTCACCTGGCCTGGATCTTGGGGGGAGAGGGTTTGTTGTGGCGAGAGGCGCTGCTATTAGTCAAATCGATAGATATCCATCCCCAGGGCGCCCAGGGTGAACCCCTGATGCGCCACACTGAACTGCCCACCCGCGCCGCGCGCGAAATACAGCGGTAACAAGTGCTCATCGCTGGGGTGGCTGCGCACTGCATGGGGGGCTTGCTTGCGGTATTCGTGCAACGCAGCCTCATCCTGTGCGGACAGTTTGTCGACCACCCAATCACGAAACTCCCGCGCCCAGGGCTCAATGCTTTCCGGGCCGGCGTGCCAGTCCAGCTCACCGAGGTTATGGGTAATACTGCCGGAACCGATCAGTAGAACACCCTCTGCGCGTAAGCTTGCGAGAGCCTGCCCGATCCGGGTTTGCAGCGCGGGGCCCATATGGCTGGGCAGGGACACCTGCACCACGGGGATATCGGCCGCCGGGTACATTAACGACAGCGGCACCCAAGTGCCATGGTCAAAAGGACGCTGGTTGTCGAGGCGGGCCTGTAGGCCATTGGCGGTGAGCAGTTCGACGATCTGTCGTGCGAGTGCAGGGTCGCCGGGCGCTGGATACTGCACTGCAAACAGTTCGGGAGGGAAGCCACCGAAGTCGTGCCAGGTCTCTGGGGCAGGGCTGCCACTGACCAGTAGTTCATGGCTTTCCCAGTGCGCGGACACCACCACGATAGCCTTGGGCCGTGGCAGGGCATCAGCCAGTCGCTCCAGGGCCGGCCCGCTGGCGCCAGGTTGCAGGGCAAGCATGGGCGAGCCGTGGGAAATAAACAGGCTGGGGAGCATGGGCAGGGTCCTCAAGGTTAAGATGGGACCATCTTCAATCAGATCATTGATCTAAATCTAATATAAGTTTTAGCGCTATTTGATCGAATTTTCAGGACTACTCATGGACTCCACCTTTTGGCATGACCGCTGGGCAAGCAATCAGATCGGCTTTCACCTGCCCGAGGTCAACCCCTACCTGCAGCGGCACTGGCCGGGCCTCGGGTTGGCCAATCAGGCACGGGTACTGGTGCCGCTGTGTGGCAAAAGCCTGGACCTGATGTGGCTGGTGCAGCAGGGGTATGGGGTGCTGGGTGTGGAGCTCTCGGAAAAGGCAGTCCAAGGGTTTTTCCAGGAGCATTGCCTGGTTGCGCAAGTCAGCCAGCGGGGAAGCTTCAAGGTTTATCAGGCGGGCGCTATCGAATTGTGGTGCGGCGATTTTTTTGAATTGAGTCGTGAGGATGTAGCGGGCTGCACGGCCCTCTATGACCGTGCGGCGCTGATTGCCTTGCCGCCGTTGATGCGCGAGCGCTACACGGCGCATTTGCAGGCGATTGCGCCACAGGTGGAAAGTGGTCTGCTGATCAGTCTGGATTATCAGCAGGTCCAGAAAGCAGGCCCGCCATTTGCGGTCAGCGACGCTGAAGTCCATAGGCTACTGGGAGCGCACTGGCGGCTGAGCACCCTGGAGCAACGGGATATCCTGGCCGAGAGCCCGAAGTTCGCCCAGGCTGGCGTCACGCGGCTGGAGGAGCGGGTCTACCAGTTGGCGGGGCGGTAAAATCTGCGGCCACAAAAAAGGGGCGATTGGATCGCCCCTTTTTTACTTGCTGGCTGGCTGTCAGCCGCGACGACGCAGCGCGTCGATCCGCTCTTCCAGCGGTGGGTGGCTCATGAACATACGCGCCAGGCCTTGCTTGACGCCGCCGTTGATGCCGAAGGCATTCAGGGTGTCAGGCATATGCACTGGCAGGCCCTGCTCGGAGCGCAGGCGTTGCAGGGCGCCGATCATGGCGGCAGTACCGGCCAGTTGGGCACCGGCTTCGTCGGCGCGGAATTCGCGTTTGCGCGAGAACCACATCACGATGGAGCTGGCGAGGAAGCCCAGTACCAGTTCGGCAAAGATGGTCGCCACGTAGTAGGCGATACCCTGGCCGCCTTCGTTCTTGAAGATCACCTTATCGACAAAGTTGCCGATGATCCGCGCAAAGAACATCACGAAGGTGTTCACCACGCCCTGGACCAAAGCCAGGGTCACCATGTCGCCGTTGGCGACGTGGCCGATCTCGTGGGCCAGTACAGCCTTCACTTCGTCGGGCGAAAAACGCTCCAGCAAACCCTGGCTGACGGCAATAAGAGCATCGTTCTTGTTCCAGCCGGTAGCGAAGGCGTTGGCCTCGTAGGCCGGGAAGATCCCGACTTCCGGCATCTTGATCCCGGCTTCGCGGGACAGTTGCTCGACGGTCTGCAGCAGCCATTGCTCATGCCGGGTGCGCGGCTGGGTGATGATCTGGGTGCTGGTGCTCATCTTCGCCATCCACTTGGAGATGAACAGCGAGAAGATCGAGCCGGCAAAACCAAAGACGGCACAGAAAACCAGCAGCTGATTGAGGTTCAGATCAACCCCGTTGGCCGCCATGAACCCGTTGAAGCCGAAAAGGCTCAGGGTGATGCTGGCAATCAGCACGACCGCCAGGTTAGTGGCCAAGAACAGCAGGATGCGCATCATGGTTGTAGAATTCTCCTCATGCTTAATATGTCGCGTACTGCGGGGTATATAAGGTGCGGCACTGGGCTATTCAACCGGGCGACTATTTCAAACTGTGTCCTACAGCTTGAATGTAGAGCCGTGAAGGGAATTTCTGACTCTGGATGTCGCTGGAAACTCCCGTTCGGCAGCCTTGGAGCCCCGTGATTGTTGGGACGTACAGAGTAGAAGGGAATCGGGGCAGGGTAGAAGGTGTTTCTGCCCGATGCGGGCAAAGATGTGTTGCCAGATACTCGCTGTACGACCTGTAGCGGGTCGTACAGCGAAAGCACGGTTACTGGCGATAGGACTTCAGGAAGTTGCCGATGCGCCCGATGGCCATGTCCAGGTCATCTACGCGCGGCAGGGTCACCACGCGGAAGTGATCAGGCCACGGCCAGTTGAACGCCGTGCCCTGGACCACCAGGAGCTTTTCCGACAGCAGCAGGTCGAGTACGAACTTCTCATCGTTGTGGATCGGGCAGACCTTCGGGTCGATCCGTGGGAATGCGTACAGGGCGCCCATGGGTTTGACGCAACTGACGCCGGGAATGTCGTTGAGCAGTTCCCAGGTACGGTTGCGCTGCTCCAGCAGGCGGCCGGCAGGCAGCACCAGGTCGTTGATGCTCTGGTAACCGCCCAATGCCGTCTGGATCGCGTGTTGGCTCGGCACGTTGGCGCACAGGCGCATATTGGCCAGCATATCGATGCCTTCGATATAGCTCTGGGCATTGTGCTTGGGCCCCGAGATGGCGACCCAGCCGGAACGGAAGCCCGCCACCCGGTAGGATTTGGACAGGCCGTTGAAGGTCAGGCACAACAGGTCCGGTGCGAGGGAGGCCGTGCAGATGTGCACAGCGTCGTCATAGAGGATCTTGTCGTAGATCTCGTCGGAGAACACCACCAGGTTGTGCTGGCGCGCCAGTTCCAGCATGCCCAGCAGCACTTCCTTGGAGTACACCGCGCCGGTCGGGTTGTTGGGGTTGATGATGACCAGCGCCTTGGTATTGGGGGTGATCTTGGCTTTGATATCGGCCAGGTCCGGCCACCAGTTGGCTTGCTCGTCGCACAGGTAATGCACCGGATGGCCGCCGGCCAGGGTCACGGCGGCGGTCCACAGCGGGTAGTCAGGCGCCGGCACCAGCACTTCGTCGCCATTGTTGAGCAAGGCCTGCATGGCCATCACGATCAACTCGGAGACACCATTGCCCAGGTAGATATCTTCGATACCAACCCCTTCAACCTGCTTTTGCTGGTAGTACTGCATCACCGCCTTGCGTGCGCTGAACAGACCTTTGGAGTCGCTATAGCCTTGGGCGGTGGGCAGGTTGCGGATCACGTCCTGGAGAATTTCATCCGGCGCTTCGAAACCAAAGGGTGCTGGGTTGCCAATGTTCAGCTTGAGGATGCGATGACCTTCCTCTTCCAGGCGTTTGGCGTGCTTGAGCACTGGGCCGCGAATGTCGTAGCAGACGTTGGCGAGCTTGTTCGATTTGCTGACCTGCATGGCGATGTGATCCCGAAAATGAACGATCCAGACGATGTGAAGACTACCGTGCTGGGAATCCTGCGTGTGGCCTGACCCGTAAATACGTTTGAATGCCGATAACGCGGGTGCCAGACTGGCGCTTTGAAGAGGCGCAATCATACGTGCCGCCTGATCCATGGAAAAGACACAGATCAGGCTTTTTCAGTAGTCGAGGTGTATTGATGGAAAAGTTGGATAAGACCCCGGATGAATGGCGGGAAATGCTCGATCCTGCGCAGTATCAAGTGTGTCGCCTCAAGGGCACCGAACGGCCGTTTTCCGGTAAGTACAACGCCACCACGACCGATGGTGTGTATCACTGTATTTGCTGCAATGAACCGCTGTTCGATTCCAAGACCAAATTCGATGCCGGTTGTGGCTGGCCCAGTTTTTATAAGCCGATTGCCGACAGCGCGATGATCGAGATTCGTGACGTCAGCCACGGGATGATTCGCACCGAAGTGACCTGTGCCAAGTGCGATGCGCACTTGGGTCATGTATTCCCTGATGGACCGCCGCCTACTGGCTTGCGTTACTGCATCAACTCGGTGTGCCTGGACCTGGTTCCACGCTGAAAGCCCTGTAGTCAGAGGGCTGTTATGAAGAGGTGCTTGCGTGGCGAGGGGGCTTGTTGTGGCAAGGGGGACAAGCCCCCTAGCCACAAGGTGATGTTGGGTTATCAGTCTGATCAATTAAATTGCATGCAATTTACTTGCTCGCTATGTTTCATCTTTCTTCTTTGCCTGCGAGGCGTCCCCATGAGCGACAATCTGCTGACCATTCCCTGCACCACCATCAAGGGTGAGCAAAAGACCCTGGCAGACTTCGCCGGCAAGGCGATCCTGGTGGTCAACACCGCCAGCAAATGCGGGTTTACCCCGCAGTACAAAGGCCTTGAGCAACTCTGGCAGCAGTACAAGGACCAGGGCCTGGTCGTGTTGGGCTTTCCGTGCAATCAGTTCGGCAAGCAGGAACCGGGTAACGAGGGTGCCATTTCTGAGTTTTGCGAGCTGAATTTCGGGGTCAGCTTCCCGCTGTTCAAGAAGGTCGATGTCAATGGCGGCGAGGCCCATCCGCTGTTTGTGCAGTTGAAGCAGCGTGCGCCAGGTCTGCTGGGCTCCAAGGGCATCAAGTGGAACTTCACCAAGTTCCTGATCGGCCGAGATGGCCAGGTGGTCAAGCGTTTTGCCCCGACCACCAAACCCCAAGAGCTGACCCAAGAGATTGAAGCGTTGCTCAAATGAACGACTTGCCTGCCGTATCCCTGGCTTTGGATGACCAGCTTTGCTTCAAGCTTTACGCGGCCTCCAGGGCGGTGACACGGGCCTATAAACCGATGCTCGACCAGTTGGGCCTGACATACCCGCAATACCTGGTCATGTTAGTCCTGTGGGAGTGGCATGCCTGCGCACCGCCCCAGCCGACGGTCAAGGCGCTGGGGGAGCGCTTGTTGCTCGACTCCGGCACTTTGACGCCGCTGCTCAAGCGCCTGGAACAACTGGCGCTGATCAAGCGTCGCCGGAGCGCGGTCGATGAGCGTGAAGTGCACCTCAGCCTTGCCGACGCAGGCCAGGCGCTGCGGGACCGCGTCCAGCCGCTGAAGGCCCGCCTGTTGTGTGACAGCGGCGTGGACCTGAGCCAGGCCGATGCTCTGCGCCAGGGCCTGGACCAGTTGCTGCGGCAAGTCAGAGCGTTGTCGTAGTCGGCACCCAGAGGTCGAGCAGGGCGTTGAGTTCTTCGCGGCGAAAGGGCTTGGCCAGGTAGTCGTTCATCCCGGCGGCCCTGCACCGTTCGCGTTCCTCGGCCAGGGCATTGGCGGTCAGTGCGACAATCGGCAGCTCTGGCCAGCGCCCGCTGCGGCGAATCTGCCGGCTTGCCTCGTAGCCATCCATGACCGGCATGTTGCAGTCCATCAGCACCATATCGAAACGTTGTTCTTCCAACTGTTTCAACGCCTCGCCGCCATGGGCGGCGACCACCACCTCGCAGCCAAGCTTACTGAGCATGCCTTTGGCCACCAGTTGATTGACCGGATTGTCCTCCACCAACAGGATGCGCGCCCGGTGGGCGACCGGGCTAGCTTCCAATTGGGCCAGGTCGAGGACGATTTCGCTGTCGGCGCGCAGGGTGCGCTGCAAAACCTGATACAACGCGGCGCGGCTCAGCGGGCGGGCCTGCTGTTGCAGGGGCGCCAGCGCGGCCACTTCCTCGCTGGGCATGAAGTTGCCGTAGGCGGTGACCAGCAGGATCGGTGCCCTGACGCTCGGGCGCAGCCGGAACAGGCATTCGGGGCAGTCGGTGATCAGGATGTCCGGTGCAAGGCTGCTCAAATCATCGTCGATCGTATAGCTGCGCGGCGTCAGTCCCCAATGCGGCAGCAGGGTGTGCAGCAGTTCTGCCAAGCCGCTGCTGACCCCGGTAATGACTGCAACTTCGCCGCTCAACGGGCCGGGCCGCGCAGCCGGTGTGTGGGCGGGAAGTGGCAGTTCGGCACAGAACTGGCTGCCGAAGCCGGTTTCTGAGCTGATGGTCAGCCGACCTTGCATGGCCTCGCAAAGATTGTAGGTCAGCGCCAAGCCCAGGCCAGTCCCGCCGAACTGGCGGGTAATGCCAGCGCCCGCCTGGGTGAAGGGTTTGAAGATCCGTGCCTGGGCCTCTTGGGCAATGCCGATACCGGTGTCACACACTTCGATCCGCACGCCATCGGGTTGGGCACTGAGGCGTACATCGACGCGGCCGAACCGGGTGAACTTCAAGGCATTGGACAGCAGGTTACTGACAATCTGCCGGACCCGGGTCGGGTCACCCACGACTTGGGCGGGAAACTGTGGGTCGATCAGGCAGGTCAACTCCACACTCGGCGCGGCGTTTTGCGACAGCAGGTTGGCGGTGTCTTCCACCTGGGAGCCGAGGTCGAAGGGGATGCTCTCCAACTCCAGTTGCCCGGCATCGAACTTGGACAGGTCGAGAATATCGTTGAGTAGCTCTACCAGAACCTTGCCGGAGTCATGGGCAATCGACAATTGTTGGCGCTGCTCGGCATTCAGGGCGCTGTCCAGGGACAGCGCAATCATGCCCAGCAGGCCATTGAGCGGAGTGCGGATTTCATGGCTCATGTTGGCAAGGAAGGCCGCACGCGCCTGGGCCATGCCCAGGGCGGTCATTTTCGACGCCTCCAGTTCTTCGTTGGATTGGCTCAGCCGCTGGTTGATCGCCTTAAGCTCGGTGGTACGCGCCGAAACAATGTCTTCCAACTGGCCAAGGTACTCGGTCAGGCGGTCCTCGGCGTGGCGTCGTTGCTGGATTTCGGTCTCCATATTCTCGAACTGTTGGTTGGCGACGTTGACCAGCACGCCGATCTCATCGTGTTCGTGCCCGGGCGGGCAATCCAGGCGAGTCTGGGGCGCAGTACCGGGGCTGCGGGTGCTCAGTTCGTGGATGATGCGCACCAAGGGCTGGGTCAGCATCACGTAGAACAGGCCCAGGAGGATACCGGTCAGGATCAGGCTGCGGGCAAAGCCATTAAGCAGGGTGATCTCGGCACGGCGCAGGAAGCGGCTGCCGAACGCGTAGGTGTCGACGTCAAGGCGTAACACACCGAGGGACTCGTCGGGCATATGGGTGAGGTACAGGCGGTCTTCGAACTGGCGGTTGGCGCCGAACAGGAAGTCGCTGATGGGGCGGTAGCTGCTCTCCTTGCGCGGCCTGTCAACGTCAGCCAGCACCAGGCCATTGTTGTCGACCAGTTGCGCCCGGGTAATGGCGGGGGAGTGCAGCAGGCCCAGGGTCAGTTCCTGTGCCAGTTCGGCGTCGATGTTGTAGGCGATGCGTGAGGCCGGGTTGTGACTGATTTCAAGCAGCGCGTGTATTTCACGGTTGATGGACGCGTCTTCGCTGGCATAATCAATGCCGATTTGGATCAGGCTGAGCAAGGTTCCCAATACGAAACCGACCAGCACAGTCAGTCTGGCTTGTTTATAAGACAAGCGGTGGGCGAACTTGATATCCATTGGGTGCTGAGCCACTTTACGTTTCCCTTCGCCCGGCAAGCATAGCTGAACATCCTCGGCGCCAGCCTTGCCCGGCATGAATCGTTTTTCAGGTGCAGCCGTCTGGCAACTGCGTCAGGGTTGCCAATACGCCATCTTTTACAAGAACTTGCCACAGGAATAGTCATGGATTCGCGATTGAATGCCTTTCTTGAGCGGGCCGATGCGGTGCTTGCTCGTCTGGAACCCCTGTTGCCAGCGCCTCGTGCGGTGATTGACTGGAACCACTGCCTGGCGGCTCGCTGGCAGCGCGAGGGGCGCAGCGGTTTTCTGCTGCCGTTGGAAGTCAGCCTGGATATGCGCCTGTCCGACCTGATCGGCGTCGACAAGCAACGCGAGCAATTAGCGCGCAATACCCAGCAGTTCCTCGATGGCCTGCCTGCCAACCATGCATTGCTCTGGGGCTCGCGTGGCACTGGCAAGTCCTCCATGGTCCGCGCCTTGCTGGCCCAGCATGCCAAGGCCGGCTTGCGCCTGATCGAAATCGAGCGTGACCACCTGGCTGACCTGCCGCGAGTGGTCGAACAACTGCTCAAGCTGCCACAGCGTTTTATCCTGTTCTGCGACGACCTGTCGTTCGAGGCCGGCGAAGGCGATTATCGTGTGCTCAAGAGCGTGCTCGACGGCTCGCTGGAGCAAGCCCCGGAAAACGTATTGCTGTACGCCACCTCCAACCGTCGTCACCTGGTGCCGGAAAACCAGAGCGACAACGACAACTGGAAACGCGTGGATGGTGAGCTGCACCCCAGTGAGGCGGTGGAAGACAAGATCGCCTTGTCCGACCGTTTTGGCTTGTGGTTGTCGTTCTACCCGTTCACCCAGGAGCACTTCCTGGACGTGGTGGAGCACTGGATCGGCGAGCTGGCGAACAAGGCAGGCTTGCAGTGGCAGCGCGACGAGGCACTCGACATCCTTGCGGTGCGCTGGGCGACGGGCCGTGGCAATCGCAACGGCCGGTGTGCCTACCAATTCGCCCGCTACTGGGTGGGTCTCAAATTGCTGGAGCGTCAGCCATGATCGATTTACAACAGGCGGGCAGCGGTCTCGATGGGTACGCCATGCTCTGTGCACAGCTGGAATCGCTGCTGGCCGATGAGCGCGACTTTATCGCCAACGCGGCGCAGTTTTCCGCGTTCCTGTACCACCAGCTCGATGACTTGAACTGGGCTGGCTTTTATCTCAACCGGGATGAAGAGCTGGTGCTCGGGCCTTTCCAGGGGCAGATCGCCTGCGTGCGGATTCCGTTTGGCCGGGGTGTATGTGGTGCCGCGGCGGCTTCACGGCAAACCCAGCGGGTGGAAGATGTGCATGCGTTTGCCGGGCACATTGCCTGCGACAGTGCTTCGAACAGTGAGTTGGTGGTGCCAATGATCAAGGATGGGAAGTTGATCGGGGTGCTGGATCTGGATAGTCCGAAATTGGCGCGTTTCAGTGCTGAGGATCAGGTGGGGATTGAGCGGCTGGCCGCCATTTTTCTGCGGTTGACGGCCTGCTGAGTAAGCTCCGTACCCTGTGGGAGCTGGCTTGCCTGCGATGGCGCCCGGAAGAACACTGGGAGTGTCAGGCCCCCCGTCTTCGTTAGCGACCATCGCCGGCAAGCCGGCTTCTACAGTGGAACGAGGATTTCCAACTGCTCCTGCAGCGCGTGCTCAAGGTCGACCATGGCTTTTTCGATGGCCATGATCCAGGTCTCGACTTGCGCCAGGTCGGCATCCTCGCCAGCCTGTTCCAGCACCTCGCATTGCTCAGCCAGTGTGCGGGCTTGGGCGATCCTGGCGGCGCCCTTGATCTTGTGGGCCTGGTCGATCAGGTCCTGGCGTGCACCTTGTAGGGGCAATGCCATGAGTTCCTCGCGATCACGCCGGCTGCTGCTCAACAGTTCTTCCAACAGACGTTGGCTGAGCAGTGGATCGCCGCCGGTGAGGGCGTTCAGGCCGTCGAGGTCAAAGATCCGCGTTGGCGAGTGTGGGGTGATTTCGGCCAACTGGTGCTCCAGTGTCGTGAGGCTGATGGGCTTGAACAGGCAGTCATTCATGCCCGCGTCCCGGCAGCGTTGCTTTTCCTCCGGCTGGGCATTGGCGGTGAAGCCCAGAATGATACAGGGCGTCATGTTCTCCCGTTGCTCATGTTCGCGAATTGAACGGGCCAGTTCATAACCGTTCATTACCGGCATATTGCAGTCGGCAATGATCAGGTCGAAGTGTTCCTGGCGCCAGGCCTGGAAGCCCGCCGCGCCATGTTGGACTGCGGTGAAGCGATGCCCGAGGAAGCCCAGTTGCTGACACATGAGCAGGCGATTGGCCGGATGGTCGTCCACCACCAGCACATTCAGCACGGCTGCGGCATCCTGGGCCGCAGGCTTGAGTTCGATCAGTGGGTAGGCAGGAGGCAGGCTGGTCAGCTGCAGCGAGACAAACACCTGGGTGCCGACACTGGGGACGCTGCTCAAGGCAAGCTCTCCGCCCATCATTTCGCACAGGCTGCGACAGATCACCAGGCCAAGACCGGCGCCGCTTCTGGCCAGGTGCCCGGAATTGTCGGCCTGGGAAAAAGGTTCGAACAGGCGTTGCTGATCATCCCGACTGATACCGATACCGGTGTCCTCGACCACCAGTTTCATCTGGATCTGTTGTGGCTCTCCGGTGGCCTGGATATCCACCTTGATCTTCACCTCACCCTGCTCGGTGAACTTGATGGCGTTGCTCACCAGATTGGACAGGACCTGTTTGAAGCGCAGGGGATCGATCTGCACATCACGTTCTTCGACGCCGGGGTTGAACTCCAGCAGCAGGTTGAGGTTTTTCTGGCGTGCCAGGCCGTCGAATACCCGCACGACCGACTCGGTCAGCTCCCGCAGGTTGACGCGCTCCGGCGCCAGGCTCAGGCGACCCGATTCGATGCGCGCGATGTCGAGGATATCGCCAATCAACTCCAGCAAGTCCTTGGCCGAGTTGTAGGCCACCTCGATCGCCGGACGATCCAGGTGCCCCTGGTCGGCCCGCTTCAGGGTCAGCTCCAGCATGCCGATCACCGCAATGACAGGTTGATTTAGTAGAAAATGCTACCATCCCACATCGACAAGAGTTGAGAGCATCCATGACCAGCGCACACCCACTGCCCAGAGCCTTTGCAGAGGTCTTTCAGGGCAACGACAGGATCAACGTATACAGCTACATCCGCTTTTCATCCAAGGCCCAAAAGCTTGGATTCAGTGAGATGAGGCAGATTGATCAACTGAACCGCTTTTTCGAGCACTACCCACAGGCTCGACAGGTCGAGCGCTATGAAGACCTCGGCGTCTCTGCCTTCAAGGGCAAAAACCTGAAATCCGGGCAATTGGCCCTATTTGTTGAGCGAATCAAAGCAAAGGAGATTCTCCCCAATGCCCTATTGCTGGTGGAATCCTTCGACCGGATCAGCCGTATGGGCGGATACGATGCCCTTGAACTCATAATCTCCATAATCCAAGCGGACTGCGCCATTTATACGCTTTTTGATAATCGTCTCTACTCTCGCCGTAAAACAGACAGCAGCGCTGACATCAGCCTAATCCAAAACATTCTTGAAAGGGCCAATGATGAGAGCCGTTCAAAATCCGAACGTGTCTCGGACGCCAAAGCCAGAAATTTATTGAAAGGTGAAAACGGCGGCATCATCACGAAGCGCTGCCCTTTCTGGATCAGTTTCACAGATGGGAAATTTGTCCTAAATGAACACGCTCAGGCCATCAGCCGAGCCGTTGAACTTTGCTTTGACATGGGATTTCAAGCAATTGCAAAAACGCTGAACGACGAGATCCATCCGAAAAAATACACAGAAAGCATCGTTGGTAAATTTTTACGCCAACCAGCAATCTATGGTTCATTTATCGCTATGGAATGGGACGAATCAGGCAAGCCGGTGCAGTTGAAGAAAGAAATTAAAGGCTATTACCCTGCTGTCATCACAGAAGCCGAATTTCATAGAATCAGTGTAAAGCTCCAAGAAAGACAAGATCCGAAACTGGCTGGCCGTAAAGCGGCAGAGTTTAAAAACATTCTCCGAGGATTGGTTTATTGCGCTTGTGGATCTGGTTTTCGCTACCACGCTCAGAAAAGTGGTTATGTTGATCTCGTCTGTTCTGCATCGCTAACTGGACGCTGCACCTCAGCCAAACCCGGAAAAGGCGTTAGATACCGCTATGCACGACTGGAAGAAATTTTTCTGGCTTATCAGGCAAAAATCCCCTTCCACAGAATTATTGCGAAAACAGAAGATATTCAAGCACTGGAAAAAGCCCATGGTGAAATTTCAGGATTGTTGATCCAAAAAGAAAAAGCATTGGCTAACAATTTTTCAATTTTGGAAAAGGCGTCAGAAAGTGCGCAAAAATACGTCCTAACCAGAATCGAAGAAGTGAGCCAAGAACTCGACCAGCTCAAAGCCAAGGAGCAGGAAATCAGCCACAGAATTAGCACCCTGCACCTTGCAAGTAAATCCACCATTAACGTGATGGAAATTTACAAACTACTCCTAACGGAGCACGGTCGAATGAGGGTTAACAACTTCTTGCAAGGTCAGGGCGTAAGGCTCAATGTCACGCCAATAAAGAAGAAACACTATATCATTGATCTTTACCTTGGTGATATTCACATTGATCGCATTCAAGTGACCCCAGATGGTTATTTTGCTGATAAAACTGTTAACCTCTGACACCGCTATCCAGCCCTAAAAACGCACCCAAGCAAGCTTGGGCACCTTTTAGGGCTTTGCCCAAGAGCATTCAAGCAGGCTGGACAAATCCAGCCCAAAGCAAAACCTGACAAGTCAGGTTCAGCCGGACAAATCCGGCTCAAATCAAAAGCATTGATCCAAATGCTACTATTTAAGTAGGGCTTCTTTTAACCCGTTGGGCTTATTACCAGACTTAACTTCGTTAAGACGCTTCGCTTCCGGTAATAAGCACGGGTTCCTCGCCGGAATGGCAGAAGCAAAAGCAAAGCGGCACCAATAAAATATTCAACATGAGGACAAAATGAATGATAAAAAAATAACTTCGATGATTTTCAAGACTTTGAACTATACAAACGAGATCAAGAAAAAATCAACAAATGGACATGGCGGTCGCCGTCAATTGTTCAAGAGCCTGCGCCACTCTCTGCGCATTCCCGCAAGCCAGCCCAAGAAGCTGGAATGGTTCGATGAACAATCCCACCTTAACCTAATTTGGCTTCCAGAAACGGGCACGATAAAACTCAACGATTATCCAAAAGAACAGAGAGAAGCACTTCTTGTCAAAATAACGACCGAGGCGGAATCCCCGAGCATCGCAGAAGATAACAGGTCAGAACTTATTGCGTTGCGTGCCAAGTTAAAAAATACCGTGAAAAATGCCAGTAAAAAAGAAACTGATGATGGAAGCATTCTCGCCTTTCAGAACATCCTGAACGTGTCAGGCATTGCTGATACTGAACAACTTCTATCCGACCTTAACCAGTTCGACATTAAGCGCAAAGGCCAGAAACTCGACACAGCAAGGCAGTTTCTCGAATGCCATAACGAGATAGAACGTGGGGCCAAACCGCTGATCAAAAAAAATCAGGCGGTGATACAGGAAGCCTTTTTCAAATTCCCATCCAAGAATGAGGTTGAAGGTATACTGCCAGAAAAACGCATCGACCTAATAAGGAGTTTTTACAATAACATTTTCCCAGAACACCCTATTCATTTTGTTGTATTGCATGGTGATGAAGATGCCGACCTGACGGAGCATAGCGACCATCCGCATATTTTTATATCCACTAAAAACAGTAAGACCGGGCGCTATGATTTGCGAGACACACAGATAAAGAGGGTTAATGCTTATTTGAAAAAGTATCGTCCAGGAACAAATCCTATTGGCGAAAAACCCGACTTTCTGGAGTCACAGTTACTGTTTGGGTATCTGCAAGATATGTTTTACGCCTACACCAATAACACATTATTGAAAGAAACGCCTTATCGAGCCAAGAAGCACGAAAAGACAGAGGGACATATGAAAACCCTTCGATATATCAACGCAGAGGCTAAAAAACCGAAATCAGAACGAGAGTTCAGCCTTTACCACCTCGCCAAAGAAAAAAGAGATATTGCAATTAAAAATGCCGAATTAGCAAAGCAAGAGGCGGAAAAAGCCAAAGAATACACTCAAAAAGCAAAACGATATGTTTCCTCACAATTGACCAAAGCAGAGGATGCCATAGAGCGTCAAAGACTCGCAGAGCAATCCACAGCAGAAGAGAGAGAGCTTGCGGAAGCATACAGAAGAAAGTCAGAAAACTACCAAGGCGTAATATCAACTCTTCGAGTCGAACATGTAAAGGTAGAGGCCGACACCGCAAGGCTAAAAGCAGAGTTAAAATTATTCCGTAGCAATATGTCAGAGCTGATTGACGGAATAACCAATTGGCTCGAAGAAACTTTCGCCGCACGACGCAAGGATATTCAAGATAAATATTTGGAGAGAGCGAGAAAAGCATATGAGAGGGTTCGTGAGAATGACAAGTCCGAGGATAGTCGTTTTACCAAGAAGGCAGAGGCGCAGGTAGATACTCAACTGGCAGAATTAGAACTATATGACAATGAGCTTCTTGGCATGCCAGCGGCGAAGGAGGTAAGGAAAAGGATCATAAAGCCAATTTAATTTGTGCGTCCGTCGAAGACTTTTTAGACGCACAATGGAGATAGCTGAATCAGTTAACAAACCCCCATTGCTAAATGGGGATGGGCAAACCGTCGGAGACTATGATTTTTCGCTTTTTTAGAAAACCGTGAATAAATGATCAAGTCGATTAAAAACAAATCCCTTAAAACTTGCGCTTTAAGGGGTAAATGTTAGGTTATATAAAGGAGTAGAGATTATGCGCCGCCAAGCCATTTAATTTCTACATTATCAGTTTGCTAATTCAGTTTAACATTTAAGAATTAAGTTGCAAGGATAAAACATAATCTTCTCCTAAAAATAATAAAAATTTTAGAGGAGAATATGCGTGATACACAAACAGCCCTTGAGCTTTACAAGTCAAAACTTCCACCCAAGCCATACCATACGAATAATTATACTTTTGGCAAACAGGTCGGCTCTTTAAAGTCAGCCCTTAAATCTACATACCTACAACCAAACTCACTGACACATAAGTATTTCATTATTCTGGATTTGGACAGTGATACCAGTGTGCTGGATTGGACAGATAAAGGCTTACCACCCCCACACCTCATAGTAAGAAATTTAGATAATGGTCGTTCTCACATGACCTACATCCTAAAAACATCTGTCAAAATCGACGTAAGCGGGCGTTTAAAGCCCCTCAAATACTGTTCAGACGTAGAGCATGGGCTTGCTGTGAGGATCGGCGCAGACATGAACTACAATGGACTCTTAACGAAGAATCCGTTCAATACATCTGCCTTTAAGGTTTTTTCATTTCAAGATGAACCATATGACTTAGATTATCTTAATGAATTTGTAGATAAAGACCTTGTTAGACAGCAGAGGGAGGCTAAGAAAAAGAAAAATGTAGAGGATGGGTTTGCGTCAGGACGAAATTGCACTTTGTTCGAAACACTGCGTTTATGGGCATACTCGAACTGGCACAGGTTCCACCAGGTCGAGCTGCATGCCGAGATCCTTGACCAAGCGATGCTGTCCAACACTTTCGAGTGTCCATTAGGCATGAACGAGGTTAGAACCATCGCAGACAGCGTATATCGTTTTATCACCCAGCACTTCTCGATTGAAAGACTCAACGAACTGAAAAGCGAGCGAGCTAAGCAATCAAGAGCCAAAAGCAAAGGGAACGTGATTTACACAGGGGAGAAACCTTGGGAGACGGAAGGTATTCCATCCTCGACTTTCTATTATAGAAAGGCCAATGATGTAGCGCCGGAGCATAAAAATGAATCCAGAGATAAGCCTTGGGAAAAGCTCAATATTAGTAGAAGAACGTATTACAGAAGGAAAAGCCAAGGACTCATTGAGGCAGATTAATTTGAATTTGGCACTAAAGTTGGAATTTAACTATATCAGGGATAATAGCCCCGTAGGGGGAGTGTCTTGGCGAGGACTTATCCAAATTAATAGATAAATTTCGAAAAAGACAAAACCGCCCATCCAAGGCAGATTAATTTGAATTTGGCACTAAAGTTGGAATTTAACTATATCAGGGATAATAGCCCAGTAGGGGAGTTTCTTGGCAGGGGTTTTCCCTTCCTAATCCAATATTCTCGCTCAAACTCCAAATATCTCTCTTCTACGGTCTATAACCTTTTGAATTTTTTCCCTATAGGTTTTCCAGATAGGAATATCAAAGGTCATGCTTTGCTCAACAATCAGGCGAGCATGTGCCTTGCAATGCGCATTCAACGGCCTCCACGCATCCATTTTAAGGCTCAAATCATCTTGATTAAATATTGCCGGGTTGAAGGAAAGAAAAAACTCTAAAATTTTCACTCCTTCAAACCGATCAGTTAGAATGACTCTTTCCAACTCGTGAATGGAATTATTGAGCTGAACTACCGCGTCTTCGTAATTGTCTGCTTTATCCATTGTGACGCACTCCATTTTTCACAAAACATTAGGCTCGGAATGAGAATTTGTCAAGTATTTATTCTGGCAGGGATAGTGCGTGAGACAAAAGTTGCACTTTTACTATATCAGGGATAATAGCCCCGTAGGGGGAGTATCTTGGCGGAGGCTTTTCCCCAACTCACAGACAAATTTCGGAAAATATTATAGAAAGAAAAGCCAAGGACTAATTTAAGTGGCGAAATATCAATTTGGCACTAAAGTTGGAATTTAACTATATCAGGGATAATAGCCCCGTAGGGGGGCGCATCTTGGCAGGGCATCTCCAATATACTCCCATAAATTTTTCGGGAAAACAAAAAGCCAACCTTGGGAGAAATTAGGCATAGGAAGAACAAAGTGGTATGAGCTTGGCAAGCCGGACATGATTTAGTCGCGGACAAAAGTTGGAATTTAACTATATCAGGGATAATAGCCCCGTAGGGGGAGTATCTTGGCGAGGATTTGTTCCAGTTCACATATAAATTTCGGAAAATAAAAAACCGCCCATCCAAGGCGGTCTTTATTTGAGTGTCTTGTTTATGGCGTTGCTGTTCCGCCATTAGCGTTCTCTCTCGCAAATTTCAAAGTAATGACCCCGCTACCGTTTGATCCGCAGTAAGTCGATACATTGGATATCTTATAATCTTCATTATATTTCACAGTTCCGACGCTATCCCACCCTACTGCCTTTTGAGATTTCACGATATTTGCACAAACCTCGCCTTTTGGAATATTTGTATATTGAATGGAGAATCCACTGGGGGTTTGCCCATCAATTGTCACTTCTCCGCCAAATACGTTTTGAACTTTAATTCCTCCTTTTGTTGTCTTGAGGCTGCTTGGATAGATACCAAGATTCATCGCTAATCTATTGCCGCCCGTTGTCAGTTGTGCAGTATCTTCTGATGCAAAAAGCTGTTCTGTTTGGGAGAATATTGTTGATAGCTCTTTGTTAACTGTTGAGGCGTTGCTCGAATTTCTTGACTGAGAGTAAAGCGCAAATACCCCAGCTACTACTGCCGCAAAAATGGCAAACCATATCAAGGCTTCAATTAGCGTAAGCCCGATATTATTTCTTGTTTTGATTTTCATTAGTGTTAATGTTTGTTATATTTATTATCCTATCACTTTATTTTATTGTTTAGCCTTGTAATTGGAGTTTTAAATGTTACGCTAATTTTAGCTGGTGTTTTTTGTTGTTATTAAATATTTAGCTAACGTTGTTATCAAACCGTCCGCGAGGGCGGTTTTGTTATTTCTCAGCCTCAAATTCCTGGCAGTAGGGCAGTCAAACATTTCTACAAATCCATCCAATGATTGCGTTCATGGGGGTGCGGATCTCATGGCTCATGGTCGCCAGGAACGTGCTTTTCGCGCGATTGGCCTCATCTGCGCGGTCCTTGGCAGCACGCAGGTCGTCGAACAATTGGCGACGCTCGCTGATGTCGATCCAGCCGCCGATGATGCCCTGCACCATACCGACCGAATCCCGGTAAGGCAGGATCCAGTGATAGATCGTCAGGTGTTGCCCGTGAATCTGCAGAGAGCGGTCAAGGATCAGTGGCGTGCCCTCGGCCACCACGCGCAGATAGTCGGCATGGTACTGGTTGGCCTGGGCCGCGTCCGCCAGGTTGATTTGCATGACACTCTTGCCAATGACCTCCTCGCGCCTGACGCCGAAGACCTGCAAGTAACTGTCATTGCACGTCTGCAGCAAACCATTGCGATCCCGCACGTAGATGGGGTGAGGTGTCTCATTGACCAGGGCCCGCATGAATTCGTATTGGTCGCTTAAGGCCCGCTCTGCCATCTGCCGGTGCTTGATCTGCCTGCGCATGTAGCCGTTCCAGGCCAATGAAGTGAGCAACAGCAGCCCGGCGGCGCTGATGATCTGGATAATCAGGCGGTGATAGTTGCGCCAATAACTGTCGGATGCGGCCGTGTAGCCACGCCAGCGGTTGTTGATAACCCCCAGTTCATCCGGCGCGATGCTGAGCAGGGCCTTGTCAAGAATGGAGGCCAGTTCGGTGGCGCTGCGTGACGTTGCCAGGGAAAAAGAGGCCAGTTGCGTGCCGATACTTGAACTGATCTGCAATCGGTCGTGAAAGAACTGGGAGGAAAGGAAGTAGTTGGCGACCACCAAAGAGTTGACGGCCCCATCCACTTGTCCCTGGGCGAGCATTTCCGATGCCTTGAAAGTATCGGCGGCCTGCACCAGGGTGATCTGTGGAAACTCCCGGCGCAGATAATCCACCAAGGGGCTGCCTTCGGTGACTGCCATTTTTTTTCCTGCCAATTGCTCAAGGCTGGAGGGGGCTCCAGGCACCTTGCACGTGAGCAGGACGTAGGAGCTCTGCAGGTAGGGACGGCTGAAATTGAGCCTGGCTTCACGTTCGCGGGTCGGACTGATGGCGGCAATGATGTCGGCGCTACCGTTCTCGACCTGCTCGATCATCTGGTTGACGTTGCGGGTGTACTGGAACTCCAGGCGCAAGCCCGTGCGTAGCCGGATCAGTTCCAACAGGTCGGCGGTTATGCCCCGCAACTGGCCGTCTGAATCGACGAACGTCAGTGGCGCGAAGGTTTCGTTGATGAGCACTTTCACCACCGGGTGGTCCTTGAGCCAGCGTTCTTCACGCTGGCTCAACTGCAGCTTGTGGTCGGTCAGCAGGATATCGCTGCCTGCGCTCCAGCGTTTGGCGATGCTTTCGCGCTCGTGGGTCTCGACACTGGCGAGGACCGCATCGACGATGCCCAGCAGGGTTTGCTGGTCACGATGTACGGCAAAGCTGAAGCCGTACGCTTCGTGCTTGCCGAAATTGGCCATGCGGATGTTCTTCAGGTAGCCCTTGTTGATCATGTAGTGGGTGGAAATGGTATCGCCGAGAAATACGTCGGCCTGGTCGAAAGCCACGGCGTTCAGCGCATTCAAATAAGACGGATAGACCTGGATGATCGCATTGGGGTACAGCGCTTCGACTTCCTTCAGCGGCAGGTAGTGGTAGACAAGGCTCAGGCGCATGCCCGCCAGCCCTTCGTTGAGCGGGCGGGTTTCTGCGTCACGGGTGACCAGCACCGGCTGGTCGACCGCGTAGGGTGTTGACAGGACAATGTCGGCGTTGTTCGCTTCAAAGCCGTTGGCGCTACCCAGCAAATCGATTTTCCCGTCTTCCAGTGCCTGGATTGCCGCTTCCCGCGACGGGTAGCGCATCACGGTGATGGGCACTGCCAGGGTTTTGGCGAGGATACCCGCGTAGTCGGCAGTAATACCTTCGTAGTCATGACCGCTGGCGGTGATGTCGAAAGGCTGGTAGTCGGGTATCGAGGTGCCTAGCACCAGTTCGCGCTTGTTTTGTAGCCATTGGCGCTGGGCAGGGTCCAGTTGAACGTTCAACTGAACGATACCGGCACGACTGAGCAGAGAGTAGCGTTCTGGAGCGGTTTGAGTGGCTGGCACGGCTGTACTCAAGCACAGTCCGGTACTCAAAATGATTAGATAGTCCTTTAAACGCCTTGGCATCCTGTTTCTCACACTAACGCGTTGCGTTTTGCCATCTCGATAAGTTCTACCAAAGACTTGGCTTTGAGTTTTTGCATCAATCGTTTTTTATAAGTGCTGACAGTTTTGTTGCTGAGGAACATGCCTTTGGCAATTTCCTTGTTTGTGCGACCTTGCGCGAAAAGTTGTAAGACCATAAGTTCTCGGTCATTGACTGATTTGAAAAGAACCAATTCTTCGTTTTCACCCAGCTCGGCGCCAGTAGTATTCAAGGCCTGACTTGGGAAATAGTTGTAACCTGAAAGTACAGCCCTGATGGCACTTAGCAGTTCGCTTAAGTCACCTTTTTTGCAGACATAACCGTCGGCACCTGAACGCATGCAGCGTGTGGCAAAAAGTGTCGGAGATTGGGCCGTCAGAATCAGGGTTTTCATTGGCGTACTCATAGCGTTGAACCTGCAGAGGACCTCCAGACCGTCGAGCTTGGGAATACTGATATCAAGTATGATGAGGTCTGGAAGGCATTCGCGGACCATTTGTATTGCGTCGCAACCGTTATCTGTTTCACCGACTACTTTGTAACCTTCGTGTTCCAGCAACATTCGGATTGCAAGTCGAATAACCGGGTGGTCGTCAATAATAAAAACTGTATTCATGAGCCAATTCCATACTAGTGCAAATAAGCGCGCACATTAGCTCAGAAGGTAGGTCAGGAGCATGAAGGGAAGGCTGAGTAGATATAAAACAGGAAAATTCCTACGCATAAAAAAGCATTGGACTACGATGTGCTAAGGCTTTATTGCTCGTATTGTAAGAGTTTCTTAAGTGAAAGGCTCTAAAGTTGGACGGTGTTATTGATAGGCTGAATAAGGGTGATATTTCATTTGCAAGAGCGTTTAATGTCCTACGTTGGAAGTTGAAAAATTACCTAGGCGATAACAGCATGCAGGTGCGGCAGGGTGCTTCAGGTTTGCCACACTGTTTTTGCTTAATTCCAAGGCCGCACTTTTTAATCCTGGCCAAGCCCTGATTGGCTGATCAACTCGATCCAGGCTTCTTTGTTCAAGGGTTTGGTCAAATACCCCAGCAGACGCAAGTTGCGTTGAATGGCAAGGGTTTTCAAATATTCCAGTTCAAGGGCCGGCAGGCCACTTAGCAATACCGCACTTTTGACAAAGCCTGCATGGCTGGCGATCTCCACCAGCTCCAACCCGGTGAGGTCGGGCAGGCATTGATCACATAACATGACATCAAAGGGGGCCTCGGTTGCTCTCATCAACTTGATCGCCTGCTCGGCATTTTCAGCAGGGGTCAGTTGGTTGAAACCGAAACTCTTGAGCAGGCATTGGATGGCCAGGAGTTGGAACGGGTGATCTTCCACCAACAGGATGCGCAATTGTCGTTCGGGCATAGGAGGTTCCGTGGAAGTAGCAGCAGCGGGAAAGTGCAAGCCATTGCCTGTGTTGAATGACCCAATGAACCAGGCGCTGGGCGATCGTGGGTTGGGGTGAATGTAGGAGCTGATCACTGGAGTGGATCAGAGAGGGGTGATTATTCATCGGGTGTTGGGGCGAGTTCGATCAGGCCGCTCTGGTGCCAGCGTAGGTCGATTCTTCGAGGCAAGTGCCCAGGCAGGAAAGCCTGCCCGGGCCATGGGTCATTGAGGGTGCGAACGCCCAGTCATCTCCCGTGCCATTTCGCTGGCGTAGCTGTCGGTCATGCCGGCGATGAAGTCGATCATGCGCAGGAATGAGCGGTGCAGCGGCCAATCAGGATGGGGGGCGCTATTACCCAGCAAATCGAGGACGCGTCGATTCTTGAAGGACGGGGTACGGCCGCCATGTTGTTCCAGGGCAGCGCCACAGAAGGTGTTCAGGAGGATCTCCAGGGTGGTATAGGCGCCGATCTCATGCAGTGTCTTGCGCTTGTCCTGGAAGATTTTCTTGCGCGCCATGTCCTTGGCATTCAGTACGCAACGTTTGGCCGGGCCATGCATATGCTCCACCAGATCGCCTTGCAGGGTCCCGGCCAGCAGCGCTGGCTGTTGTTCAACGAACGCCCGTGCGGCGGCGTTGGTCAGGTGCTCGATCGCCTTGCCACGCAGAATCGCGAGTTTGCGCCGCCGGGAATCCTGGGGGCCCAGTTGCCGGTAGGTTTCAGGCAGGTCATCGCCTACCAGGTTCAACAGCAGTGACTCGACCTCGGCATACTCCAGCAAGTCCATTTCCAGGCCATCTTCCAGATCGATCAAGGCGTAGCAGATGTCGTCGGCGGCCTCCATCAGGTAGACCAGCGGGTGGCGCGCCCAGCGTTGTTCTTCGAGCTGTGGCAGGCCGAGTTTCTGGGCGATCTGTTCAAGGATCGGCAGCTCGCTCTGGTAGCAGCCGAACTTGTGTTTCTTGTAGCCCAGGGAGTCGGCGTGACGGGCGGTCCAGGGGTACTTGAGGTAAGTGCCCAGGGTGGCGTAGGTCAGGCGTGTGCCGCCGTCGAACTGGTGGTACTCCAATTGCGTCAGCACTCGGAACCCTTGCGCGTTGCCTTCGAAGTTGAGGAAGTCATTGCGCTCGGCGCCGCTCATGTCGTCCAGCCAGCCACGGCCTGCCGCCTGCTGGAACCAGTGGCGAATTGCATCTTCGCCAGAATGGCCGAACGGCGGGTTGCCGATATCGTGGGCCAGGCACGCCGATTGCACCACCATCCCCAGGTCACTGGGGTCGCACCAGTCGGGCAGGGCGCTGCGAATGGTCTCGCCGACGCGCATACCCAGGGAGCGACCCACGCAACTGACTTCCAGCGAGTGGGTGAGCCGTGTGTGGATATGATCATTGCTGGTCACCGGATGAACCTGGGTCTTGCGGCCCAGGCGGCGAAAGGCGCCGGAGAAGATGATCCGGTCATGGTCTTTGTGAAACGGGCTGCGGCCCAGTTCTTCCGGGCTGTGCAGGGATTTTCCAAGGCGTTCGCGGGTAAGCAGGGTAGGCCAATCCAAGGCGAGGGCTCTCCGTGGGATAAATGTCGACCTCCAGCTTCCCGGTTCGGCGTGCCCGGAGCAAGCGAAAAACTACAGGCCGGCAGCGTCAATATCGATTAACAGCAAGCGCTGACCGTTATCGAAGAATTGTCCTGCTGTCAGGCAGTATTGATTGGTCGTGGCATCGCGGTAGGTGCTGGATAGAATCAGGCGGCGTTCCTCCCAGCCCTCGGCCAACAGATGATAGAAGTAAGGTCGCCATGACCAGTTGTGGCCCAGGTAGCGGCTGTCGGCTTGCCAGGCATCCTGGCGCCACTCGAAGTTTGGGGTCAGTTGGGTACCGTGGCGATCGCATTGATAAAACCGCAATAACCTGGGAAAACCCGGCAGCCATGGCAGTCGGCTGAGTGGCGCCTGGGCCAGTGCCCAGCCTTGCAGGATCTGCATCAGTTCGATCAGTTGCTGGCGCAGCAGCATGATTCGCCCACGCTCGGCCAATTTCTGCTGGACGTAAGCCTGGCGCAGTACGGCGAAACGCGGGACGAATGCATCGGCAGCGAACCAGTCCAACTGCGCCTGGGCAAACAGGTAGCCCTGGACATAACGTGCCCCACATTCAAGGGCAAAACTCAACTGCGCTTCGGTTTCCACGCCTTCGGCAATGATCCAGCACCCGGTTTTTTCTGCCATCTGCGCCAGGGCGCGCACCACCTCGCCGCTCGGGCCGCCCAAGGCGGCGGCCTGGAATAGGCGCATATCCAGCTTGAGGATGTCCGGGCGCAGGGCCAGGACCCGATCCAGTTGTGAGTACCCGGCACCAAAATCATCGATGGCAATGCGTGCACCGGCCTCACGGTAGCGGGATACGACTTCTGCCAGACGCCGGCTGTCGCCTCCCAGTTCGGTGATCTCAAACACGATGCGCTTTGGATCGACGTCATGGGCCTGCAACTGCTTCAGGCTGGGCAGTGCTTGCCCTGGTCGCAGGAGGGTGATCCAGCGTGGCGAAATGTTAAGGCTCAGGAACCAGTCGTCAGGCACTTCATGCAGGCGGCTCAGGGCGTTGTCGCGGATCTTGCGATCCAGACGCCGCAACACCGAGGCGGACGTGCGAGCGTCGGCGAACAGCGGGCCGACCGAGTGCAATTGGCCATCTGCCTGCAGTAGGCGGCCCAATGCTTCCACCCCGGCAATGCGCCCGGTAGCGGTATCGATAAAGGGTTGGAAACAGGCGAGCGGTTGCCCGTCAATCACAGAGCCTCCTTAAGGTGCTTCGGCATGGAAAAGGCCCGGCCCCTACAGGGAGGGAACCGGACCTGATCCGTTTGCAAGAATGCAGCCAGTTACCTCAGGGCTTGCGGGAGGCACCCTGCATGGCCAGCTTGATCAAGGGGATCAGGCCTGCGCCGAGCCGTACCAGGCGAGTCATGGTGCCGATCCCGCCACCTTTGGCGCCTTTCCCGGTGAAGAATCCCAGCAGGGTCACTGCCGCGACGCCCCACAGCGGCGCATGCTTGATGCCAAACCCGTCTTGCCAGCTTTGGCCCATGTTGCGCACCTTTTGCAAGGGCAGCAGCAATTGCTGGGACTCGTGGCGAATTTCCTGGCGGTGCATTTCCATGCGCAGGCGGATCAAGGCCTTGCGCATCTCCCGCCGGGAGTTGGTGTGCGGCAGTTCAGTCAGGCTCATGGCAGCAGGCGCTCCCGGTCGTTGGCCAACTCTTCGAGGGTGGCGTGGAAAGGCGTGGATTCATCAAACACCGCCGCCTTCAACCGCAGCCCGCAGAACGCTGCGGCCAGTACGTAAAACACGCAAAGGCTGATGATCCCGGTGAGGCGATAGGTGTCCCAGACGAGGATCATGACCAGCGCCGATAACCCCACCAGCAGCAACAGGGCGAACACCAGCGCCAGGCCGGCAAACAGCAGCAGGCTGACGGTGCGTGCCTTCTGTTCCTGTAACTCGATGCCGAACAGCTCGACATGGCTGTGCAGCAAGCCCAGGACAGCTGCGCCGAGGCGCCGCGATGTGGAGCTTGGGCCCGAGGACGAGCCGGTTTCGCCGATAGACATGATTAGCGCCTTGTAGCCAGCAGGCCGATCAGGAAGCCCACGCCGGCAGCGATGCCTACGGATTGCCACGGGTTGGCCTGTACGTAGTCTTCAGTGGCGGTGACTGCCGCCTTGCCGCGTTCGCGCAGGGAATCTTCGGTCAGTTTCAGGGTTTCCCGGGCTTGCAGCAGGCTGTCGTGGATCTTCGAACGCAGTTCATCAGCCTGGTCACCGGCGAGAATCGCGGTGTCGTCCAGCAGCTTTTCGGTATCGCTGACCAGGGTCTGGAAATCTTCCATCAGTATCTCTTGAGCAGTCTTTGCCGTTTTTCTGGCCATGGTTATCTCCGTGAGTGGCTGTCTGGTGCTTTACAGGGTTTTGGTTGAGAGTCGCGGGCATCAGTGAAGGTTCACTGCAATTGTCTGGTACAGCTTTTGCTTTGCCTTGGTGCGCCTGCCGCAAGGCTTGCGCGCAATGTGGGCGGTTTGGGCCAAAGCCTTGAAAAACCTTACCCTAAATCACTAAAACCCGTGGAAAAACCCGCAAGTTATCGCCTTATTCAATCGTCATCGCGCCAAAGCGGCTCATACCCTCTGAAGAAGGGTAGGGCGCGCAGTGCCAATTTAGTGCGTGATCATCGGGCAATGACCTGCTTTGGTGCTTTTTCCTGAACTGCAGGCCTGCCAATCCCCATGGAAAATGTGCAAAGCGCGGTGGACACCCTGGTCCACAGCTCCAATACGCTGTTTATTCTGATCGGCGCGGTGATGGTCCTGGCGATGCATGCCGGCTTCGCGTTTCTGGAAGTCGGGACGGTGCGGCAGAAGAACCAAGTCAACGCGTTGTCGAAAATCCTCAGTGATTTTGCAGTTTCGACCCTGGCCTATTTCTTTATAGGCTATTGGATCTCCTACGGGGTCAGCTTTATGCAGCCGGCCGCGGTGCTCAGTGCCGACCACGGCTATGGCCTGGTGAAGTTCTTTTTCCTGCTGACCTTCGCGGCAGCTATCCCGGCGATCATCTCCGGGGGCATTGCCGAGCGTGCACGCTTTGTTCCTCAGTTGTGCGCCACGGCGTTGATCGTGGCGTTCATCTACCCGTTTTTCGAGGGCATGGTGTGGAATGGCAACTTCGGCCTGCAAGCCTGGTTGCTGGCGAGCTTTGGCGCAGCGTTCCATGACTTTGCCGGCTCCGTGGTGGTCCACGCCATGGGCGGCTGGCTGGCGCTGGCGGCGGTGTTGCTGCTGGGTCCGCGCCAGGGCCGCTATCGCGAGGGGCGCCTGGTGGCGTTCGCGCCTTCGAGCATTCCGTTCCTGGCACTGGGCTCGTGGATATTGATCGTCGGCTGGTTCGGCTTCAACGTAATGAGCGCGCAGACCCTGTCCGGGGTGAGCGGGTTGGTGGCGGTCAACTCGTTGATGGCCATGGTCGGCGGTACGGTCGCAGCACTGGTGATTGGGCGTAACGACCCGGGCTTCTTGCACAATGGCCCGTTGGCCGGGCTGGTGGCGATTTGTGCGGGGTCCGACCTGATGCATCCGGTCGGCGCGTTGGTTACCGGTGTGGTTGCCGGTGGCTTGTTCGTGTGGTGCTTTATCGCCGCCCAGGCTCGTTGGAAGATCGATGATGTGCTGGGTGTGTGGCCGCTGCATGGTTTGTGCGGTGTGTGGGGTGGGATTGCCTGCGGGATCTTCGGCCAGAGCGCCTTGGGTGGGCTGGGCGGTGTGAGTCTGATCAGCCAGTTGATCGGCACAGCCCTGGGGGTTGTGGTGGCCCTGGCTGGCGGATTGTTGGTGTACGGCGTGCTCAAGCGCGTGTGCGGCCTGCGCTTGAGCCAGGAAGAGGAGTACTACGGCGCGGATTTGTCGATCCATAAGATTGGCGCAGTCAGTCAGGATTGATCGGGGCTTCACGGCTGTCGTCGGTGTGCTGGTAGAAACCGTGGAGCAAGCGGTAGCGATTGCGCCGCACCTCGTCGACCCGGTCGCGTACCTGCTGGTCGGGCAGGCCGAGCATGATCATCGCGTGGGACGCGAGCATCAGGCTCGACTCCAGTAGCTCCGGCACCACTTCACTGGCGCCGGCGGCTTTCAGTTCAGTCAACTGGCTGTCGTCGCGGGTGCGCACCAGGATCGGCACTTTATGGTTGATCCGCCGTGCTTCCTTGAGCACCGTCAGGGCCACGTCGCTGTTGTCTACGGCAATCACCACCAGGCGCGCGCGTTCCAGGCCCATAGCGCTGAGCAGGGCACCGCGCCGGCAGTCACCATAATGCACGCTGCTGTCCTCGGTCGCGGCTTCCTGCACGCGTTCGGGGTCATCGTCCAGGGCAATGAACGCCTGTTGTTCACGGCGCAGGAAGCGCCCGATGGATTGACCGACCCGGCCATAGCCGCAGATCACTACATGCCCGCGCAACTCGGCGTTAAGCGCGGTGATTGCCTCCAGTTGCACTTGTTGGTTGGGTTTGCGATGCAGGCGCAGCGCGATAGCGGGTGCGGCGCGCAATAGCAGGGGCGTGAGCAGCATGGAGCAGAAAGTGGCTGCCAGCAGCAGGCTGCTGATGTCGCCTGGCAGCATATTGCTCAGTTGCATCTGCGCCATCAGTGCAAAGCAGAACTCGCCGCCCTGGGCCAGGGCCAGGCCGCTGCGCCAGGCGGTTTCGCTGTCGCTGCCACGCAGCTTGACCAGGGCGGCTACGACGCAGCCCTTGATCAGCATCAGTGCCAGGGTCAGCCCGAGGATCAGCAGGCTGTGACTGACGAACAACTGCAGGTCGATCAGCATGCCAATACTGACAAAAAACAGCCCCAGCAGGATGTCGCGAAATGGTCGGATATCGGCTTCGATCTGGTGCCGGTAGTGACTTTCACCTAGCAGCATGCCCGCCAGGAACGCGCCGAGGGCCGGCGACAGGCCCAGCAAGTGTGTGAGCCAGGCGGTGAGCAACACGATCACCAGGGCCAGTAGCACGAACAGTTCCGCCGAATGTGAGGCGGCCACTTCATGGAACAGGCGCGGCAGCAGCCAGCGGCTGGCGAGCAGCAGGCCGAGAAACAACACCACGGTCTTGCCCAGGGTCAGGGGCAGTGCCCAGTACCAGGCCTGCTCGCTGCTGCCGGCAAATACCGGGACCAGGGTCAGCAGCAGCACCGCGACCACATCCTGGAACAGCAGAACGCCAATCGCGTTCTGCCCATGGCTGCTGAAAATCTCCCCCAGGCTGGTCAACTCCTTGCTCACAATGGCGGTGGATGACAGTGCCAGCCCGGCCCCCAGCAGCAACGCCGCCACTGGCGACATGCCCATCAATAGCAACAAGGCACCCAGCAGCACGCTGCAGCACAATACCTGCAGACTGCCAAGACCAAACACCACCCGGCGCAGGGTGAGCATCTTGGACAGGGAAAACTCCAGGCCCAGGGAAAATAGCAGGAACACCACTCCCAGTTCGGCGAGGTCGGGCAGGTCTTCGCTGTCATTGACCCAATCCAGGGCCGTTGGCCCGACGGCCAGGCCCACGCACAGGTAGCCGAGCACCGGCGGCAGTTGCAGACGGCGGAACAGTGCAATGACGACCAGGGATGAGGCAAGAATGATCAGCAGGTTGGCAAACACAGACATCTCCGTCGGGGTGTTGCAGGAAAAAAGCCGCGAGAATCGCTGAATCAGTTATAGGCCATGGTGATCTGGATCAGGTCTTTGTCATGACTCGACGAGGTTTTTCCCGGGGCCTAGAATGAGTACCTGTTTTTTATCGGGTCTGTACGTCATGCCTCCTGAATGCCAGTTGTTCGGTACCCTGGGCTGCCATCTGTGTGAACTTGCCGAAGATGAAATCATGCCGTTGGTCGAACACGGGCTGCTGGTCGAGTTGGTGGATATCGCTGATTCACAAGCGCTGTTCGAAGCCTATGGCCTAAGCATTCCGGTGCTGCGCCGGGTCGATACCGGGGCGGAACTGGGCTGGCCGTTCGACACTGAACAGGTGGTCACCTTTCTAATCTAGCGCCAACCCATGGCAGGTTGCTGATTATTCGGTTACTGTATGTTTGTACAGCGATTGAGTGAGAGGGAACGCCCGTGGTGAATGTTGAACAATTGAAAAGCAGCGTCAACCGCATGTCCGTCGATATCGTGCGCGATGCTGTGAATGAGCTGCGGCTCGATGGCCTGGTCACGGAAGGCAAGACGCCGTTCAACAAAGTGCATTTCAATACCTGCTTTGCCGAAATCGAAGCGTTGTTCCAGCGCGCCGGTTATCACAAGCAGTTGGATGTGGTTGGGTACCAGGGCTTGCTGTATGCGCTGTACGATCCTGGCCGCTGGGAGGCGGTGGACGTACTGCGCTGGCTCAAGGAGTTCACCGAGGCTGCCAGTGCCTCGCCGGTACTGCGGGCCGAATTGGTCAGGGCTTGAGATTCTGGAGGATAATGCCCCCTTAGTCTTTCCAGGCCTTGAGTGTACGCATGTCCGATACCGGTTTTTCCGCTGCCCAGAACCAAGCCAGTACGCTGTACCTGCCGCCTGGCCCCTGGGTGACGGTGCTTGATTGCCTGTGCGAGCACTTTCGCGCGATCGGCCGCGAACAGTGGCTGGACCGCATCGCCCGTGGCCGGGTGCTGGATGGCAATGGCCAGCCCATCGCCGTGGACCTGGCCTACAAGGAAGGTTTGCGCATCCACTACTTTCGCGAAGTGCCGGATGAAAAGCCGATCCCGGTGCAGGAGGCCATCCTGTACGCCGATGAGCATCTGGTGGTGGCCGACAAGCCACACTTCCTGCCAGTGACCCCAGCCGGTGAGTATGTCGAGCAGACATTGCTGCGCCGCCTGATCCGCCGTCTGGACAACCCGTCGCTGGTGCCGCTGCATCGTATTGATCGCCATACCGCTGGGCTGGTGTTGTTCTCTGCCAACCCGCAAAGCCGCTCGGCCTATCAACAACTGTTCCCCACCCGCCAGATCGACAAGTTCTACGAAGCCATTGCGCCGGCCTTGCCTGCGCTGACATTTCCGCTGGTGCACAAGAGTCGCCTGGTGGATGGCGAACCGTTCTTCCGCATGCAGGAAGGGCCAGGTGTGAGCAACACTGAAACCGCGGTGCAGGTGCGCGAAAAAAACGGCGACCTGTGGCGTTATGGCCTGTTTCCGGTGACGGGCAAGAAGCATCAACTGCGGGTGCACATGACGGCGTTGGGCGCGAGCATCTGCAATGATCCGTTTTACCCCGAGGTCATCAAGGATGCCGTGGATGATTATGCCAACCCGCTCAAGTTGCTGGCCCAGGGCGTACGGTTTATTGACCCGGTGACGGGCGAGGAGCGCAGTTTCAGCAGTAGGATCGTGCTTGAGTGGTGATGTTTCCCACACCCCAGATACAACAAAGCCCGCTCAAAAGCGGGCTTTGTTGTATCTGGCGTTAAGACTTACAGGTCTTTAACGGTGCGAACCTGATCCTTGTTGATGCGGGTACGCTTGCCATCCAGTTGTTCGAATTCGTAGAAGCCCGAATCCTGATCGAATTTAGGGGTGTCGACAGCCTGGATTTCGCGACCGTCATTCAGGGTGATCACTGTTGGCGAGGCGCAACCGGCGAGGGTAGCGAGGCCCAGTGCAAGCATGAGAGCGGCGATGGTCCGTTGGGTCATGAGTCTTCTCCGAGAGTAATGCTGTGTTGAGTTCTGACCTTGTGACGTATGCAACGTCGGCAAAGTTCCTTGTCTAGCGCTCATTCTGACACGCCGGGGCGTGGGCGCAACAACTCTGGTGTATTGAGGTTGGCCAGGCGCGGGTCGTTTTCTGCGCAATCGAGCGCCTGAGCCCCCAGTTTCAGCAGGATCTGGCGTGGGCTGCGCTCTGCAGCATGCCAGGCGTCTTCCACCGCGTCGCGCAGGCGCGTCGGTATGACGCAGAGCAGAGGTTCCCAGAACGTGCCATGCCGGATCATTACCGGCACCTGTGGGTGTTGTCGGGCGGTTTCGAGCAGGTCTGTCAGCAACTGCCCGTCGATGTGCGGCACATCACAGGGCAATACCAATAGGTGTTCATGGCGTGCTACGGCCAGCCCGGCACGGATGCCGGCCAAGGGGCCAGGGAAATCCGGACTGTCGTCGCTTACCAACTGGTCGCCATAGGTGGCGTACTGCGCCTGGTTGCGGTTGCAGGAAATGATCAGGTCATCGGTCAACGGTCGCACCTGTTGGTGCAGGTGGGCAATCAGCGGTTGCCCGTGCCAGTCGAGCAGGCCCTTGTCCAGTCCGCCCATGCGCTGGCCGCGACCGCCGGCCAGCAAGAGGATCGAGCAGGGCAGAGGCGAAGAATTGAATGGCATGACGGCTCCGCAGCGGCAGTGAAATAGGGGGCTGTGATATAACATCGGGCTGTTCCTTCGACAACCGGACCGAGCCATGAAAGCCAAGGCTGATGCGCCTTTCGTACCTCTTAACATCGCTGTACTGACCGTCAGCGACACCCGCACCCTGGAAACCGACACCTCCGGGCAGGTATTCGTTGACCGCCTGCTCGCGGCCGGCCATCGCCTGGCCGAACGGGTACTGCTCAAAGATGACCTCTACAAAATCCGTGCGCAAGTGGCGCACTGGATCGCCGAGGACGTGGTGCAAGTGGTGCTGATTACCGGCGGTACCGGCTTCACTGGCCGCGACAGCACCCCGGAAGCTGTCAGTTGCCTGCTGGACAAGCAAGTGGACGGGTTTGGCGAGCTGTTCCGGCAGATTTCGGTCGCCGATATCGGTACTTCCACTGTGCAGTCCCGCGCCTTGGCCGGCCTGGCCAATGGCACCCTGGTGTGCTGCCTGCCGGGTTCCACCAATGCGGTGCGTACCGGTTGGGATGGGATCCTTGCTGAGCAATTGGATGCCCGTCACCGCCCCTGCAATTTCGTGCCGCACCTCAAGCTGGCCGAGCCGTGTGAATCCCGTGGGTAAGCCGGGAAAAGCCGGTGCATTGATGCCGGTAGAAGAAGCACTCGAGCGCCTGTTGAACATGGCCGAGGCCGCACCGATCCGTGAGCGGCAATATCTGCCATTGGCCGAGTGCGACGGGCGCGTGTTGGCCGAGGCGTTGGTGTCCACCCTCGACCTGCCGCCCTGGCCCAACAGCGCCATGGACGGCTACGCCTTATGTACCGCCGACTGGACGGGTGAGCCGTTGGTGGTGAGCCAGCGCATCTTCGCCGGCCAGGCCCCCGAGCCCTTGGCGGTGGGTACCTGTGCGCGGATCTTCACTGGAGCCCCGGTACCCGAAGGGGCCGACTGCGTGGAAATGCAGGAAAACGCCGAGGTGCAACCCGATCAGCGCGTGAGCTTTACCCAGGCGCTGCGGGTAGGGCAAAACATCCGGCCCAAGGGCCAGGAGACTACGGTCGGTGAAGAGGTCTTGGCGGCCGGTACGCGGCTCGGCCCGATTGAACTGGGCCTGGCGGCCTCCCTGGGGCGCGACCGCCTGGCGGTGGTGCGTCGCGTGCGTGTGGCGGTGCTGTCCACTGGCGACGAGTTGATCGAGCCGGGCCTGCCCCTGGGGCCGGGGCAAATCTACAACAGCAACCGGCGGGTGCTATGCAGTTGGTTGCAACGCCTGGGCTGCGAGGTGATCGACGCCGGTATCTTGCCCGATGACCTGGAATTGACCCGCACCCGCCTGGGGGCACTGGGTTCGGTTGACCTGATCCTGTCCACCGGTGGTGTTTCGGTGGGCGAAGCCGACTTCCTTGGCATCGCACTACGCGAGGAGGGTGAGCTGGCCTTGTGGAAGCTGGCGATCAAGCCTGGCAAACCACTGACATTCGGCCATTTCCGTGGTGTGCCGGTGATCGGTCTGCCGGGGAATCCAGCGTCCACCCTGGTCACGTTCGCTCTGCTGGCACGGCCATACCTGCTGCGCCGCCAGGGTGTCGAAGCGGTGCAGCCCCTGCGTTTTGAAGTCCCGGTGGGATTCGTCTGGGCCAAGCCGGGCAACCGTCGCGAGTACCTGCGCGGGCGCCTGGAGCAGGGACAGGCGGTGATCTACCAGAACCAGAGCTCCGGCGTATTGCGCAGTGCCGCCTGGGCCGAGGGATTGGTGGAAGTCCTGGAAGGCACCACCTTGGCTATCGGCGACCGGGTGAACTTCATTCCCCTGAGCGAAGTGTTGGGCTGAAGAATTAATTCTCAGCCCAATGGCTTTTTTCCGACTGCCGAAGGTCAACATTCCTCAGGTCCCCTCCAACGATAGGAGCTTCACCCCATGAGCAAACCCAAGGCACTGCTGATTCTGCACGGCAAACAAGCCCTCAACGAAGACGTGCGGGCGGCGGTGCAAGGCAAGCGTGAGCAGGGGTGGGAACTGGCAGTGCGCGTCACCTGGGAAGGCGGCGATGCCCAGCGCCTGGTGGGTGAAGCCCTGGATGCCGGCTACACACGCCTGATTGCGGGCGGCGGTGATGGCACGTTGCGTGACGTGGCAGAGGCCATGGTCCGGGCGAAAACTGACGCCAGTCTGGTGCTGATGCCCCTGGGTACCGCCAATGACTTCGCCCGTGCGTCCGGTGTACCGCTGGAGCCGCGCCTGGCCCTGGAGCTGTTGGATATTGCGCCACGCGCCATTGACCTGGGGGAGGTTGGCGGGCAGGTTTTCCTCAATATGGCCACCGGTGGTTTTGGCAGCCAGGTCACGGCCAATACCTCCGAGGATTTGAAAAAGGTGTTGGGCGGCGCAGCCTATCTGTTTACCGGCCTCTCACGTTTCAGCGAGCTGCGGGCGGCCTATGGGGAGCTAGTGGGCCCGGACTTTCATTGGCGTGGCGAGTTGCTGGCCTTGGGCATTGGCAACGGTCGCCAGGCCGGGGGCGGGCATGAGCTGTGTCCGGGCGCCCTGGCCGATGATGGCCTGCTGGATATCAGTATCTTGCCCGCGCCCCAGGAAGTGGTCGGTACCCTGCGTAGCCTGATGACCGACGGCTGGGGCCTGGACAACATGTTTGTGCGGGCGCGCCTGCCGTGGGTGGAGATCAAGGTGGCCGAAGGGCTGGCGATCAACCTGGATGGCGAGCCGCTCAAGGGCGATAACCTGCGTTTTTGCGCCTTGCCCAAGGCCTTGCAGGTGCACTTGCCGGTGGATTCGCCGATGCTGGCTAATCGTCCAGGCTGATGATCTGCTCGCGCACCGCAAACAGCACCAGGCCGGCGACATCGAAAATCTGCAGGCGCTTCATGATTTGCGAGCGGTGAGCTTCCACGGTCTTGATGCTCAGGCCCAGGCCGTGGGCGATCTCCCGGGTGGACTTGCCACGTACGATCAGGCGCAGGATTTCCAGTTGGCGTGCCGTCAGATTGTGGCGTTGCGCCGGCGGCGCCGGGTGGGACTGGCTGTGGATAAGGGCCTGGTTGATCACCGTGTGGGCGATGGCCGGGCTCAGGTAGCGCTCGTTGTTGCGCAGCGCCAGTAGCGCATGTTCCAGCTCATTGGCGCTGGTGTCCTTGAGCAGGTAGCCGTGGGCACCTGCCTCCAGGGCTCGCATGATCAACTGCGGGTCGGTGTGCATCGACAGGATCAGCACCTTGCTCTTGGGGTAGGCGTGCTTGAGTTGTTGCAATGCATCCAGGCCGCTGGTGTGTTTCATCGACAGGTCCAGCAGGACGATGTCGGGCTGCAAGGCGGTAAATTGTGCCAGCACTTGCGCGCCATCGGTGGCTTCCCCAATCACGGCATAGCCGGGGATATCCAGGATCAACGCGCGTACGCCGGCGCGGATCAATGCGTGGTCATCTACCAGAAGTAAATTGCAGGTCACTCTAGAACCTTAGGGGGACTGGCCCGTTCGAGGGTGCGGGGCGCCCAGGGGAATAGCGCCTCGATCCGCGTGCCGAAGCCCGGTTGGCTCCGGACGGACAGCTTGCCGCCCAATTGATCAATGCGTTCGGACATGCCAGCCATGCCCCGCTGGCCTTCCAGGCGCGGGTCGGTGGCGGGCAGGAATCCCTGGCCGTCATCGCTGATATACAGGGATAGCCCCTGAGGTAAGCGTTGCAGGCGTACCAGCAGATTGCGCGCCTGGGCATGGCGCAACATGTTGGTCACGGCCTCCTGGGTGATACGAAAGGCCGCGACCGCCATCTCTTCCGGAATCCCGGTCAGGCGCTGCTGGCATTCCAGGCTCCAGTGCACCGGGGTGTTTTCCAGGGTCTTGAGCAGGTGCGCACGCAGGCTCGCTTCCAGGCCCAGGCTGGTCAGTTGCCGGGGGTTGAGAATGGCCGATACGTCGCGCACCTTGGCCAGGGTTTCGTTGAGGGTGTTGCACAGCACGTTGCATTGCTCCTGCAGGTCGGCCGGCAGGCGGCGCTGCAGCCAGTCACTTTGCAGCTTGGCGGCGGTCAGCAACTGGCCGATATCGTCGTGCAGTTCGCGGCTGAGGCGATGACGCTCGTTTTCCTGGACCTGCAGCAGGCGGTCGGCCAATTCCTGGGGTTGGAACTTGATGGACTTGCGCGAGCGCCAACGCTGCAGGCCCGCGGCGGCGAGGGCGGCGAGGTTGAGCATTAGCAAAAATATCGGCAGGGGCGCTTCGTGGGCATACACCCACAGGCTGACCAGGGTTGCACACAGGCACAGGCCAAGCGTGACCCAACGGGTAGTGCCCGGGGAGACGACCTTGGTGACAAGTGACTTGGGGCTGGCGTACATGGCAGATGGAGGTTCGCTGCGGGTAGACCGGTCATGACTGCTGGCCGGGCTCTGTTTGGAAAGCGATTGGGTTTGGTGTTGGTTCGAGGCGCTTCTCGGGGTTTATTACATCATCACTGTCAGCCACTTCGAATACGCTAATGGTACCACCAACAATTACCGTCGGTCGCCTGGCGCAGTGCTTAGTTCAGCGGGTTCTAGTTGTACGGTTAATCAAGTTTTGCATCGTTATTGCCAATAGTGGCTTATTGATAGTTGGCTGGCTAAATACCTGCCAGGACATTAGTTGGGCGCCTGCCGGCGTCTTGGATTAACCGAGCGGCAGGTTCAGGAGGCGTGGTGCATGGAGTGGCGATAATGAGCGCCAACGTCCTTTTGTGGAATCTGCTGGGCAACGGTTTCAATCAACGTGGTTTGCTCGGCTTCATCCAGGCTGAGTTTACCGGTCTTGATATCGATCAGTTCCAGTTGCCAGGCCAGCAGAGTCAGGCAGTCGTGCAGGGCTGCGAGTGCCGCATCGTGGAGTTGCATCGGGCTTTGGGCGTTGCAGATCAGGTCCTGGATATGCCGGGAAAAGTTGCCAATGGCTTGCAGTGCCATGGCATCGGCCTTTTCGGCCAGTTTGACCAGGCTGCTTTTCATGCAATCGATGGCATCGTTATCGTTGCGGATCAAATGCAGGTGGCTCAGGCATTCCTCAGACTTGGCCAGCAGCGTTTCTGCCTCCAGGAGGAACTCGGGAAGTGCGTCTTGCCACTCTTTACCGTCGTTCATCATGAAAGTCTCCACAACATACGGTCAGATAATGAGATGTACCACTGGAGCAACGGCTTCAAACTAGCGCCGAAATATGACCGAAATCTGTAGTTCGTTTCTGAATTTTGAGTAGTACTTTTATTTGAATGATCGGCGTCGCGACTGCTGGCGCTGCTTGCAGTGGAAACAACCAGAGGCATTCGCATTACTTCGATTGCCCAGGTGTTATTGCCTGGAAGTCCCTTGGACCGTGGGCTTGCGATAGCAAACAAAAGCCTGACTCCGTTCATGCAATGAGAATGGCGTCACATTAATGGCTATTGGATATCGCGAATATCAGGTTGGACCTGATTGCGACTAGGGGAATCCCTTACGTGGCTGAACCTTGTGACCGTTTGAGGGTCTCGGCGCGCTGCGTGACCACCGGACAGCAAGGTGAAGCCAGTAAACCATGATGTCAGTGTGACATCAATGCATTTGCGTGGCATTTTAGCTGGGGTCAAGGTCTGGCATTGGCTGCCGATAACCTTTTCCAGTAAGCAGCGAATCTTTTCAGCACACCCAGGAGTCTTCAATGGCTGGCATTCTCGACACGGTAGATCAACGCACGCAATTGGTGGGTGAGAATCGCCTGGAGATCCTTATGTTTCGCCTGGCCGGGCGCCAGTTGTTCGCGATCAACGTGTTCAAGGTGCAGGAAGTCCTGCAGTTGCCCAAGCTGACTCTGATGCCCCAGCGCCACCCGTTTGTCTGTGGCGTGGTCAACCTGCGCGGTCAGACCTTGCCGGTGATCGACCTGTCCCAGGCCATCGGCATGCGTCCGCTGGTTCCGGGGCCCAACAGCACCATTATCGTTACCGAGTACAACCGTTCGGTACAGGCCTTCCTGGTGGGCGGCGTCGACCGCATCGTCAACATGACCTGGGAGTCGATCCTGCCGCCGCCGGCCAGCGCCGGCCGCCAGCATTACCTCACGGCCATCAGCAAGGTGGATGAGCAGTTGGTAGAGATCATCGACGTGGAAAAAGTCCTCGCCGAGATCGTGCCCTACAACGCCAAAGTCTCCCGGGAAAAACTCGAGGACCCGGTACTCGAGCGTGCCCGTGGCCGCGAAGTGCTGCTGGTGGATGACTCCAACGTAGCCTTGTCGCAATTGCGCGACACCTTGGGGCAACTGGGGGTGAAGATGCATATCGCCAGTGACGGGCTCAAGGCCCTGAACATGCTCAAGGCCTGGGCGGACAGTGGCGTGGTGATGACCGACAAACTGTTGATGATCTTCACCGACGCCGAAATGCCCGAAATGGACGGCTACCGCCTGACCACCGAGATCCGCAATGACCCGCGCCTGCGTGGCCTCTACGTGGTGCTGCACACCTCGTTGTCCGGCAGCTTCAACGACTCGATGGTGAAAAAGGTCGGTTGCGACAACTTCCTCTCCAAATTCCAGCCCGATAAATTGGTGGACGTGGTGCGCCAGCGCCTGATGCTGGATGAAGTCCCGGCCTGATCCTCGCCACGATAGCCTCTACTTGCCGGCCGGGGATATTTTGATTCTGGCCGCTTGCTCGTATAGGGTGACGTTTTTGCTCACAGGAACCCAGGCTCATGCTTCGTCTCAGCGCGTTGTATCGGTACCCCTTGAAGTCGGGCAAGGCAGAGACCTTGGCGCATATCGGCTTGGACAAACTTGGGCTGGACGGGGACCGACGCTGGATGTTGGTGGACGAGGCCAGCGGCCGCTTCCTGACCCAGCGGGCGGTGGCGCAGATGAGTCAGCTGTCGGCACTCTGGAATGCCACCGGTGGCCTGACCTTGAGCGGTGCCGGCCGACCCACCCTGGACGTGGCGTTGCCCGGCGCTGATGCCGAGTTGCGTGGTGTCACCATTTGGCGCGACACCTTGCGGGTACCGGATGCCGGTGACGAGGCCGCCGATTGGGTCAGCCGGTTCGTCGGCAAACCGACCCGTCTGGTGCATGTCCCGCTGGCGCGTGCGCGCACCACGGCGGCCGGCTATGGCAAGGATGATGACCAGGTTGCGTTTGCTGACGGTTTCCCTTTGTTGCTGATCGGCCAGGCGTCCCTCGATGACCTGTCGCAGCGCATCGGCCGGCCCATGGAAATGCTGCGTTTTCGCCCCAACCTGGTGATTGAAGGCAGCGAGGCGTTTGCCGAGGATGGCTGGAAGCGCCTGCGCATTGGTGATGTGGAGTTGCGGGTGGTCAAGTCCTGTTCTCGTTGCATCCTCACCACCATCGATCCGGCGACCGGTGAACGCAGCCCCGACCGCGAGCCGCTGAAGACCCTGGAAACCTACCGCAAAAAGGATACCGACGTGTTGTTTGGCCAGAACTTGGTCAATGACGGGGTTGGCCGCCTGGAAGTCGGCATGCCGGTGACGATCCTCGAATAAACCCGGCCCCATGAAAAATGCCCGTCTCACCGAGACGGGCATTTTTTTGCGCGCGATAAAGGCTTAGCCGCGGTATTCGCACAGGTAGGCAGTGTCTACGGCCACCTTGAGCTGGAACTTGCTGTCGGCAGGCACATTGAACTGGCTGCCTGCGGCGAAGGTTTCCCAGCTGTCGCTGCCTGGCAGCTTGACGGTCAGTGCGCCTGAGACCACGTGCATGATTTCACGCTGGGCCGTGCCGAATTCGTATTCACCCGGGGCCATGACGCCGATGGTCGCCGGACCTTCAGGGGTACCGAAGGCGATCGACTTGACGGTGCCGTCGAAGTACTCATTGACTTTGAACATGGATGAATCCTCGGAAAAAGGGGTAAGAAAGGTCGGCCAGTATGCCTTCTACACGGGCAAAATCAACGGCAGCAAACGCGCTGTATTGCGCGCATCTTCCAGGGCCCGGTGTTGCTGGCCATTGAACTGCATGCCTGCCAGTTGCAACGCGCCATTGAGCCCCAGCGGTTTATCCAGGCGCCGGGCCTTGGCGAAGCGTTGCTTGAGGTTCACATGGGGCGTCTGGCCCAGCACGCTGGCCAAGCCATGGCGCTGCCACTCCAGTTCCAGTTGCTGGCGATCGTAGTCGCCCCAACTGGCCCAGCCTTCCAGGCGCGGATGATGCTGGCCCAGCCAGCGTTCAAACAGCGGCCAGACCTCGGTCAAGGGCGCTGCGCTGTCGATACTGGCCTGGCTGATGTGCGTCAACTGGCGGCAGAACGGCGTCAGCAGCGGGCGGCGCAAGGGCCGCACGAAGCGCTGGAAGTGGTCCAGTTCGCGGCCCTGGCGGTTGACCAGGCTTACGCCGATTTCGATGATTTCCATCTCCGACACGGGCCAGCCGCCTTCATCCGTTGTGGCTTCAAGATCAATAATCAGCCAATGAGGCATCGCAGGTTCCCGTACTCATCCCTTTCTGATGGGGATAGAGCGTAGCCAAGCCTGGTAGTTCCGCCTAGGGCTACTCGATCTGCAGCAATACCTGGCGATTGCGCACCTGATCGCCTGCGGTGACTTGAATGGCCTTGACCACCCCGTCGATACCCGCCTTGAGCGGGTGCTCCATTTTCATCGCCTCGAGCACCAGCAGCAGTTGGCCCTTGCTCACCACGTCTCCTTCGCACACCTGCACCAGGGTAATCGCGCCGTCCATTGGCGCCTTGACCGTGCCACTGCTGGCCGGCGCCTCACGACTGGCCACGGTTTGCGTCTGGTTGTTCACGCACAGGCTGCTACCGGCATGCAACAGCCAGAGCTGGGCGCCTTGCAGGTGATAGGCAAGCCGTCGCCGAATGCCGTTGATGACCAGGCTGGCCCAGCGCCCGTCACTGTCGAGCAGGTGTACAGCGATGTCGCCGATTTGCAGGTGATCGTCCGCCAACACCCGCGCGCTGACTTCATGACACTGCTCCCCGACGCTCAGTCGATAGGTCCAGGGCACGCTGGCATTGTTGCGCCAGCCCGCCAAGGCAGGGCGATGCGCTGCCGCGCTGTGCCGATAGAACAATGCGGCGGCCACTGCCAGTTGTTCGTCGCTGATGACGGGGCGGGCGATATCGCCGAAATGTTCGGCGATAAACCCGGTGCTGAAATCTGCCGCGACAAACTGCGGATGGCTGAGCAAGTCCACCAGTAACCGCTGATTGCTGGCAACCCCCAGCAGTACACAGTCCTGTACCGCGCGCAGCAGCTTGCGCCGCGCCTCTTCACGGGTAGCGCCATGGGCGATGATCTTGCCCAGCATCGGGTCATAGAACGGGCTGATGCGCTGGGGGGCCAGCAATCCATGATCGACCCGCACCCCGGCGGCCGGCTCCCAGCGCAGCACTTCGCCGGTTTGTGGCAAGAAGCCCTGGGCCGGGTCCTCGGCGTACAGGCGCACCTCCATGGCATGCCCGGTCAGTGTCACCTGCTCTTGGCGCAACGGCAGGGGCTGGCCGGCGGCGATTTGCAGTTGCCAATCCACCAGGTCCAGGCCGGTGATCAGTTCGGTGACCGGGTGTTCCACTTGCAGGCGGGTGTTCATTTCCAGGAAGTAGAAACGCCCGCTCTGGTCCAACAGGAACTCCACGGTGCCAGCGCCAACATACTCCACCGCGCGCCCGGCCTTGAGCGCCGCTTCGCCCATGGCCTGGCGCAGCTCGGTGGTCATGACCGGGCAGGGCGCTTCTTCGATGACCTTCTGATGGCGGCGCTGCACCGAGCAATCACGTTCGCCCAGGTAGATCAGGTTGCCGTGGGCATCGCCGAACAGTTGAATCTCCACATGGCGCGGCGCGATCAACGCCTGCTCCAGAATCAGTTCGTCGCTGCCAAAGGCGTTCAGCGCCTCGGAGCGTGCGGTATTCAAGTGTTCGAGCAGCTGCCCGGGCGCGTGCACCAGGCGCATGCCGCGCCCGCCACCGCCGGCACTGGCCTTGATCATCAGCGGGTAACCGATGCGCTCGGCTTCGCTTTGCAGGGTCGCGTCGTCCTGCGCGCTGCCCTGGTAGCCTGCAATGCACGGCACACCGGCGGCGAGCATGGCGATTTTCGACAGGCGCTTGCTGCCCATCAATTCGATGGCGTCGGCGCTGGGCCCGATAAATACCAGGCCTGTGGCGATGCAGGCCTTGGCGAACTCGGGGTTTTCCGAGAGAAAGCCGTAGCCGGGGTGGACCGCATCGGCGCCGGTGAGGCGCGCGGCGTCGAGGATGGCCGAGATGTTCAGGTACGACTGCTGCACCGGGGCCGGGCCGATGTTCACCGCTTCATCGGCCATTTGTACGTGCAGGGCGTCGGCGTCGGCCTCGCTATAGACGGCCACGGTGCGGTAGCCCAGGGCTTGGGCGGTGCGCTGGATGCGGCAGGCGATTTCGCCGCGGTTGGCGATCAGTATTTTATTGAAACTGGGCATTGTGGGTCCCTGTCTGATTGGTTGCGCAGGTGTGGGCTTGCGTGGGAGCTGGCTTGCCTGCGATTGCATCACGTCGGTATCCCTGACAGACCGAGGTGCCCGCATCGCAGGCAAGCCAGCTCCTACAGGGAGGGGGGCGTGTTCAAGATCAAATGACCCACCTGGCCTTGCGCTTCTCGACAAACGCCCGCGTCCCTTCAATCCCTTCTTCCCCGCCCACCGCTTCGGCAAACCAATCGGCAGCCTGATCCAGTAGCAGTTCCAACGGCTGATCCAGGCTCTGGAGCAACAACGCCTTGGTTCGGGCATTGGCGCGTGGTGCACAGCGCAAGACCTGCCCCAACACCTCATCCAGGCGCTGCGCCAACCCTTGGGGATCATGCTCGACAAAATGCACCACCCCCAGGCGCTGCGCCTCGATCCCGTCAAACCGCGCCGCGGTCAACGCCAGGCGCCGGGCTTGGGTCAGGCCGATACGCCGCACCACAAACGGCGCGATCTGCGCCGGCAGCACGCCGAGGCTGGTTTCCGGCAAGCCGAACTGCGCCTGGTGATCGGCAATGGCGATGTCGCTGACACACGCCAGGCCAAACCCACCGCCCAACACCGCGCCCTGCAATACCACAATCACCACCTGCGGCAGCGCTTCGACTTCCTGCAACAGCGTGCCAAACACCCGGTTCAAATCACGCAAGCCTTCGCGGCTGCCCGCGCGGCTCATATCCTTAACATCGCCGCCCGCACAGAAGTGCCCGCCGGCCCCACTGATCACCAGCGCCCGTACTTGCTCGTCACGCGCCACATCCGCCAGCACCGCGCGCAGTTCGCTGACCATCTGCAAGCTCATGGCATTGCGGTTCTGCGGGCGGTTGAGGGTGATGTGCAGCACGCCGTTATGCGGTTCGAGTAGCAGGGTTTCGCAGGCGTTCACGACTTTTTCCCCGGCAGCGTGCCCATCAGTTTGCAGATGATCCCCAGCATGATCTCGTCGGCGCCGCCGCCAATCGACACCAGGCGCACATCGCGATAGGCGCGGGCCACCGGGTTGTCCCACATAAAACCCATGCCGCCCCAGTATTGCAGGCAGCTGTCGCTGACTTCGCGGCCCAGGCGCCCGGCCTTGAGCTTGGCCATCGAGGCCAGGCGCGTCACGTCCTGGCCCTTGATGTATTGCTCGGTCGCCTGGTAGACCAGCGCACGCAGGCATTCGATTTCGGTGGACAGCTCAGCCAGGCGGAAGTGGATCACCTGGTTGTCGATCAAGGCCTTGCCGAAGGTCTGGCGCTCCTTGCAGTAGGCGATGGTGCTGTCGATGCACGACTCCAGGCCCTTGATCATATTGGCCGCGCCAAACAGCCGTTCTTCCTGGAATTGCAGCATCTGCATCATGAACCCCGCGCCCTCGTGGCCGATGCGGTTGCGCTGTGGGATGCGCACATCATCGAAAAATACCTGGGCGGTTTCGGAGCTGTGCATGCCGAGCTTTTCCAGGGGCGGGCTGACGCTGATGCCGGGGGTGTTCATCGGCACCATGATCAGCGACTTGTTGATATGGGGCTTACCGTCCGAGGTGTTGGCCAGCAGGCAGATAAAGTCGGCGCTGGGGGAGTTGGTGATCCACATCTTGCTGCCGTTGATCACATAGTCGTCGCCGTCCTTGCGGGCGTGGGTTTTCAGGCCGGCCACGTCGGAGCCGGCGCCGGTTTCCGAGACGCCGATGCAGCCCACTTGTTCGCCGCTGATGGCCGGGCGCAGGAATTCCTCGCGCAGTTCATCGGAGCCGAAACGGGCCAGGGCCGGGGTGCACATATCGGTCTGCACGCCGATGGACATCGGGATGCCGCCGCAGCGGATGGTGCCGAATTCTTCGGCGGCGACAATCGAGTAGCTGTAGTCCAGGCCCATGCCGCCAAACTTCTCCGGCTTGGAGATGCCTAGCAGGCCGAGGTCGCCGGCCTTGCGGAAAATCTCGTGGATGGGGAAGCGCCCGGCTTTTTCCCATGCGTCGACATGGGGATTGATCTCGCGGTCGACAAAACCCCTTACGGTACGACGCAGCTCTTCGTGTTCCTGGGTGAAGATCATTTTTATTGTTCTCCTGATCGTTAAAAGCGCGCGGCGCCGAAGCTGTTGGGTTGCAATTGGCGCACCTGAGCTTCTTGGCAGATATCCAGCAGATAACCCAGCAAGGTGCGGGTGTCCCGTGGGTCAATCAGCCCGTCGTCCCACAGGTTGGCGCTGCCATATAGGGCCGTGGACTGGCTGTCGAGTTTCTGCGCGGTGACCTGTTCGAGCATGTCGAGCACCTTGGGATCGGGCACCAGACCGTCTTTCAACTGTTTGGCTTCGGTGACAATGCGCAGCACCTTGCCGGCCTGGGCGCCGCCCATCACCGCGGTGCGGCTGTTGGGCCAGGCGAAGATAAAACGCGGGTCCAGGCCCCGGCCGCACATCGCATAGTTGCCGGCGCCATAGGAGCCGCCGACCACCACGGTCAGCTTGGGCACGCGGGCGTTGGCCACCGCCTGGATCATCTTCGCGCCGTGCTTGATCACCCCTTGTTGTTCGGATTCGGTACCGACCATAAAACCGGTGGTGTTGTGAAAGAACAGCAGCGGCGTCTGGCTCTGGTCGCACAGCTGGATAAATTGCGCGGCCTTGCTCGCGCCTTTGGGCGTGATTGGGCCGTTATTGCCGATAAACCCGCAGGCGCGGCCCTGGATCTGCAGATGGCCGCAAACAGTGTGGGGATCGTACTCACCCTTGAATTCGAGAAAATTGGAGCCGTCGGCGATACGCGCGATGATTTCCCGCACGTCATAGGGCTTTTTTGGATCGTCGGGGATCAAGCCCAGCAGCTCTTCAATCGGATACAGCGGCTCGGCATAGGCCCGTGCAGGCTGGGGCGGCAGCCGGTCGTCCCAAGGCAATAGGCTGACAATCTCGCGCACGATGCGCACGCCATCAGCGTCATTTTCGGCAAGGTATTCGGCGGTGCCGGCGGTTTGCGCATGCATCTGGGCGCCACCCAGTTCTTCATCCGTCGCCACTTCGCCGGTGGCGGCCTTGAGCAGCGGTGGGCCGGCGAGAAACAGCTTGGCCTTGCCGCGCACCACCACCACGTAATCCGAAAGTCCCGGTTGATAGGCACCGCCAGCGGTGGCCGAGCCGTGGACTACGGTGATTTGCGGCAGGCCCATGGCCGACATCCGCGCCTGGTTGGCAAAGCTGCGTGCGCCTTCGACGAAAATCTCTGCCGCGTAATTCAGGTTGGCGCCGCCGCTTTCGGCCAGGGTCACCACTGGCAGTTTGTTCTCCATGGCGATCTGTTGCAGGCGCAGGGATTTTTTCAGGCCGGACGGCGAGATCGTCCCGCCCTTGATCGCACTGTTATTGGCCACCACCAGCATGCGCACGCCGCTGACGTAACCGATACCGGCAATCAAGCCGCCACCGGCCGCGCTGCCGTCCTTGTCGTCGTGCAGCTTGTAGCCGGCCAGGCTCGCCAGTTCGAGGAAGGGCGCACCGGGGTCGAGCAACAGGTTGAGGCGTTCGCGGGGCAGCAGTTGGCCGCGCTTGTCGAACTTGCCTTTGGCCTCGGCAGCCTTGTCCAACAGGTTCTGTTCCAGTTGGCGCAGGTGGTTGATGGCCGTGAGCATGGCCTCGCGGTTCTGCGCGAACTGCGGGCTGTGAGCGTCGAGTAGGGAGTCGATGACCGGCATGGTTTATTGGCCCTCCTTAAGCACATCCGGCAGGTAAGCGCGGTGAAAGCCATTGAAGGACGGGCTCGGCGTCTGCGCTTTGTGCAGCGGCCAGGCGCGGCTGCCCAGGCTGGCGGCGCCGTCGATGCGCAGGGTGCTGCCGCTGACGAACGCGGCGGCGGGGCTGAGGAGGAACACAATCGCTGCGCTGACTTCCGATTCAGTGCCAATGCGCTTGAGCGGTACATGCTCGCGCAGGGTCGGGATCACCGCCTTGAACGCACCTTCGTAGGTGTCCATGCCACTGGAGGCGATCCAGCCTGGAGCCACGGCATTGACCCGCACCCCGGCGTAGCCCCACTCGAACGCGGCGGTCTTGGTGAAGTTGTCCATCCCCGAGCGCGCAGCGCCGGAGTGACCCATGCCGGGCATGCCGCCCCACATATCGGCCAGCATGTTGACGATGGCGCCGCCTTTTGTTCCCAAAGAAGGTTTGCTCATGGATTGGTTGAACACCTCACGCGCCATCAGGAAACCGCCCACCAGGTTGGTACGCAGTACGGTTTCAAAACCTTTTTGATTGATCGACGCCAGGGGTGAGGGGTACTGGCCGCCTGCGTTGTTCACCAGGCCGTGGATCGGGCCATGCGCCTGAATAATCTGGCTGACCAGTGCCTTGACCGCTTCTTCATCGCGAATATCACAGGCCTGCCAGCTGGCGCGGCCGCCGTCATCGCTGATTTCCTGGGCGACACCTTGCAGTTTTTCCGGCTTGCGCCCCACCAGCACCACATGGGCGCCGAGTGCCGCCAGTTCATGGGCAGTGCAACGGCCAATACCGCTGCCGCCGCCGGTGACGATAATGGTTTGCCCCTGGAACAGGTCGGCTTTGAAGATCGAGTCGAAGGCCACGGCGAGAGTCCCTTAGTTGAGTTGATCAGCGAGGTGGCGGGGCACAGCAATCGGTATTTCCAGCAACTGCTGGGCGAATGCCTTGCCCTGGGGGTCGATGCGCAGGCTGGCGATACCGCCGCCGCCCAGGGCATTCTCCAGGAGGAAGTTGAGGCTGTGGCTACCGGGCAGATACCAGCGCTCTACGCGTCCGTGCAGCGGGTCGAGCACATGGCTCATCCAGTCGACGATCACCTCTGGGGTCAATGCTTCGGCGATCCACGGCAGGTATTCGGGCTGGCGCGCGATCACGCCGATATTGCTGTGATTGCCCTTGTCTCCGGAGCGCGCCACGGCCAGTTTGACCAGGGGCACGCTGGCATCGGCGCGGCCTTCGGGCCGGGGCGGGTCGAGGGGGACGTGGGGTGTGCTCAGGGCGGCCGTGGCCGGCAGTTCGCAGGGGTGAGACTGCCCTTGGAAATCGACGCTCAGGCTGCACGCGCGCTTATCGATCAGGAATGAAAACAGGCGGATCAGCGGATATACGGTGGGCCGGCCGCCGACAATGCCGGTCAGCCCCGGCGCCATACCGGTGGCTGCCTGGGCGATTTCCCGGGCGAACAGCACCAGTGCCTGTTTGCTTGGGTGGCGCACTGCCAGCTTGAGCACCACTTCGCGGCAGTCCTGGCGCCGGGCGTGGGCGCCGTAGGTGGCTTCGCTGCCGAGCAATTCAATATTGACCTCGGTGTAGGGCGCCCAGCCGCGCTGGCTGAACAGCTCTGAAGTCTTGTTGATGATCGCCTGGCTGACCCGTTCGGCCTTGGCCAGCGCATCGATGCCGGCCAGCAGGCAACTGGCGGTGCAGCGAAAGCCGTCGGGGTAGGTGGCGCTGACTTTGTACTGATCGGTCGGTGCCAGCCCTTTGGCGCCGTGCAGGCGCACGCGGTTTTCGCCTTGCTGCTGCAGCGTGACCTGGCTGAAGTCGCAAATCACATCCGGCAGCAGATAGGCGCGTGGGTCGCCGATTTCATACAGCAGTTGTTCGGCCACGCTCAGTTCGCTGATCAGCCCGCCGGTGCCCGACACTTTGCTGACGGTGAACTGGCCGTCGGCGCTGACTTCGACAATCGGGAAGCCGATGTGCTCGTAGTCCGGCACCTCGCGCCAATCGGTGAAATTGCCGCCGGTGCACTGCGCGCCACATTCGATGATATGCCCGGCCAGTGCGGCCTGGGCCAGTCGGTCGTAGTCCTGCCACGACCAGTTGAATTCATGCACCAGGGCCGCGCTGACCACCGCACTGTCCACCACGCGCCCGGTGATGACGATATCGGCGCCCAGTTGCAGGGCCTGGACGATGCCCGGTGCGCCGAGGTAGGCATTGGTGGACACGCACATCGCCGGCATAGGTGCGCCGCTGAACATATCGCGGATGCCTTGCAGTTGCTTGAACTGTGGTTGCAGGTCATCGCCCAGCAACACGGCGATTTTCAGCGGCACCCCGGCCTGGTCGCAGGCGGCCTGCAATGCCGCGGCGCAGGCCTGGGGGTGGATGCCGCCGGCGTTGCTGATCACCCGGATGCCCTGGCGCTGGATATCACCGAGCAACGGCGCCAGCACTTCGACGAAGTCTGTGGCGTAGCCGGCCTGGGGATCTTTCATGCGTGCGCCGGCGAGGATCGACATGGTGACTTCCGCCAGGTAATCGAACACCAGGTAATCCAGCGCGCCGCCTTGCACCAATTGCGCGGCGGCGGTGCAGGTGTCGCCCCAGAATGCACTGGCGCAGCCGATACGAACGGTCTTGTCCATGGGAAGTCCTTCTCTGGAAAATCGCTGGGTCGAGACTACCAAGCAAGCGCTTGGTTTGTAAACTCTGGTCATAACTTTTGCCCAAGCGCTTGCTTGGGTGGCTGCCACGGCCTAAATTGCCGGCCATGACGCAATCAAAGTAGTTGAGGAGAGCAGCATGGATGAGCAAAAAGCCCTGGCGGTGATGCGCACCATGGTGGACGGCGGGCAACTGACCGACCCCGACAGCGCCCGGGGCAAGCTGCTGCAGACCGCGGCTCACTTGTTTCGCAATAAAGGCTTTGAACGCACGACTGTGCGCGATCTTGCCGGCGCGGTGGGGATCCAGTCGGGCAGCATCTTTCACCACTTCAAGAGCAAGGACGAAATCCTGCGGGCGGTGATGGAAGAAACCATCCATTACAACACCGCGATGATGCGCGCTTCCCTGGCCGAGGCGAGCAACGTGCGCGAGCGGGTGCTGGCCCTGATTCGCTGCGAGTTGCAGTCGATCATGGGGGGCAGCGGCGAGGCCATGGCCGTGTTGGTGTATGAATGGCGCTCACTGTCGGCAGAGGGCCAGGCCCAGGTGCTGGCGCTGCGGGATGTCTATGAAGAGATCTGGCTGCAGGTGCTGGGCGAGGCCAAGCAGGCCGGTTATATCAAGGGCGATGTGTTTATCACCCGGCGATTCCTGACCGGGGCGTTGTCCTGGACCACGACCTGGTTCCGCGCCCAGGGCAGCATGACCCTCGAACAATTGGCCGATGAAGCGTTGCTGCTAGTACTCAAGGCCGATTAGGCGTGGAGCACAGGCCACTTATTGTCGGGTAGAAAGTTGTCTCTGTAGACAAAAACGCCTAGCTTAGCGAGATCCAGATTTTGAACGGTGCGTGCCTGATGTTTTCGCCATTGCGGCTGGCTGCAGGACTTACAGTATTGGCAATGAGCACCTTGTGGCAGGCGCAGGTCTGGGCGGCCCAATTGGTACGGATCGGTGCCGCGCATTTTCCACCGTACACCGTGCGCCCGGAGCAGGGCGCCGACACCGGTTTGCTACCGCAACTGCTGGAGGCGCTGAACCGTACGCAGACCGAGTACCAGTTTGTGCTGGTACCGACCTCAATCCCCCGACGGTTTCGGGATTTCGAGCAGGGCCGGATCGACATGGCCATTTTCGAGAACCCGCAATGGGGTTGGCAGGATATCCCCCATACCACTGTTGACATGGGCCTGGAGGACGCCGAGATTTTCGTCGCCCAGCGCCAGACCGATCGCGACCAGATGTATTTTGCCGACCTCAAGGGCAAGCGCCTGGCGGTGTTCAGCGGTTATCACTATGCCTTTGCCAACTTCAACTCCGACCCCAAGTACATGGCCGCGCACTTCAACGCCACGCTGACCTATTCCCATGACAGCAACTTGCTGATGGTCACCCGTGGCCGGGCGGATATCGCCCTGGTGACGCGCTCTTACCTCAGTGACTTCATGGTGCGCAATCCAGACACTGCCGGGCAGTTCCTGGTGTCTGAGCGCATTGATCAGGTCTACCACCACTACGCGTTGCTGCGGCCCAAGGCTGCCATCAGTGGCCCGGCGTTTGCCGCATTGCTCAAGGGGCTGCGCGACAGCGGCGAGTTGTTGAAGATCTTCGAGCCGTACCGCATTGATGTGCTGGCGGTGCCTGACGCGCCGTAATCGCGCAACTGCCGGCTTAAATTTTTGCCGCTGGTTCACGTCACTTCGTCTAACTGTCGACGATTATCGTGAGCCCCCTCCATGCCCAATCCCCAAGACTTGTCAGTCCTGCCACTTCCGGCAGGGCCCGCCCTTAACGCAGACGAAAGCGATGGCCGCCTGACGCTGACCGTCGCCGGCCAACCCCTGGTGCGCCTGCGCCTGGAGCGTGGCGAAACATTGCACCTGCACTTGCAAAGCCCCGGTGAGGTGCCGTCAGTGCAGGCGTTGTGGGCTGCAGGTTACTGGCTGTTTGCCCGCGAGCCCGAACGCCAGCACCTGGCCTGGCACCTTGAACACGCCCCGGACGAGGCCCTGCGCAGCGGTCTGCTGCTGGCCACGGAGGTGGCGGGGCAGTTCCGTTGCGAGCGCACCCTGTTCTGGCAATTGCCGCAGCCGTGGCTGGGCCAGGTGTCGAGTGGCGTTTACCCGCAGCAGATGGTCATCAGCACGGGCAAGCGCCATCCGCTGCGTGCGCCCAAGCCGTGCGGCGAAGTCTATCGACGTTTCGATGCGCGCCTAGGCGCCTGGATTTCACTGCGCACGCTAGAGATCGATGTGGACCTGGCCCGTTTCAATCGCTGGCAGAACAGCGCGCGGGTCGCCAACTTCTGGCAGGAAAGCGGCAGCCTGGAGCAGCATCGTGACTATCTGCAGAAGCTTGCAGCTGACCCGCATACCTTGACGTTGATCGGCTGTTTCGACGATGAGCCCTTTGCCTATTTCGAGGCGTATTGGGCCAAGGAGGATCGCATCGCGCCGTTCTATAACGTGGACGATTACGATCGCGGCATCCATATGCTGGTGGGGGAGGAGCATCACCGTGGGCCGCACAAGGTCGCCAGTTGGCTGTCGGCGTTGGTGCACTACTTGTTCCTCGACGACCCACGCACCCAGCGGGTGGTGGCGGAGCCGCGGGCTGACAACGCGAGGATGATCGGCCATATGCACAACCAGTGTTTCCACTGCGAGAAGGAATTCGATTTCCCCCACAAACGTGCGGCGCTGATGATTTTGGGGCGGGAGCGGTTTTTTGAGCGGTGTGGGTTGGTCTGAGGGCTACAGGGCAACGAATATCAAATGTTGTGGGAACGGGCTTGTGTGGGAGCGAGCAAGCCCGCTCCCACACAAGCTCACCCGTGATTGCACTTGCGTGGCGCTCAAACACGTCGGGCAAACGTATCGCTATGGGTCCCCGACACCTTGCGGCAGTGCACCAGCGCATCGCGGATCATGAAGTTGACCAGAGTCGGCGACACACCCAGTTCCTTGGCGATGTCCTTTTGCGGCACGCCATGGAGGCGGTACATCTCGAAGGCGTAGCGCGTGCGCTGGGGCAGTTCGGTCAGGGCGTCGGCGATGTTTTCCAGGGTGGAGAAATTGATGTGCGAGGTTTCCGGTGAAGCGCCATGAATAACCACATTCAAGCCTTCCTCTTCCGTCCCGGAGTACTTCAGTTCCAGGGCCTGTTTACGGTAGTGGTCGATAGCCAGGTTGCGCACGATCTGGAACAGATAGCTCAGTTGCGCCTTGAACGATGAAGTGATCTGCGGGGCCGATTGCAGTCTGAAGTAGGCGTCCTGCACCACGTCTTCGGCGCGGGAACGGCAGCCGGTAATGCGTGCCGCGATCTTGACCAGGATCAGTCGATTGTCGACGAACGCCTGGAGTAACGGTGAGTCGCACCTGCTTGTGGATACTTGTTCCGTCATGGAAATCACCTTGCTGCAAATGAGGTTAGTGGAGGGCATCCCTGCTGAGGCCTCCTACACATCGGGCAACAAATTATTCTTAATGATAATGATTGTCAAATGAGAAGTGGAACTAATCTTATACCGAAATGCAAACTGTGAGGCGCTTCTCTTTGTGTCCGTGCCACCGCCTGGCGACTAATTATTTTGCCGGGCCATCCGTTCTCATTGGTGACAGGCCAGCCAACGCGCCGGCCATGGATTTGCACCCGGAGGAGGACGACATGCGTTTGTATCGCGAGAACCCAGCGTTCCAGGCAGGGGTGGTCTGAGATGAGCACGTCGACCCGCTTGCGCCTGTTTTGCCTGCCCTATTCGGGCGCCAGCGCCATGTTCTACAGCCGCTGGCGCCGGGCGTTACCCGAGTGGTTGCAGGTGCGCCCACTGGAGTTACCGGGGCGAGGCATGCGCATGGACGAACCCCTACAGCGCGATATCAAGGCGCTCGCCGCGCAATTGGCTGGCGAGATCAGTGCCGAACTCGATGGTCCCTACGCCTTGTTTGGCCACAGTCTCGGTGGCTTGCTGGCGTTCGAGCTGGCCCATGCCCTGCGCGAACGCGGGCTGCCTGCGCCCCTGGCGCTGTTTGCCTCGGCCACCGCCGGCCCGGCGCGCCGCGACGTCAGTGAATACGCCGTGGAAAAAGACGACAGCCAATTGATCGAGCGCCTGCGCACGCTCAAGGGCACGCCCGAAGACGCCCTGGCCAACCGTGAGTTGATGCAGTTGGCGCTGCCGATCCTGCGTGCCGACTTCCTCTTGTGCGGCAGCTTCCACTACGGCGAGCGCGAGCCGCTGTCGATGCCGATCCATGTGTTTGGCGGCAAGCAGGACGACGTGCGCGCCGACGAGTTGCTCGACTGGCAGGAAGACACCGCCAGCGGTTTCTCCCTGGACATGTTCGAAGGTCATCACTTCTACCTCGTGCAGCAGCAAAGCTCGCTGTTGCGCTGCGTGCGGCGCTACGCCGACGAACATTTGACCCGCTGGCGCCATGGCGCTGCCCGGCGGGCGGCCCTGGCGACCGGCTGAACACGCCGCCGCGCGCCCACGCCTTCTATCCCCGATTTCCCCGTAAGCCGATTTCAGGCAGGAACCCCTCATGATGGACGCCTTCGAACTTCCCCGCACCCTGGTCCAGTCCCTCCAACGCCGTGCCACGCAGACCCCGGACCAGGTGGCCCTGCGCTTTCTGGCCGAGTCTGCCGACGACAGCGTGGTGCTCAGCTACCGTGACCTGGATCTGCGCGCCCGCACCATCGCCGCCGCCTTGCAGGCCTCGGCCGGGCGGGGTGAGCGTGCGGTGCTGTTGTTCCCCAGTGGCCCGGATTATGTCGCGGCGTTCTTTGGCTGCCTGTACGCCGGGGTCATTGCAGTGCCGGCCTATCCGCCGGAGTCGACCCGTCGCCATCACCAAGAGCGCTTGCTGTCGATCATCGCCGATGCCGAGCCCAGGCTGTTGCTGACCAGCAGTGGCTTGCGCGACGCTCTGGGGCAAATCCAGGAAGCGCCGCCCTTGCTCTGCGTGGATGAGCTGCACAGCGAAAGCGCTGCCGGTTGGGTCGCACCCAACCTGCAGGACGACGACATCGCGTTCCTGCAATACACCTCCGGCTCCACGGCCTTGCCCAAAGGCGTGCAAGTCACCCACGGCAACCTGGTGGCTAATGAGCTGCTGATCCGCCGTGGCTTTGGCATCGACCTCAACCCCGATGACGTGATCGTCAGTTGGCTGCCGCTGTACCACGACATGGGCCTGATTGGCGGCCTGTTGCAGCCGATCTTCAGTGGTGTGCCGTGTGTGTTGATGTCGCCGGCGTACTTCCTCGGTCGGCCCTTGCGCTGGCTGGAAGCGATCAGCCAATACCGCGGCACCATCAGCGGTGGCCCGGACTTCGCCTATCGCCTGTGCAGCGAGCGGGTCAGCGACTCGGCCCTGGAGCGCCTCGACCTGAGCCATTGGCGCGTGGCCTATTCCGGCTCTGAACCGATCCGCCTGGACACCCTGGAACGTTTCGCCGAGAAGTTCGCCCGCTGCGGCTTTACCCCGAACAACTTCTTCGCCTCCTATGGCTTGGCTGAAGCGACCCTGTTTGTTGCCGGCGGCACCCGTGGCCAGGGCATCCCGGCCTTGCGCGTGGACGAGCAGGCGCTGGCCGCCAATCGCGCCGAACCAGGGCAGGGCAGCGCGATCATGAGCTGCGGCACCAGCCAGCCCGAGCATGGGGTGCTGATCGTCGAGCCCCATACCCTGGCTGAACTGGCCGACAATTGCGTCGGCGAAATCTGGGCCACCGGCCCGAGCATCGCCCACGGCTACTGGCGCAACCCCGAAGCCACCGCCAAGACCTTCGTGCAGCATGCCGGTCGCACCTGGCTGCGCACTGGAGACCTGGGCTTTATGCAGGGCGGCGAGGTGTTTATCACCGGACGCCTGAAAGACCTGCTGATCGTGCGTGGCCACAACCTCTACCCGCAGGACATCGAGCAAACCGTCGAGCGCGAAGTGGAAGTGGTGCGCAAGGGCCGTGTCGCGGCGTTTGCGGTGAATGACCAAGGCCTGGAAGGGATCGGCATTGCCGCAGAAATCAGCCGCAGCGTGCAGAAGATCCTGCCGCCCGAAGCTCTGATCAAGGCCATCCGCCAGGCGGTGGCCGAGGCCTATCAAGAGGCGCCGTGCGTGGTGGTGTTGCTCAATCCCGGCGCGCTGCCGAAAACCTCCAGTGGCAAGGTCCAGCGTTCGGCCTGCCGCACTCGTTTGGCCGATGGCAGCCTCGACAGCTACGCACAGTTCCCCGATCAGGCCGTGCAGGCCGGTGAGGGCGCCTTGGCGTCGGCGCTGCAACAGCAGATCGCCGCGATCTGGTGTGAGCAGTTGCAAGTGCCGCAGGTGGCTGCCGACGATCACTTCTTCTTGCTCGGCGGCAACTCCATCAGCGCCACCCAGGTGGTCGCCCAACTGCGCGAGAGCCTGGGCCTGGAGCTTAATCTGCGCCTGTTGTTCGAGGCGCCGGTGCTGGCTGATTTTGCCGCCAGTGTCGGGCAACTGCAGCAGGATGGCGGCGTGGCCCAGGGCGCAATCAACGCCTTGTCACGCCAGCAGGATATGCCGCAATCCCTGGCGCAAAACCGCCTGTGGATCACCTGGCAACTGGACCCTCACAGCAGCGCCTACACCATCCCCGGCGCCTTGCGCCTGCGCGGCGAGCTGGACGAAGACGCGCTGCAGGCAAGCTTCGCGCAACTGATCCAGCGCCACGAAGCGCTGCGTACGCGTTTTTATGAGCGCGATGGCCAGGGCTACCAGCGTGTCGATGCCCAGCGCGAGTTTGCCGTGCAAGTCATCGACCTGCGCGACTTGCCCGTGGCCGAGCGTGAAGCCCGCGCCGCACAGGTCCGCGAGGACGAGGCGCGCACCCAGTTCGACCTGGAGCAGGGCCCGCTGCTGTGGGTCACGCTAGTGCGTCTGGACGATGAGGATCACCAGTTGCTGGTGACGATGCACCACATCATTGCTGACGGCTGGTCGTTGAATGTATTGATCGATGAGTTCTCGCGCCTCTACGCCGCCGCGTCCCAAGGCCAGCCCCTCGCGTTGCCAGCCCTGGCCGTGCAGTACGCCGACTACGGCAGTTGGCAGCGCCAATGGCTGGCCGAAGGCGAAGGCCAGCGCCAATTGGCCTACTGGCAGCGGCAACTGGGTGATGAACATCCCACCCTGAACCTGGCCACCGATCACCCGCGCTCGGCCCAGCAACGGCACAGCGCTTCGCGCTACAGCGTGCGCCTGGATGCGGACCTCGGCGCAGCCATCCGCCAGACTGCCCAGGCCCACCAGGCCACGCCATTCGTGCTGTTGCTGGCGGCATTCCAGAGCCTGCTGCACCGCTACAGCGGCCAGCGCGATATCCGCATCGGCGTGCCCAACGCCAACCGTGGGCGCGCTGAAACCCAGGGCCTGATCGGCTTCTTCATCAACACCCTGGTGCTGCGCGCCGAGGTGGATGCGCGCCTGCCGTTCAGCGAGCTGTTGGCGGCGACCCGCCTGGCGGCCACCGAGGCCCAGGCTCATCAGGACTTGCCCTTCGAGCAACTGCTGGAGGCCTTTCCCCAAGCACGCGAACAAGGCCTGTTCCAGGTCATGTTCAACCACCAGCAGCGCGACCTCAGTGCCTTGCGTCGCCTGCCGGGCCTGCTCGCGCAAGAGTTGCCATGGCATAGCCGCGAAGCCAAGTTCGACCTGCAACTGCATAGCGAAGAAGACCGCAGTGGGCGCCTGAGCCTGTCATTCGACTACGCCGACGAACTGTTCGACGCCAGTACTGTCCAGCGTCTGGCCGCGCATTTGGTCAGCCTGTTGCAGGCAGTTTGCGCGCAACCGCAACAAGCGCTGGGCGATATCCCGCTGCTGAACGCCAACGAGCACGCCGAGCAAAACACCTGGAGCGAGGCACCCTGCGCACCGGCGCAGCACCTGGTGCCGGAGCAGCTCAACCAACATGGCGACGAGCGCACCGCCCTGGTTTGGCAGGGCGCCAGCCTGAGCTTCGCCCAACTGCACACCCAGGCCAATCGCCTGGCCCATTACCTACGTGACAAAGGCGTCGGCCCGGACGTGTGCGTAGCGATTGCCGCCGAGCGCTCGCCACAACTGCTGATCGGCTTACTGGCGATCCTCAAGGCCGGTGGCGCCTATGTGCCGCTGGACCCGGACTACCCAGCCGATCGCCTGGCCTACATGCTCGCCGACAGCGGCGTGCAATTGCTGCTGACCCAAACCCATCTGCTGCAACAGTTGCCGGTGGCCGAGGGCGTGTCGGTGATCGCCATGGACAGCCTCAAGCTCGACAGCTGGCCGACCCAGGCCCCGGGCCTGCATCTTCATCCCGACAACCTCGCCTATGTGATCTACACCTCCGGTTCCACCGGCCAGCCCAAGGGCGTGGGCAATACCCATGGTGCCCTGGCGGAGCGTTTGCAATGGATGCAGGCCACCTACCAACTGGATGAAAGTGATGTGCTGATACAAAAGGCACCCATCAGTTTCGACGTGTCGGTGTGGGAATGCTTCTGGCCGCTGATCACTGGTTGCCGCCTGGTTCTGGCCGGTCCCGGCGAGCATCGCGACCCCCATCGCATTGCGCAGCTGGTGCAGGAACATGGAGTCACAACCCTGCATTTTGTGCCGCCCCTGTTGCAGCTGTTTGTCGACGAGCCGCTGGCGGCCGAGTGCACCAGCCTGCGCCGAGTGTTCTGCGGTGGCGAAGCCTTGCCCGCCGAATTGCGCAATCGGGTCCTGGCGCAATTGCCAGCGGTGCAGTTGCACAACCGCTATGGGCCAACCGAAACCGCGATCAACGTCACCCATTGGCATTGCCAGGGTGCAGATGGCGAGCGCTCGCCGATTGGCCGGCCACTGGGCAACGTGATTTGTCGGGTGTTGGACGAGCAATTCAACCTGCTGCCCGCAGGTGTGCCGGGTGAGCTGTGCATCGGCGGGATTGGCCTGGCCCGCGGTTATCTCGGGCGTGCGGGGCTGACGGCTGAACGTTTTGTCGCCGACCCACTGGGCGCGGCGGGCGCACGCCTGTATCGCACTGGCGACCGCGTGCGTTGGACGACCGATGGTGTGCTGGAGTACCTCGGGCGCCTGGACCAGCAGGTCAAACTGCGCGGGTTTCGCGTCGAACCGGAAGAAATCGAGGCGCGGTTGCTGGCCCAGCACGGCATCGCCCAGGCATTGGTGCTGGTGCGCGACACCGCTGGCGGTGCACAACTGATCGGTTACTACACCGCCAGCGGCGAACTGGATGAGCTGGACGTGAAAACCGCCCTGGCCGCCGAGTTGCCGGAGTACATGGTGCCGGCGCAACTGATCCGCCTCGACGCCATGCCCTTGAGCCCCAGCGGCAAAGTCGACCGCCGTGCCTTGCCGGAGCCGGTGTGGCAGGTGCGTGAACATGTGGAGCCGCAAACCGTCCTGCAACAGCAGATCGCCGCGATCTGGCGCCAGGTGCTGGGCTTGCCGCGAATCGGCCTACGCGACGATTTCTTCGCCCTTGGCGGCCACTCGCTGCTGGCCACGCAAATCATCTCCCGCACACGCCAGGCCTGTGATGTGGAGCTACCGCTGCGCACCTTGTTCGAAGCCAGCGAGTTGGGGGATTTTGCCGAGCAAGTCCGACTGATCCAGGCCAGCGGCCAGCGCAACCAACAGACCGCGATTGGCAAGGTCGATCGCCGCCAGCCGGTGCCGTTGTCCTATTCCCAACAGCGCATGTGGTTCCTCTGGCAAATGGAGCCGGACAGCCCGGCCTATAACGTCGGCGGCATGGCGCGCTTGCGTGGGGTGCTGGATGTGGGGCGTTTCGAGGCGGCGTTGCAAGCCTTGATCATGCGCCACGAAACCCTGCGCACCACCTTCCCGAGTGTCGATGGCGTGGCCCGGCAGAAAGTCGCCGCGCAAAGCAGCGTGCGCATGAGCTGGGAGGATTTTTCGGCGCTGAACGAGGCCGAGCGGCAACTGCGCTTGCAGCAACTGGCCGACCAGGAGGCCCACAGCCCGTTCAACCTGGAGACCGGGCCGCTGCTGCGCGCCTGCCTGGTCAAGGCTGGCGATCAGGAGCACTACCTGGTGCTGACCCTGCACCATATCGTCACCGAAGGCTGGGCCATGGACATCTTTGCCCGTGAACTCAGCGCGCTGTACGAAGCCTTTATCGATGAGCGCGAGTCGCCGCTCGAACCCCTGCCGGTGCAGTATCTGGACTACAGCGTGTGGCAACGCCAATGGCTGGAAGCCGGTGAGCGCCAGCGCCAGCTCGACTACTGGACCACGCAGCTGGGCAACGAGCATCCTCTGCTGGAATTGCCCAGCGATCGACCGCGCCCGGCGGTGCAAAGTCACCAGGGCCAGTTGTACCGTTTTGACCTTGGCGATGAACTCGCCGCCAAGGTGCGCGCCTTCAATGCCGAGCATGGCCTGACCCTGTTCATGACCATGACCGCAACCTTGGCGACCCTGCTTTACCGCTACAGCGGCCAGACTGACCTGCGCATCGGCGCGCCCGTGGCCAACCGGATCCGTCCGGAAAGCGAAGGGCTGATCGGTGCCTTCCTCAACACCCAGGTCGTGCGCTGCCAGCTCGACGGGCAGATGCGCGTCGGCGAGCTGTTTGAGCATGTGCGCCGCACCGTGATCGAGGGCCAGTCCCACCAGGACCTGCCATTCGATCATCTGGTGGAAGCCCTGCAACCGCCGCGCAGTGCCGCGTATAACCCGCTGTTCCAAGTGATGTGCAATGTGCAGCGCTGGGAGTTCCAGCAAAGCCGGCAACTGGCGGGGATGACCGTCGAATACCTGGCCAACGACGCGCGTGCCACCAAGTTCGACCTCAACCTGGAAGTCACCGACCTCGACCATCGCCTGGGTTGCTGCCTGACCTACAGCACCGACCTGTTCGACGAGCCGCGCATTGCACGCATGGCGGCCCATTGGTGCAACCTGCTGGAGGCGCTGATCGCCGATCCGCAGCAGCGTTTGAGCGAGCTGGCGCTGCTGCAGATCGATGAGCAGCGTGCCCTGCAAGACAGCCTCGGGATCGAGGCCGGCGAGCACCGTCTCGACCAGTGCATCCATCACCTGTTCAGCCAGCAGGTTCAGGCCCGTGGCGATGCCCCGGCGCTGACCTTTGCCGGCCAGACCCTGAGCTACCGCGAGCTGGACAGCCGCGCCAATCGCCTGGCCTGGATGCTGCGCGAGCGTGGGGTCGGCCCGCAGGTGCGGGTGGGCCTGGCGCTGCCGCGCTCCCTGGAAATGGTCATCGGCCTGCTGGCGATCCTCAAGGCCGGTGGCGCCTATGTGCCGCTGGACCCGGAATACCCGCTGGACCGCCTGCACTACATGATCGAAGACAGCGGCATCGGCCTGTTGCTCAGTGATGGGGCGATGTTCGATGCCCTGGGCGAGTTGCCTGCCAGCGTCAGTTGCTGGTGCCTGGAAGATGACCTGCCGGTGCTCGCCAACTACCCGGCCAGCGAGCTGCCGGCGATCAGCCTGGCGCAACATCAGGCGTACCTGATCTACACCTCCGGTTCCACCGGCAAGCCCAAGGGCGTGGTGGTGTCCCACGGTGAAATCGCCATGCATTGCCAGGCCGTGATCGAGCGCTTTGGCATGCGCGCCGACGATTGCGAACTGCATTTTTATTCGATCAACTTCGACGCCGCCACCGAGCGCCTGCTGGTGCCGCTGCTCAGCGGCGCGCAGGTGGTATTGCGCGCCCAGGGCCAATGGGATGCCGAAGAAATCTGCGGGTTGATCCGTGAGCATCGCATCAACATCCTTGGCTTTACCCCAAGCTATGGCAGCCAGTTGGCACAGTGGCTCGCCACGCAACACCAGACGTTGCCGGTGCGCATGTGCATCACTGGCGGCGAAGCCCTGACCGGCGAGCATTTGGCGCGTATCCGTGCGGCGTTTCAGCCGGCGCTGTTCTTCAATGCCTATGGGCCGACCGAAACGGTGGTCATGCCCCTGGCCAGCCTGGCCCCCGAGGTGTTGGAGGAGGGCGCTGGCAGCGTGCCGATCGGCAGCATCATCGGTGCGCGGGTTGCCTATATTCTGGATGCCGACCTGGCGCTGATACCCCAAGGTGCCACCGGCGAGCTGTACGTCGGCGGCGCCGGCCTGGCCCAGGGTTATCACCAGCGTGCGGGCATGACCGCCGAACGTTTTGTGGCTGATCCTTATGCCGAGGGCGGGCGGCTCTATCGCACCGGCGACCTGGTGCGCCAGCGCGCCGATGGCCTGGTGGAGTACTTGGGGCGGATCGACCATCAGGTGAAAATCCGTGGTTTCCGCATCGAGCTGGGCGAGATCGAAACCTGCCTGCTTGAGCATGGGGCGGTACGTGAGGCCGTGGTCCTGGCCCTGGACGCGCCGAGTGGCAAGCAACTGGCGGCGTATCTGGTCAGCGATGCCAGCGATCACGCCGCCTTGCGCGAGGCGCTCAAGGCGCACCTCAAGGCGCACCTGCCGGACTACATGGTGCCCGCGCATTTAATGGTGCTGGACAGCATGCCGCTGACCGCCAACGGCAAGCTCGACCGCCGCGCCTTGCCGCAACCGGATCCCGAGGCCAATCGGCAAGCGTACGTGGCGCCGAGCAATGAGCTGGAGTTGAGCCTCGCCGCGATCTGGTGTGCGGTGCTTAACGTGCAGCAGGTCGGGCTGCACGACAACTTCTTCGAACTGGGCGGTGATTCGATCCTGTCGATCCAGGTGGTCAGCCGGGCGCGGCAGGCAGGGATTCACTTCAGCCCGCGCGACCTGTTCCAGCACCAGACTGTGCAGGCCCTGGCGACGGTGGCCACGCGCAGTGAGCAGATCACGGCCGAGCAGGGTGTATTGACTGGCCCTTCGGGCATGACGCCGATCCAGCATTGGTTCTTCGACAGCCCGATCCCGGCGCGTCATCACTGGAACCAGGCGCTGCTACTGGCGCCGGTGCAGGCCCTCGACCCGCGCCGCCTTGAGCAGGCGCTGCTGGCGGTGCTGGAACATCACGACGCCTTGCGCCTGAGCTTCACCCAGCGCGACGCGCAATGGCATGCCGAACATCTGGCAGTACCGGAAGGCGGAGTGTTGTGGCTGGCCAAGGTGACGGATATGCAGCAGTGCCAGGTGCTGTTCGCCGATGCCCAGCGCAGCCTCGACCTGGAACACGGCCCGCTGCTGCGCGCCTTGCTGGTGGACGGGCCGATGGGCCAGCAACGCTTGCTGATCGCGATCCATCACCTGGTGGTGGACGGCGTGTCCTGGCGCGTATTGCTCGAAGATCTGCAAAACGTCTATCGCCAATTGAGCGACGGCCAGGCGGTCAGCCTGCCGGCCAAGACCAGCGCGTTGCGCGACTGGGCCGCGCGTTTGCAGGCGTATGCCAGCAGCGAATCCCTGCGTGAAGAGTTGAGCCTGTGGCAGCAACAGTTGGCTGGCCCGACGGTTGAACTGCCGGTGGACCGTGCGCACGGCAGCCTGCGCAATCGCGACGCCGAGACCGTCAGCGTGCGCCTGGATGCCGAGCGCACCCGCCAATTGCTGCAACAGGCGCCGAGCGCCTACCGCACCCAGGTCAACGATCTGCTGCTGACCGCACTGGCCCGTGTGCTGTGCCGCTGGAGTGGGCACGCCTCAACCATGATCCAGCTGGAAGGCCACGGCCGCGAAACCCTGTTCGATGAGATCGACCTGACCCGCAGTGTCGGGTGGTTCACCAGCGCGTACCCGCTGCGCCTGACCCCGCTGGATATCGAGGAGGCCAGTGGGCAGGGCGCGTCGATCAAGGCGATCAAGGAGCAGTTGCGCGCGGTGCCCCACAAGGGCCTGGGCTATGGCGTGCTGCGCTACCTGGCCGACAGCACCTGTCGCCAGGCCATGGCCGCGTTGCCGAGCGCTTCGATCACCTTCAACTACCTGGGGCAGTTCGACCAGAGCTTCGACAGCCAGGCGCTGTTCCACCCACTGGACGCGTCGGCCGGCCCGGCCCACGATCCGGATGCGCCGCTGCCCAATGCCTTGAGTGTGGATAGCCAGGTGTATGGCGGCGAATTGGTGCTGCGCTGGACCTTCAGCCGTGAGCAGTACGAGCACCAGACCATCAGCGAACTGGCCGACGCTTATCTGGGCGAATTGCAGAGCCTGATCGCCCATTGTCTGCGCGATGACGCCGGTGGCCTGACGCCGTCCGACTTCCCCCTGGCGCACCTGACCCAGGCGCAGTTGGACGCGTTGCCTGTACCGCCCAGCGCTATCGAGGATGTGTACCCGCTGACGCCGATGCAGGAAGGCTTGCTGTTGCACACGCTACTGGAACCGGGCACCGGCCTCTACTACATGCAGGACCGTTACCGCATCAACAGCGAACTCAACCCCGAGCGCTTTGCCCTGGCCTGGAAAGCCGTGATCGCCCGACATGAGGCCTTGCGTGCGTCGTTCTGCTGGGATGTCGGCGAAGACATGTTGCAGGTGATCCACAAGCCCGGCAGCACGCCCATCGAATACCTGGACTGGACCGGCACCCCCGCCGAGCAACAGGAGCCGCGCCTGCAAGCGCTGCTCAAAAGCGAGCGCGAGGCCGGTTTCGATCTGCTCAACCAGGCGCCGTTCCACCTGCGCCTGATCCGCGTCGGCGAAGCCCGTTACTGGTTCATGATGAGCAACCACCACATCCTGATCGATGCCTGGTGCCGCTCGTTGTTGATGAATGACTTCTTCGATATCTACATGGCCCTGGGTGAAGGCCGCGAGGCGCAGTTGGCAACGCCGCCACGCTATCGCGACTATATCGCCTGGCTGCAACGTCAGAACCTGGCCCAGGCGCGGCAGTGGTGGCAACAAAACCTGCAAGGCTTTGAGCGCACCACGCCAATTCCGAGCGACCGGCCATTCATGCGCGAACACGCCGGCCACAGCGGCGGCATGGTGGTGGGTGATTGCTACACCCGCCTGGATGCACGTGACGGCGCGCAATTGCGTGAGCTGGCCCAGGCTCATCAACTGACCGTCAATACCTTCGCTCAGGCGGCGTGGGCCTTGGTGCTGCGACGCTTGAGCGGTGAGCGTGACGTGCTGTTCGGCGTCACCGTGGCCGGGCGCCCGGTGGACATGCCGCAGATGCAGCGCACGGTCGGCCTGTTTATCAACAGCATCGCCCTGCGGGTCAAGTTGCCCGAGGACGATCAGCCGTGCAGCGTGCGCCAGTGGCTGAGCGCCTTGCTCGACAGCAATATGCAACTGCGCGAATACGAGTACTTGCCGCTGGTGACGATCCAGGAGCACAGCGAACTGCCCAAGGGCCAACCGCTGTTCGACAGCCTGTTCGTGTTTGAAAACGCCCCGGTGGAAGTCTCGGTGCTGGACCGTGCACAAAGCCTGAACGCCACCTCTGACTCGGGCCGCACCCACACCAACTTCCCGTTGACGGCGGTGTGCTACCCGGGCGATGACCTGGGCTTGCACCTGTCCTATGACCAGCGTTATTTCGATGAAAGCACCGTGCAAGGCATGCTCGCTGAGTTCAAGCGCCTGCTGCTGGCGCTGGTGCAAGGGTTCCATGGCGACATGGCCGACCTGCCGCTGATTGGCGAGCAGGAGCGCCAGTTCCTGGTCAACGCTTGCAATCAGAGCGCCCATGACTATCCCCTGGAGCGCAGCTATGTCGAACTGTTCGAAACCCAGGTCGCCTTGCATCCGCAGCGCATTGCGGCCAGTTGCCTGGATCAGCAGTGGACGTACCTTGAGCTGAACCAGCGCAGCAACCGCCTGGGCCATGCACTGATCGGCGCGGGTGTGGGCCTGGATCAACCGGTGGCCCTGTTGGCCGAGCGTGGCCTGGATCTGCTGGGCATGATCATCGGCAGCTTCAAGGCCGGAGCGGGTTACCTGCCGCTGGATCCTGGCCTGCCGACCCAGCGTTTGAGCCGGATCATCGACTTGAGTCGCACGCCATTGCTGGTGTGCACCCAGGCCTGCCATGAACAGGCGCAGGCACTGCTCGAAGATTTTGCCTGTGGCGCACGACCCAAGTTGCTGGTGTGGGAAACATTGGCCGGTGTCGATAGCAACCCGGGGATCTACAGCGCCCCGGACAACCTTGCCTATGTGATCTACACCTCGGGCTCCACCGGGTTGCCCAAGGGCGTGATGGTCGAGCAGCGCGGCATGCTCAACAACCAACTGAGCAAGGTGCCGTACCTGCAACTGAGCGAGCAGGATGTGATCGCCCAGACGGCCTCCCAGAGTTTCGATATTTCCGTGTGGCAGTTCCTCGCTGCGCCGCTGTTCGGCGCGCGAGTGGATATTGTGCCCAACACCATTGCCCATGATCCGCAGGGGTTGCTGACCCATGTCCAGGCCCAGGGCATCACGGTGCTGGAAAGCGTGCCGTCGCTGATCCAGGGCATGCTCGCCCAGGACCACATTGGCCTGGACGGCTTGCGCTGGATGTTGCCGACCGGTGAAGCGATGTTGCCTGCGCTGGCACACCAGTGGTTGCTGCGTTACCCGGAAATCGGTCTGGTCAACGCCTATGGCCCGGCGGAGTGCTCGGATGACGTGGCATTCTTCCGCGTCGACCTGGCCTCGACCCGTGGCACCTACTTGCCGATTGGCACGCCGACCGACAACAACCGCTTGTACGTGCTCGACGGCGCGCTGGAGTTAGTGCCGCAAGGGGCTGTTGGCGAGCTGTGCGTGGCCGGCACGGGCGTGGGGCGCGGGTATGTCAGTGATCCGCTGCGCACCGCCCAAGTGTTTGTGCCGGATCCGTTTGGTGCACCGGGGGAGCGCTTGTACCGCACCGGCGACCTGGCGCGGCGGCGTAGCGATGGGGTGCTGGAGTACGTCGGGCGCATCGACCATCAGGTGAAGATTCGCGGTTACCGCATTGAACTGGGTGAAATCGAAGCGCGCCTGCATGAACAGCCCGAAGTGCGCGACGCTGCGGTGGGCGTGCAGGAAGGCGTGAATGGCAAGCACCTGGTCGGCTACCTGGTGGCGAGCGAGGCCAGCCTCGCCCCCGGCGAGCGTCTGGACCGCATCAAGCAACGCCTGCGCAGCGAACTGCCGGAATATATGGTGCCGTTGCATTGGCTATGGCTGGAGCGCCTGCCGTTGAACGCCAACGGCAAGCTCGACCGCAACGCCCTGCCGGCCCTGGAAATCGGCCAACTGCACAACCAGGACTACCTGGCGCCGCGCAGCGAGCTGGAGCAGACCCTGGCCACGATCTGGGCCCAGGTGCTGAAGGTCGAGCAGGTGGGCGTGCTGGATAACTTCTTCGAACTGGGTGGGCACTCGTTGCTGGCCACGCAAATCGCCTCGCGCGTGCAGAAAACCCTGCAGCAGGATGTACCGCTGCGGGCGATGTTCGAATGCAGCACGGTAGGGGAATTGGCGGCCTATATCGAAGGCTTGGCGGCCAAGCAAATCAGCGCCGGGACGGTGGATCGGCTGAGTGATCTGATGGCGGAGCTGGAGGGGCTTTAAGGCTGGCGGTCGCTCCCCCGAAACGCTTTCGGGGGCGATGCCGCTGGTCGGTTGGACGTGTTTTTACGTGGGTGACTGTCAATTCTGACAGTAGAAAACCCTTCTTTTTCAGTATGTGATGGACCGTATTGCAGGTAAGCAGTATCGGCTTGCAGACGCCCGATCTTTTCTGAAAAGGAGTTTCCCCATGCCTGATTCAAAACCCAAGGTTGTAGAGTTGCCCGCACCGGTGCTGGTCGAGGCGCAAGGTCAGTCCCAAGTCGACTCACTCAAACTGTTGGAAGGCGCCACGGCGCGTGCCTGTTATGACGGGATGCGTGAAGAGGATCAGATTGTTCTGTGGTGGTTAACCTCATCTGGTAACTACGTAGATATCGGATCCCAGCAAGGTGTGGCGGCGGGCTGTATCGATTTCCACGTTCCGCCTGAGTATGTCGGTATGCGCCTGGATAACTATGCGCTTTTTTACTACAGCGTGACTCGGGACGGGCAGCAGCTTCCTCCTTCCGCGCAAGGCGAGGTACGAATCAGTTTGCCCTCCAACCTGCCTCAACCGCAGGTGCTCCAGGCCTCCAACGGCACCCTGGATCTTGGCCAGTTGTGCTGTGATGACCCGGTGACGGTCTACGTTGCCCCTTGGGCCTTTATCGACACTATTCAGTTGTATCGGCTCTATATCGGGGGGATCAATCCCGATGGTTCCAAATTCCGCTGGTACCCGTTTGAAGACGAGCCGGTTACCGAAGAAGACGTGCGTAACGGTTGGTACCGAACCCTGTCTCGGGCCGAACTGGCGGGGCTCAAGCACGACAGTGAGTTGTTTCTTGCGTTCAGTGTCGAGTTCCTCCCGCGTCAGGAGCTGAGGCCGGTCTACAGGCTGTTTCCTTCGGTGGTGTTGAACCTGCTGACCGAGCCCCATCTGGAACTGTCTGCCCCGCATCTGCAGGAGTCGGTGGACTGCGGTGCCGATGGCTGGGTGCTCAACCCGGTGAATTCGGTGAGCGGTGCCCATCTGCAGGTGGCCTACGAACGTATGTGTCCTGGGGACCGGGTCTGCCCGACTGTTACGGGTACGCCAGGGCCAGGTTCGCCGGTGCTGGAGTGCCGCGTCGTCGGGGAGGGTGAGTCGAGCGTGGTGTTCGACATACCCCCCTCGGCGATCAGTGCCAATCTGGAGGCGGCAGTTTCGTTCTCTTACACCGCGTCGCGCACCTGTGGTGGTTCCTGGCAGTCGCCGTCCCGGGAGGTGAACATCCTCGACATCAGCGGCCTGCCCAAGCCGGCTGTTGAGCAGGCGACGGGCAATACGCTGGACCTCAACACCTTTACCGGTGATGCCACTGCTACCGTCATCCCCTGGCCCTATATTGCACGGGGCCAGGCTTGCTGGCTGTGGGTGACGGGTGAATCGAATGATGGCAGTCCCTACCGTTTTGAGGTGCTCAGTGGTGAAGCGGTTACCCAGGAGTGGCTGGCCAGTGGGGTCAACACGCCGTTGCCGCGTCATTTGCTGCAAAAACTGGCGGATTGCAGTGACGTCGAGGTGCATTTTGCGGTGAATTTCAACGGCCAACAGGACCGGGAGAGCGCGAAGGTATTCCGGCGCCTGGTACTGCATATCGTGCAGAAGGACTTGGTTCTCCCTGCGCCGAGCGTGCGTGAAGCGGTAGACGGGCACTTGACGATATGGAATGGCCGGGAGGGCGTGACGGTACGGGTCGAATACGAGGGGATCAGCACCCATCATAGAATCAATGCGCAGTGGGTCAGCGGCGACGGCACGATCCTGCCATTGGAGCCCAAGCCCGGTAACACCGAGCCAGGCTATGTCGATTTCGCGATCCCTCGTGAAGCGGTGATTCATGATGCGGGTAAAACGACGCTGATCTTTTACACCGTTACCAGTCCCTGCAAGTTGGCATCCTCCAGGACCTTGCCTCTGCAAATCAGCATGCCAGTGCGTTTGCCGATGCCGGTGGTGCCGCAGGCTACCAACAATATTTTGGATCTGCGTACTTTTGCCGGGGATGCGGATATTACCGTTGAGCCCTGGTGGTTCATCTTGCTCGATCAGAAGGTCTGGCTACAGGGTGTCGGGACCCGTAGCGATGGCAGCACCTACACCCTCGAGGTTTACTTGGGTAAAGGGGTGACGGGAGATGAGTTAAGCGCCGGGCTCAAGGAAGTCCTTAAGAGGTCTGAGCTTGCGCGTTTGAAGGACCTCAGCCCGTTAGTATTTACCTGCAAGGTAACGGTCGATGGCAGCAGCCAGGTAGGTCACGCTGTAGTGTTTCCGATATTGGAACTGACCATCCGTGCCAATCTCATCACTGAATTTGATGACTTTGAGAGTTACCCGGACCGGGAGTATTTGGGAGTGGGCAGTGTGATCAACACGCGTTTGCTCGATCTTGAATTACCTAGGTCGTCGGTTCCAGGAATCGGGCTTCATAAGGTCAGAAGTGCCGGAGAACTCGTGGACGGAATGATTGAGGGCAAGGCATTGGCATTGCGATGTGGTAGCAGTAGTGCGCTTCAATTGGCACAGCTCAAGCTCAAATTCAGGTGTGTGCGAGTCAGGTTTGGTTATTCGAATATCGGTGTCGACAGCGCCAAATTCAGCTTTTTTGATGAGAATAACCAGCTACTTGGCGTTCAAGATGTAGTGCCAAGAACATGGGTCGATTTTCAGGCGGAAGATGGAGCTACGGTTGTCCGGATTGACGTTTTGAGTGTTGTACATGGAGCAATTGACTCTCTGACCATCTGGCATATCGGGGAAGTTTATCGGCATTGAATTGATGGCCGCCTTGTAGAAAGGGTGGCCAGAAACTGGGGGCACGACCGCTAAGTAGTGGGCCGTTGCCCCTTTGCTGTGTTTGAAGGTCTTGTCTGCGGCCAGGCTGGATTACTTGGCTCCCAGGATTTTCCCCAACTTATCCGGCGACGGCGCCCCCTGCTGTTGCTGCAGTTGTCCCTTGTCATCCAGATAGAAAATCGCCGGGGTGGCCGACAACTCCAATTCATCCATCAACTTCATGTTGGCATCGAGTTTGGCCTGGATCTCGGCCGGGATCTTGGCCAGCGCCTTGAGCTTGCTGGCTTTGCCTGCCGATTCGTGTTCTTGCAGGGCGTTGGCCGTGTCTTTGCTGGCCAGTAGCGCCGCGGACTTGCCCGGGCTGTCCTCGCGAATGATCCCGACCATGATGTGGCGCAACTGCACCTTGCCAGCCTTGACCCAAGGCCGTGCCTGTTCCCAGAACATGTTGCAGTACGGGCAGTTGGGGTCGCTGAACAGGTAGACGGTGCGCGGTGCGTTTTTATCGCCGTCCTGGATCCAACTGCTCTGTTCCATCTTGGCCCAGACTTCCTTGGCCATGGGGGCATAGACCAGTTTTTCCAGGGGCGCGGTGCTCAGGTCGTTGCCCTTGGCGTCGTACAGGTTGCCGGCGAGCACATGTTGGCCATCGGCGGTCAGGTACAGCGCCATGCCGCGGTTCTGGTATTGCGCGGCATACCCCTTGAGCCCGCCCGGTGCGTCGAAGCTGCCGATGATCTTGGCGCCCTTGGCTTCGATCTGTTTGATCGGTGCGGGCCATTCTTCGGCGTGTGCGAGGCTGGCGGCGAGTGTCAGGGGCAGCAGGGTCAGCAGGTGGCGGAGGCGGGGCATAGGGGTTTCCTTGTTGGGGCCGGCTGGGCGGCGGTCGAGTCCGTGGGGGCGAAAGATTCCATGGCGCGGGCCAGGCTGGCCTGGGACAACTCGCCCAGGTGGCTGTTGATAAGACGCCCGTCGGGTTGATAGAACAGCGTCGTGGGCAGGGCCATGGAACCCACGGCCTGGCCGAGACGGCCGCTGGCGTCGAACAGCACGTTATCCAGGTTCAGGCCCTGGGTGGCCAGGTAGGTGCTGACGCTTTGCATGCTTTCGGCCTGGTTGACGAACAGGAAGGTCACGTCAGGCCGTTGCTTCTGGGCGTTTTCCAGCACCGGCATTTCCCGCCGGCATGGCGGGCACCAGGTGGCCCACAGGTTGATGACCAGCGGGCCACCCTGATAGTCGGCCAGTTGCACGGTTTCGCCGTCGGCATTGCGCAGGGCGATGTCCGGCAGGCGGGTGCCTTTTTCGTAGATGTTCAAGGAGAAGCTGGCCAGCGCCCAGAATGCCAGGCCGGTGATGACGCCAGCACTCAACGGCTTGCGCAGGGCCGGGCGACGCCAGCCCCAGAGCAGGGCGCCGAGCAGCAGGGCGATGACCCCGGGCCAGGCGAGAAAGCCGCCGTCGCGCAGGTCGACGATTTGCAGCGGGTCGTCACGGTAATAGGCCCAATACATCAGGACAAAGCTGACCCGCGCACTGAGCATGCCCAGCAGGAACAGGCTGAACAGCACCGACTCGGGGTTTTCGCCGCCACGCTTGGCCACGCGCCAGCCCACCAGCGTGGCGAGGATCAGCGCACTGATCAGCAGCAGGTGGTTGAGGGCGATGGCGAAGGTGCCGATGGTCAAGGTCAGCATCAGCGTGCGTCCCGGGTCTGGGTCCAGCGTTGCAGGAAGGCTGCGGCATCCACTTCGCCGGTGATGCGCTGGGCGCGGCGTTCTTCACCGTCGGGGCCGATCCACACAAAGCTCGGTGGGCCGGGGACTTTGTAGCGGCCCAGCAGTTCGCGGCTGGCGGCGTTGTCGGCAGTCACGTCCAGGCGCAGCAGGCGCACGTCCTTGAGCGCGGCCATCACTTCGGGTTTGCCGAATACCTGTTTTTCCATGATCTTGCACGACACGCACCAGTCGGCGTAATAATCCAGCAGCACCCATTGGCCTTGGGCCTTGGCGCTATCGAGTTGGACTTGCAGGGCCGCCGGGTCGTTGATCGTGGTGAAGGCGTCATGGGCCGTCGGCGCGCTGGCGACCGGCGAACCGCCGAAGACCTTGAGCGGTTGCCACAGGTCATCGCTGCCACCGGCGGCACCCACGACCAGAATCGCGCCCCACAGCCCCAGTACCAGTGAACCGGCGCCCAGTACCTTGGCGCCAAGACCGTACTCGCGAACCAGGCTCCAACCGCAGTAGGCCATGACCAGCGCCAGCACGCCCCACAAACCAAGCCACAGGCTTTCGTCGAGCACCGGGCGAATCATCAGCACGGCGGTGGCGAGGAACAAGAAGCCGAAGATGCCCTTGAGCACATTCATCCAGGTACCTGGCTTGGGCAGGAAGCGATTGCCTACCGTCACCAGCAACAGCAATGGCACGCCGATACCGATGCCCATGGCAAACAGGATCAGGCCACCGTGCAGGGCGTTGCCGCTTTGCGCGATATACAGCAGGGCGCCGGCCAGGGGCGCGGTCATGCACGGGCCCACCAGCAGGCCGGACAAGGCGCCGAGCACGCCGGCGCCGACCAGGCTGCCGCCACTTTGCTTGCGGGTGGCGTTGTCCAGGCGGTCGCGCAGGAAGGCCGGCAGTTGCAGTTCAAAGAAACCGAACATCGGCAGGGCCAGGATCACAAACAATGCCGCGAAGCTGCCGAGAATCCAGGGGGTTTGCAGCAGTGCGGCCAGATTGCTGCCAGCTAGCGCGGCCAGTACACCGAGCGCGGCATAGACCAATGCCATGCACACCACATAACTGCTGGCCAAGGCAAAACCGCGCCGTGGGCTGGCACCGCTGCCCACTACCAGACCGGCGAGGATCGGCAGCATCGGCAGCGAGCAAGGGGCAAATGCCAGCAACAGGCCCAGGCCGAAGAACACCAGCAGGCTCCAGCCCAGGCTGCGTTGTTGCAGGCCGCTGGCCAGGCTCTGATCCTGGGCCTCGGCGGTGGCCGCCACGGCAGGGTTGCCGCCCAGGTCCACGGTGATCGATTGCGGCGGGTAGCACAGGCCGGCATCGGCACAACCCTGCCAGCCCAGCTTGATCTGGCCGGTGGCGTTGGCCGGTAGCTTCACTTCCAGGCCCTGGCGATACACTTGCTGCTCGCCAAAGAACTCATCGCTGTGGGCTTCGCCTTGCGGCAGCACCGGCTGTTGGGCCAGGCCGTCGAACTTCATGCGTTGCTGGTAAAGGTAATAACCGTCGGCAATCTGCCAATACAGCTGGGTTTCACCGGAAGCCAGGCGCTCGGAGGTAAAGGTGAAGGCTTTGCCCACCGGAAGGAAGTCAGGTTTGGTCTCGAATGGATTGCTGCCAGGCGCGGCCTGGGCCAATCCAGTGAACAACACCAGCAGGAAGATAAACAGATGCCGCATGGTCAAGCCTTAGTTCGATACAAGTGGGGCACACAATGTGTGGCGCTGATTAACCGATGATTAACCGGGCTATTCTAGAGTGTAGGGATTATCTGAGCGTGCATCTTTTAGCGGCATAATGCGCGCTTAATCCGCCATCCTTTAAATCAGCATTTTTGCAAAGGGCTCACCATGCACGTACTGGTCTGTGAAGACGATGACCTGATTGCCAGTGGCATCGTTGCCGGCCTTGGTGCTCAGGGCTTTACCGTCGAGCGCGTGGGCACGGCCGCAGCCGCCCGGGCGATGCTCAAGGCGGCGCAGTTCGACATCATGGTGCTGGACCTCGGCCTGCCCGATGAGGACGGCCTCAAACTGTTGCAGCAACAGCGCAGTGCAGGCCTGGAAATCCCGGTGCTGATCCTTACCGCACGGGATTCGGTGACCAACCGGGTCGACGGCCTGCAAGCCGGCGCCGACGATTATCTGCTCAAGCCTTTCGACCTGCGCGAACTGGCCGCCCGCCTGCAGACCCTGCTGCGCCGGGTGGCTGGGCGTAGCGTCGACCTGATCGAACATGGCCGCCTGAGTTACAGCCCCAGCAGCCGCGAAACCCTGTTGGGCGGCAAGCCGGTGGACCTTTCCCGTCGCGAACAGGCTTTGTTGCAGGCACTGCTGCACAACCGTGGCCGCGTGCTGTCCAGCGAACAACTCAAGGACAGCGTCTATGGCTTCAACGATGAGCTGGAAAGTAATGCCTTGAACGTGCATATCCACCACCTGCGCCGCAAGTTGGGCAATGGCATTGTCGAGACCGTGCGCGGCCTGGGCTATCGCCTGGGCCCGGCGGATGCTGGAGATGACGCCTCGTGATGAGCCTGCGCCTGCGCCTGACATTCAAGCTGGGCGCCGCTTTTGTGTTGATCTGGGTGCTGGCGGCGGCCTGGATGCTCAACGACCTGCGTAACCAGATGATGTTTTCCCTGGACCAGCGGCTGGTGGCTTCGGCTCGCATGGTGGCCGGGCTGATGGAGCAGATGCCGGGCCTGGCCAGCGTGGGCGAGGGCAAGCGCTTTGGTGCCGAGCAATTGAACGTGCCCGGTGGCATGGCGTGCCAGGTCAGTTCGTTGCGTGGCGAAGTCCTGGCCCGTAGTCACACCACCCCGGACCAGGGGTTGGAGTCCCGGCAAAGCGGGTTTCGCGACCAGATCATCGACGGTGCCGCCTGGCGCAGCTTTACCCTGGCCCGGGGCGATTTGTTTATCACCACCGCCGACCGCCAGGTGGAGCGCGAGGCGCTGAACATGTCGATCCTGTTGGCGGCCTCGGTACCGGTGGGCGTGGCCTTGTTGGGCTGCCTGTGCCTGTTGTGGCTGGGGATCGGCCAGAGCCTGGTGCCGCTCAACCGCATGCGCGATGCCTTGATGCGGCGCAGCGCCGACTCCCTTGAGCCGTTGCAGATTCATCCGTTGCCCAGCGAGCTCAAGCCGTTGCTCGACACCCAGAACCAACTGCTGCAACGCATCGCCAAGGCCATCGAGCGTGAGCGCCGGCTGACCGGCGACGCCGCCCATGAGTTGCGCAGCCCGCTCACGGCGATCAAGACCCATCTACAGGTGGCGCGCATGACCGAAGGCAGCGCCCGCGACCAATCCCTGGCCCATGCCGAGGAGGGTGCCGACCGCCTGCATCGCACCCTTGAGCAATTGCTGCTGCTGGCGCGGGTCGAGGGCAGCCTGTCGTTTGATGACGGCTTGCAGTCCAGCGCCGAGCAAGTGGCACGCCTGGCGATCCAGGACGCCAACGCCGGGGACAATCGGCGCATCGACCTGATCCTGCCGGACAACTTGCCCCAGGACCCGGTGGAAATGCCCGTGGGCCTGGCGGTTGCCGCCTTGCGCAACTTGCTGGATAACGCCTTGCGCCATACCCCGGCCGATACCCGGGTGCAATTGAGCGTGTTCACCCAGGGCAATCAAGTCGTGTTCCGCGTGCGCGACCATGGCGCACCGATCTCCAGCGAAGACCTGCAACACCTGACCCAGCGTTTCTGGCGCAATGGCAACAGCGGCGGTTGTGGCCTGGGCCTGGCCATTGTGCAGGCGATTGTCCAGCGCTGTTCCTGTTCACTGGCTTTCGACAGCCAGCCCGATGGCCTGCGGGTCGACCTGGGTATGCCGCTGCGGCGCTGATCCTTGCTTGCATACACGTAACTACCGCCATCCTCAGGCCCGACGCTTCAGGATGGCGGTGATTTTTGTGTTTGTAGATTTGCCGGCTGAATGACTCAGCCCGTATTGAAAAGGACAGCGCCTATGTTGGTCATCGATTCCACTTATCCCGCCCAAGATTTTAATCAGCGCAATGGCGAAGCCGTGCGCCAGTTGGTTGTGCATTACACCGCCGCGCCCTTTGCCTGCTCCCTGCGGACCCTGACCCAGCAGGGTGTCAGTGCCCATTACCTGTTACCCGATCCCGGTGAGGCCAGCTATCGCAACGCCGGCTATGACGAGCTACGGGTGTTCCAACTGGTGGGTGAGCACCAGCGCGCCTGGCATGCGGGAGCCAGTCATTGGGCGGGCCGCGATAACGTCAACAGTCGCTCCATCGGCATCGAGATCGTTAATCTGGCCCGCGATGATGAGGGTGTATTTACCTTCCCAGCTTATGACCCGGAGCAAGTCGAGGTCCTGATCGCGCTGATCCACGACATTTGCGCGCGTCATCCGCAGATAGGCGCCACCGATATCGTCGGCCATTCGGATGTGGCGTTCTGGCGCAAAAGTGACCCAGGGCCGCAGTTGCCCTGGCATGGTTTGTTCAAGGCCGGCATTGGCGCCTGGTTCGATGAAGGCGCCAAGGGGGCCTATGAGCGGCGCTTTCGCATGGGGTTGCCGCAGGAAGTGGAGATCGAACGGGCCTTCCAGCGCTACGGCTATGCCCCGGCGAAAAACCGCCAGGCTTTCCAGCAGCGGGTGCGGGCCTTCCAGATGCACTTTCGGCCCGCCGACTATCGCGGGCAACTGGATATCGAGACCTGCGCGATTCTCTATGCGCTGAATGAAAAGTACACCAGTGCCGGCGAGTGACCGGCCATCTGCCGGTTTTTCGCAGGCACTGGTGTAAATCCCCACGCCGCTGATGCGTTTCCAGAACAGGAAATCCGTGCGCACGCCCTTTGGGGGCCAGACGTCAACGGGTTGGCAGTTTGGTCACCATCATCAGCGTATTGAGGGATCTAGAGATGTCAGTCGCTACCAGTCGCATTGAGGATTCGCTGGCGTCGGCCAGCCCGACTCCAGCAGAAACGCTTTACCAGTTCGATGAATCACCGCTGCTGGCCCGCCAGCGCCAGCAGGAGTCCAATGCCCGCAGCTACCCCCGGCGCATTCCCCTGGCGCTCAAGCGGGCCAAGGGCATTTATGTCGAGGATGTTGAAGGCCGTAGCTTTATCGACTGCCTGGCCGGGGCCGGTACATTGGCCCTGGGGCATAATCACCCGGTGGTGATCGAGGCGATCCAACAGGTGCTGTTGGATGAGTTACCGCTGCATACCCTGGACTTGACCACGCCGGTCAAGGATCAATTTGTGCAAGACCTTTTCGGCCTGTTGCCTGCGGAACTGGCGCGGGAGGCGAAGATCCAGTTTTGCGGCCCGACTGGCACCGATGCGGTGGAAGCCGCGCTGAAACTGGTGCGCACTGCCACGGGGCGCAGCACGGTGTTGTCGTTCCAGGGCGGTTATCACGGCATGAGCCAGGGTGCATTGAGCCTGATGGGCAGCCTGGGGCCGAAAAAGCCGTTGGGTGCCTTGCTGGCCAATGGCGTGCAATTTTTGCCATTCCCCTATGACTACCGCTGCCCGTTCGGCCTGGGTGGGGCAGAAGGGGTCAAGGTCAACCTGCATTACCTGGAAAACCTGCTCAACGACCCGGAGGCAGGCGTATTGCTGCCGGCGGCAGTGATCGTCGAAGTGGTGCAGGGCGAGGGCGGTGTGATTCCGGCCGACCTCGACTGGCTGCGCGGCCTGCGGCGGATTACCGAGCAGGCCGGCGTGGCGTTGATCGTCGACGAAATCCAGAGCGGTTTCGGCCGCACTGGCAAGATGTTTGCCTTTGAACATGCCGGCATTGTTCCGGATGTGGTGGTGTTGTCCAAAGCCATTGGTGGCAGCCTGCCGCTGGCGGTGGTGGTGTATCGCGAGTGGCTCGACACCTGGCTGCCGGGCGCCCATGCCGGCACCTTCCGCGGCAATCAGATGGCCATGGCGGCGGGTTCGGCAGTGATGCGCTACCTCAAGGAGCACAACGTCGCGGACCATGCGGCGGCCATGGGTGAACGCCTGGCTGAGCACCTGCGCATCCTGCAACGGGACTTCCCGCAACTGGGGGACATTCGCGGACGCGGCCTGATGCTCGGGGTGGAACTGGTCAACCTCAGCGGCACGCCCGACGTTCAGGGTCACCCGCCGGTCCATCGGCAACTGGCGCCGCTGGTGCAGCGTGAATGCCTCAAGCGCGGGCTGATCCTGGAACTGGGCGGGCGCCATGGCAGCGTGGTGCGTTTCCTTCCCCCCCTGGTCATCACCGCCGCACAAATCGACCGGGTGGCAGAGATCTTTGGCCGGGCGTTGGCGGCAGCCGTGGCGAGCCTCTAATTTTCCAATGTCGTCGTACGTTCCTACATACATCAGCCACGCGCAGTGCGTGGCAGCCTTTTAAGTGACGGAGAACCGCAATGACCTCAGTATTTGACCGCGAAGACATCCTGTTCCAGGTAGTGGTCAACCATGAAGAACAGTATTCCATCTGGCCTGACTACAAAGCCGTGCCAGAGGGCTGGCGCACCGTGGGTAAAAGCGGGATGAAGAAAGAGTGCCTGGCCTACATCGAAGAAGTGTGGACTGATATGCGTCCGTTGAGCCTGCGTCAGAAGATGGATGCCCAGACAGTCGCTGGCTGAGGCCTGTGGAGAGGGGGCTTGTCCCCCGTTGGGCTGCGTAGCAGCCCCAAAACCTGCACCCTCGGTTGACCTGGCACACCTAGGTGGTCTTATTGGGGCTGCTACGCAGCCCAGCGGGGGACAAGCCCCCTCGCCACAGGAAGTCTTAGCAGTCAGATCATCGGCGGGCGGTTGTCACGGCAGCCGGTATTGCGTTGTTCTCAGGGCGCCAAGGCCTTGATCACCTGATCCACATTCCCTTCCAACTCCGCCACCGGATCCGCGCCGTCGGTGCTCAGCACCAGCAGCTTCGATCCCCCCGCGCTGATGGCCGCTTTCACCGCTTCGGCCGGCTGGCGATGGTGCAGCACCAGCGCCACGTCGTTGTCCTTCAGGCTGGCAGTCAGTGCCTGTAGCGCATCGGCGGACCATTCGGTATCCGGTCGCGGATCGGTGCTGACCAACTCCAGGTTCAACCCACTTACCAGATAAGCAAAATGATCGCTCAGGCTGACCACACTCAGGTTATCGGCCTGGGCCAGGCGTGCCTCGCTGTCGGCAGTCAGCTTGAGCAGGCGTTGCTTGAGGGTGGCCAGGTTGCTGTCGATCTGGGCCTTGGCGCCGGGCGCCAGGCGGCTCAGGTCGGCGGCCATGACATCGGCCATGCGCCCCAGGTTGTTGCTCGATTGCCACGGCTGGCTGTTAAGACCATCCATGGCCCCTGGTTGCAGGGCCACGCCCGGCAAGCCGCCGTCTACCGGGCGCGCGGCGTCCACTTCGACGATGCGGATGTTGCTGCGCCGGGCCACCGGGTACAGCGGGTCATCCGGCCACAGCGAGCGCAGGCCGATGGCTGCGTCGGCGTCCAGCGCCAGGGTGTGCAGGGCCGGCGCACCGCGCCCGGTAAAGTAGGAGGTCTGGCGCGAACCCGGCAGGTTGGCCGGTGCTGCGCGTTCCAGCTTGACCTGGGTGCCCTTGAGCAGGGTTTCGGCCAGGCCGTAGGTTACGGGCAAGGCCGCCAGGACCTTGACCGGTTTGGCCGATTGGGCGGCGGCCGGCAGTGGTTTGGCAGGGGCGGCTGCCAGCAGCGCAGGGCTGATCAGGCAAGCGATGGCCAGGGCCAGGGGGCGTAGAACAGGGCGCATTATCCAAGATTCCCTTTCAGGCTGGGGACCGTGCCGCGCGCGATGGCGGCCAGGGCGAAGGCGATGCCGGCGACGAGGATGATCGCGGCACCGGACGGGATGGGCAGGTCGAAGATGATCGGCAGCAGAATCCCGCACAGGGTGCTGACCGTGGCGATCACCACCGAGATCCAGAAGAACCCCTTGAGCGACTGGCTCAACAGACGCGCCGCAGCGGCCGGAATCACCAGCAGGGCACCCACCAGGATCGCGCCGATGACCTTGACTGCCGCCACGGTGATCAGAGTCACGAGGATCACGAACAGGTAGTCCAGGGTCTTCACGGCCACGCCACGCACGGCGGCCAACTGCGGGTTGAAGCTGGCGAGCATGATGCGGTTGTACAGCGGCAGCGCCAGGGCCATCACCAGCGAGCCGACAACCGCCAGCACCAGCAGGTCATTGCCGTTGACGGTCAGGACCGAACCAAACAGCACGTTTTCCAGGATGTGCACGTTGATCTTGCCCGCCAGGATCAGCAACAGGCTCGCACCCAGCGCCAGGGACACCGAGAGGAACACGCCGATCAGCGTATCGGGGGCCAGGCCGGTGCGGTTGCGCAGGTAGTTGAGCAGGATGCCGAACAACAGGCAGTAACCGAACAGGCTGCCGTAAGGCCCGGTGTAGGGTTCCCCCAGCAGAATGCCCACGGCCACGCCGGTGAGTGCGGCGTGGCCGACAGCTTCGGAGAAGAACGCAAAGCGTTTGACCACCACCAGCGTGCCCAGGCCGCCCAGCACCGGGCCGATCAATAGGCCGGCGAGCAGGGCGTTGACCACAAACCCATAGGCCAGGGCTTCCGGCAGGTAGCCGGACGAGGCCCAGCCCTGGACCATCAAGCGAAAGGCTTCGTAGCTCATTGGGCTGCGCTCCGTGGGTGGGTGGAAAACAGCGTCAGCAGGCGCTCCGGGGTCAGTGCCTCTTTGGGCGTGGCGTCGAACAGCAAGCGGCGGTTCAGGCCGGTGACGCGATCGGCCAGGCGGCCGACGGCTTCCAGGTCGTGTTCGATCCACAGCACGGTAATCCCGGCCTGGCGCCAGTCGCCCAGTAGGCGTTCGAACACCTGGATCCCGGCTTCGTCGAGGGCTGACATCGGTTCATCGAGCACCAGCAGTTGCGGCGCCGGGATCAAGCCCTGGGCCAGCAACACACGCTGGCGCTCACCGCCGGACAGCGCGCCCATGCGGCGTTTGCGCTTGTCTTGCATGCCCACGCGCTCCAGCGCTTCGCCAATCGCGCCGGCGTAATGCCGTGACAAGCCGAGAAAGGCCGGGCGCCGCTGGCACATGGCGGCCATAAAGTCATCGACGGTCATCGGCAGGCCCCGGTCGAACTCCAGGGCCTGGGGCACGTAGCCGATGGTGCCGGGAGTACCCGGCCAGTGCAGGCTCAGTTGGCCCTGGTGCGGCGTCTGCCCCAGCAGGGTCTTGATCAGCGAGCTCTTGCCGCCGCCGTTGGGGCCGACCAGGGCGTGGATACTGCCCGGTTGCACCTGGAAGCTGACGTTATCGAGGATCGCGGTACGGCCCAGGGTCAGCGAGACGTTATCGAACTCAATCGTTGGGCCGATGCTGGCCACATTCAGGTGTTCAGCCGCCGTCATGCCCCCGACTCCTGGATGGCTCGCACCACGGTATTGAGGTTGCCGGTCATTTCCACTTCATATTTCTCGGCGCTGTATTCACCGTAGGAAATATGCGACAGCGGGTACAGCTTGACCCCCGACTCGCGCTGGATCGTATCGACGTAAGAGGATGGGAAATCCATCTCCGAGAAGATCACCTTCACGTCCAGTTCGCGCAGTTGGTCGATGGTTTTCTTCAGTTGGCTCGGGCTTGGCTCGATGCCATGGGCCGGCTCCACCACGGCGGTCACTTCCAGGCCGAACTCGCGCAACAGGTAGTCGTAGGCGGCATGCACCGTGGCCACGCGCAGGTCGGCGTTGGGCGCGCTGGTGAGCTTGGCCAGGGCATCGGCGCGCATCTGCCGCAGGCGCTTGCCGTAGGCGCGGGCATTCTGGGTGTAGGTCTTGGCGTTGTCTGGGTCGAGCTTGCCCAGTTCCCGGGCGATGTTGTTGACCTGGGCAATGGAGGCGCTGATGGACAGGAAGGTGTGCGGGTTGACCACCTTGCCGGCGCCACGGGCCGCGTTGCCGGTGGCCGCCAGCAACGGCACATTGGCGTTGGCTTCTATCACCGGGATGTCCGGGCGCTCGCTGGTGGCGATCATGCGGTCGGCAAAGTCATCATGGCCCACGCCGTTGAGCACGATCACATCCAGGGTGCCGATGCGCTTGATATCTTCGGCGCGCGGCTCGTAGGCGTGGGGGTTGAAGCCGGCCGGAATCAGCGGCACCACTTCGGCCTTGTCGCCGACGATATTCGCCACGTAGCTGTAGTAAGGGTGCAGGGTGATACCGATACGCAGGCGCTTGGCCGCGTCGGCATTGGCCAGGGGGGTCAGCAAGACGCTGAACAGGCCCACCAGCAGCAGGCGGAGCAAGGGAGATGACATAGACATGGGTAATCGATCTTCTCTCGGAGACGGCGTGATTTCAGTGGCGATGCTGGCGGGTGACACCAGCGTCGAATTGCGCAACGACCTGCTGCCAGCCAGCGGCAACCAGCCCCTGGTCGCTCAGGTCAGTGGGGGCAGCCAGGTTGGTGCTGCGGTTGAGCCAGATATCCGGCTCGGTGCCGTTCACGCGCATCAGCAGCGAACCGCTGGTGTCATTGGCCTGGCTCAAGCCCAGGTACGCCGAAGGCGCCAGCAATTGCCAGCGGTGATCGCCACGGCTGACCGAACTGGCGTCCTGGGCGAAGGGCGCGAAGCCTTCTTCGGCCAGTTGCGCGGGCGTCGGCAGGGTGCTTTGTTCCTGCGCTAGCAACTGGATTTCATCCAAAGTCACCCGCAGGTCGGCGTAGATGCCTTGCTCGGCGGCGCTCAAGTCGCGACGGGCGTCCAATTGATGGCTGGCCACCGCCTCGACTTCCTGGGTTTCGCCATGCAGCGACACCACGGTGCCGGCGACGGCCAGGATGATCAGGCACAGCAACAGGACATAGAGGGTCTCGTGGCCGGCACCGGCCGGCCGGACAACCTGGGTATTGCCTGGGTTCGCACGGGTCATGGTGCCTGGATATCCGCTTGGTCGATCTCGACAACGTGGCCGGGACCGGCGTCAAACAGCACGTAGAACTCGCTGGCAGGTTTCTTGAAGGTCAACGTCGAGTCGGCCCCCAGCTTGCCGGGCACCAGGATGGTTTCGTCGTAGCCGATCACATCCAGGGTCACGCCGGGCGCGCCGCTACCATCGGAGAAACCGCCGGTGCACTGGATCTGCTCGCCGGGGATTTCCTTGCATTCGCACATCGGGTTGTGGGCCAGGGCTTGGGTGCTTGCGCCGGCGCAGAGGATCAGCACGGCGCAGGCGCGGGTCAGGCGAATCAAAGTCATGGTTTAACTCCTTGCTTGGTCAACCAGGCGACGGTGGCAGGCGAAGCCTGACTCAAGGGAATGGAAGCCTGCTGCATGCTGCCGTCCCAGCCTTCCATGGTGATCCACAGTTCGGCGTCAGGCGGGGTGCGTTCGGGGATTGGCAGGGCGGCGCCCATGCGGTACGGGGTGCCGAAGAAAATCACCCCGGCGGCGCGCAGGCTGCGGGGTTTGCCGATGCGCAGGTAAGTGGCCTTGACCTGCTTGACGCACTCTTTGCACAGCGCGGCATTGAAGGATTTCATCGGGCCGGCCGGGTCCGGGCGTGGGGCTTCGTTGCGCAGTTCGGCCAGTGTCAGGCTCCACGGGCCGACCTGTACCTCGCCCACTTCACGTTCGCCCAGACCGCTGTCACCGCGAAACAGCGCGGCATCGGCAAAGTACTTGGGCATGAACCCCAGGGGCACCAGCAACAGCAGGATATTGATGTGGAAGCGCCATTTCAGCCAAAAGGCCCGTAGTGGCGAGGGCGGTTGCACGGTAGTGGCCTTGTTCATCGTGTGCCCTCCGGGCTTTCGGTGTGCAGGGCTGGCGTGGCTTGGGAGTGCTCGGCCTGGCGTTGTGCCTTGTTGTTGCGCTTGAGCGCATGCAGCGTCGCCAGCGCGGTGCGCTTGCTCCAGATCAACAGCCCGCTGAGGACCATCATGCTCAGCAACAGGCCGAAAAACGCCCAGATCAGCTTGATCCACAGGCCGCCAAAGTCGCCGGTGTGCAGTGGGCGCATGGACTCGGTGACGAACTCCAGGGCCGAACGGTCGGACAGCAGGTGCGAGGAGGCGATTTCCCCGTTATAGGGGTTGATGTCGGCAAACTGGTACATCAATGGGTACCAGCCGCGCCCGCCAATGCTCAGGTGGCTATAGGCGGTGCTTGGCAGGCTGATGAAGCTGGCCTCCAGCCCGGGAATGCGTTCGGTCGCAATGCGGATAGCCTCGTCGATGGGTACCATGGGGGCGGGCACGCCAGGGGCTGACATCGGCACTTTGTCCCGGCTGATCACCGGCACAATCGGCGCCGTGGAAATAGTGATCTGGTTATCCGACAGCGCCGCTTCGATCAGGAACCAGGTACCGGTGATGGAGATTACGGCGATAAACCAGATCGACCAGATCCCGCTCAGGCGATGAAAGTCGCCCCAGAAGATCCGTGCACCATGCTTGAAACGCAGGGTGGGTTTGAAAAAACCTTTCCAGAAGCGTTTGTAGACCACCAGGCCGGTGACCAGAGATGCCAGCATTGGCAAGCCGAGAAACGACACCAGATACCAGCCCCAGCTGTAGCCATTGGTGAAGGGCACTAGCCACCACCCATGCAGGGCGCGGGTGAATTGCTCGAAATTGAACGCCGGACTGATGCCCTGGATCACCCCGGTGTAGGGGTTGACGTAGACAGTCACAGCGCGCCCGTCGGGGTAGGTGACCCGGGACATCAGTGCAAAGTGGGATTCGTCGTGGCGACTCAGGTCGGTGACAATCAGATCGGGTTCGGCGCGGTTCATGGCCTTGATGATCTGGTCATAGCTCAGCGGCTCGGCGTTGTCCGAGGGTTTGTTGGCGCGCATTTCCGGGTTCACCAGCCAGACGATTTCCTGGCTGACCACCGCCAGGGTCCCGGTGACGCAGACGATCAGTACGAAGAACCAGATGGGCAATGCCAGCCAGCTGTGTACGAGAAACCAGAGTTTGGAGCGTGACTTCTTCGACATGTCTATGGGGGTCTTGATCGGAGGGGGGCAAAGAAGGCCCGGGAAAGGCCGGTCGTAGCTTTTGCTTACGCGACGGGCTGTATCTAAGTTAAGACGGATGAGAATCGCAAAACCCTAAGGCGGAAATGAAAGCAAATGTTTCCAATGCGCAACAAACACCCTGTAGGAACCGGCTCGCCAGCGAAAATCTCCAACGATTACGCGGGTTACCGGTTATCCCGTGGTGTTCTCGGGTTTTTCGCCGGCAAGCCGGCCCCTACAGGTGATTGGGTTTAGGCAAACTGGTCCTTGGCGCGCTGGCGGATCTGTTCCTCGGTCAGTTCTTCTTTATGGGTGGCGAGAAACCAGACGTGCCCGAAGGGATCTTTCACTGTGCCGGAGCGGTCGCCGTAGAACCGATCCTCGGGTTCGCAAATGCCTGTGCCGCCCGCTGCGATCGCTTGTTTGTACTGTGCGTCGACGTCCGTCACATAGAGGTGCAAGCCAACACTGGCAGGATGCTCTCCAGGGGTGCCAAACGGCATTTCAGCACAGGGTGAAGCCAGCATGATCGGCGAGTCGCCAATGCGCAGCTCGGCATGGCCGACCTTGCCGTCGGGCATGTCCAGGCGCATGAGAACGGTGGCACCGAAGGCCTTCTTGTAGAACTCGATGGCCTCAGCGGCCTTTTCGATACCCAGGTAGGGCGTGATGCTGTGATAGCCCTCGGGGATAGGGTTGACGCTCATTTCGCTCTCCTTGATGGTTTGTTCTGGGGCCCGGTTTTTCCGGTGTTTTCACTATAGGCCAAGTTTTTTGTGGCCTCTGGGCAGCCGACGACCGTGCTGTTTCGGCGCCCTGAACATTTCCTCGAACAGAGGCTTGACCTTGACTTAACTAGAGGTCTTACCCTGCGTGGCACCTACAGCTAAAGGGGATTTGTCATGCAGGCTTGCGCGAAAAGTTATGGTTTTACCCAATTGATCGAGTTTCAGATCGAGCCCCGCCAGCAGTGCGCGCTGGTGTTGGCGCTGTCTGAGCAGACCGAGCGCCTGGCCCAAGGCCATGAGGGGTTTCTGAGTGCCAGTGTGCAGGTCAGTGATGATGGGCGGCGAGTGCTCAACTACCTGCAATGGCGGACCCGCGCAGATGGCGAGGCGGCGTTCAATCGCCTGGAGTGCGAGGGCGGGGACTTCTGGACCTTGATTTGCGCCCATCAGGCCACGGCCGTGACCTTCGGTTCATTCCAGGTGCTGCGCAGTATCGAGCGCAGCGCCGACAATGCATTGGCGTGCAACCTATATCGATAGATGCAACATGCGTTCGCCTTGCAGGGTTTCCCCTGGGCGGCGCTTGTTGACCGCAAGTTCGCCGATCTTGATCAGGCGTGTGCGCGTGATGTTGCGGCTCAGGCCGAGCAAATTGGCGGTGTGCACCTGGTTGTAGTGGCTGAAGCGGTAGGCGGCGCGTAGCAGCGCGTCTTCGACTTTCTCATGGAGCGCGCCGGCCTGTTCGTCGAACAGCTTCTGGAAGGCCCGCTCCAACAAGGCTTCGGCACTGTTGTCGACCCCGTGCTGGCTGTCGTCCTGGCGCTCGATGCGCATGTTCGACAGGCGCAGGTCATCACGCTCGATCACACCGTTGCGGCAAATCAGCAAGGTGTGATGAATGACGTTTTCCAGCTCGCGGATATTGCCCGGCCAACTGTAGCTCTTGAGCTTGTGCTCGGCCTCGGGGCTGATGGTGATGGGGCCGTAGCCCAGGCGCTGGCTGTAGGCGTCGATAAAGTGGCGGGTCAGAGGCAGGATATCGCCTGGACGTTCGCGCAACGGGCTCAGCTCCAGGCTGACCACGTCCAGGCGGTAATACAGGTCTTCACGGAAATGCCCGGCGTTGATGGCCTTTTCCAGTTGCACATTGGTCGCCGCCAACACCCGCACATCGATGGCAATGCTCTTGCGTGAGCCCAGGCGCACCACTTCGCGTTCTTGCAGGACGCGCAGCAGCTTGACCTGGATGGCCATGGGCAGGTCCCCGATTTCATCGAGGAACAAAGTGCCGCCGTCGGCCTCCTCGAACCAGCCGGCCTTGGCGCTGAGGGCGCCGGTGAACGCGCCTTTTTCATGGCCGAACAACTCCGCTTCCACCAGGGATTCGGAAAATGCCCCGCAATTCACCGCGACGAAGGGCCGGTTGCGCCGGGCGCTGAGGTTGTGGATGTGGCGGGCCACCAGTTCTTTACCGGTGCCGGTTTCGCCGATGATTAGCACGCTGGCCTCGCTGGGGGCCACTTGCTGGATATGCGCGAGCAGGGCCTGGGACTTGGGGTCTTCGAAGACTTGCGCGGTGGCGCGAATCGACGTGGCAAGGGCGGGCGAGGGCGGTAGGGTTAAAAGCTGCATGGGCACCTCTAGGAATAGAACGTTGGCGTCGGCAGGGACTGGTTCGTGGAGCTTGTAGTCCACCGGATCGTGCAGGCTTTGGGTGTGCAGGTCGCGCCAGTGGCGGCGATCAGCCGCTTGGCGGCTTGCAAGGGGATGGCAGGGCGCTATAAAGGCTGGGTCAGGCCTTTGCGGTGGCGGGCAGTACATCGTTGGCAATCATTTCGCCAAACGGTCCGGTGAGGTTGGTGATGCCGCGTCCGGCCAGGCTGGCGTAGGGTTCGGGCAGCAGCGGGAATACCAGCTCGGCAAAGCGATAGGCCTCTTCCAGGTGCGGGTAGCCGGAGAAGATGAAGCTCTCGATACCCAGGTCGGCGTATTCCTTGATCCGTTCTGCCACCTGCTGTGGGTTGCCCACCAGCGCGGTGCCGGCGCCCCCGCGTACCAGGCCGACGCCGGCCCACAGGTTGGGGGCGATTTCCAGGTTGTCGCGCCGCCCATCGTGCAGGGCGGCCATGCGGCGCTGGCCTTCGGAGTCAAAGCGCGAGAAGGATTTTTGCGCGGCGGCGATGGTCTCGTCGCTGATGTGTTCGATCAACTTGGCTGCGGCCTTCCAGGCCTCGTCTTCGGTTTCGCGCACGATCACATGCAGGCGGATCCCGAACTTGACGGTGCGGCCATGGCGCGCCGCACGTTCACGCACATCGGCGAGTTTCTCGGCGACAGCTGCGGGCGGCTCGCCCCAGGTCAGGTACACGTCGACCTGTTCGGCGGCGAGGTTGTGGGCCGCATCGGACGAGCCGCCGAAGTACAGCGGTGGGTAAGGTTTCTGGACCGGCGGATAGAGGGCCTTGGCGTTCTGCACCTTGAGGTGTTTGCCTTCAAAGTCGACAGACTCGCCTTGCAATACCCGACGCCAGATCTTGAGGAACTCATCGGTCACCTCATAACGTTCGCTATGGTCGAGGAAACTGCCGTCGCCACGGTTTTCATCGGGGTCGCCGCCGGTCACCACATTGATCAGCAGGCGGCCGTTGGATAGGCGGTCAAGGGTGGCGGCCATGCGCGCGGACACGGTGGGCGAGATGATCCCGGGGCGGATCGCCACTAGGTAACGCAGGTGTTCGGTCAAAGGCACCAGTGCCGAGGCAATCACCCAGGAGTCTTCGCAGGAGCGGCCAGTGGGAATCAGCACGCCGTGATAACCAAGATTGTCGGCGGCCTGAGCTACTTGCTTCAAATAGTTGAGGGTGACCGGGCGCGCGCCTTGGGTGGTCCCGAGGAAATGGCCGTCGCCATGGGTGGGAAGAAACCAGAAAACATCCATGACAAGTCCTTGAGCGATGTTCGACAGAGAGTGTTGCCTGGCCAACAGTTATGTAAACAACAGTTGCGGCGTTGGGGGACCGTTATAGATCGTCTGGTTTATTCCGTAAACGAACGTATTTCTCTATTTATAGATCTATAAGGAATATGCTGGATTGGCTGATAGCGACTATCACAGAGGATGATTTTCCCCTGGGAAGGCGCGGGAGTAGCCTGTGTTCATTGCCTTGACCCCGATTCGCAGGACCTTCGTCATGAACCATTGCCTCTCTGTTTCCCTGTTGCTGATTGCCTCTTTCCTCGCCGGTTGTGCCGCTCAGCCGGGACCCGAACTGCGCCCGTATACAGCCGAGGAAACCAGGCAATTGGCGATGGAGGGGCTCAACCGTCGCGGTTTGTCGTTTGACGAATATCAGCAGAAGAAAGCCGAACTGGCGGCCCGACCACAGAAGCAGTTTGGTTTTGATCGCCAGGGCGAAATGAATGCCGAACGCAACGTGACGTTGCATGGCCGTCCGAGCTAAAAGCATTGGTTATGGTCCCGAGCCCGAGGTTCCCCGCAGGAACTTCGGGCTTTTTGTTTTCCATCCTTTTCATCGAGCCTGTTAAGCTCAATTTCAGGAGCGTTCCTACGCACTTTTCAATTCTTTAACGGCATCCGATCGGGTTAACCTGACGATCTCTGTACTGGTCGCTGCCCCTGGGATGCTGATCTCGGGAACATGCTCTGCGGGTCTTTAACGTCATGAATAAACGTCCTTTGTATTTCGACTACGCCGCCACCACACCGGTGGATGAGCGGGTCATCCAGGTCATGGTCGAGTGCCTGGGTTTCAATGCCAATTTCGGCAACCCCGCGTCCAGCTCCCATGCGTTTGGCCAGCAGGCCCGGCACACGGTCGAGCAGGCGCGCCGGCAGGTGGCAGAGTTGGTCGGCGCCCAGCCCGAACAGATCGTCTGGACCTCGGGCGCCACCGAATCCAACAACCTGGCGCTCAAGGGCGTGACCCAGGCGCGGGGCGTGGCCGGTGGTCATATCATCACCAGCCAGATCGAGCACAAGGCGACGTTGGACACTGCGCGCCAATTGCAGGAAGCCGGGATTGCCGTGACCTACCTGGTGCCGGACGCCGACGGCCTGATCACCGCCGAGGCGGTCAGCCAGGCCCTGCGTGAAGACACGTTCCTGGTGTCGTTGATGCTGGTCAACAATGAGCTGGGTACGCTCAACGACATCCCGGCCATTGGCACGCAAGTGCGTGAGCATGGCGCGCTGTTGCATGTGGATGCGGCGCAAGGGGCGGGCAAGGTCGAGATCGACCTGGCGCGCTGGCCGGTCGACCTTATGTCGTTTTCTGCACACAAACTGTATGGCCCCAAAGGCATCGGTGCGTTGTATGTCGGGCCCAGGGCGCAGCAGAACGTTACGGCGCAGATCCACGGCGGTGGCCATGAAGGCGGGCTGCGCTCGGGCACCCTGGCGACCCACCAGATCGCCGGCATGGGCAGCGCTTTTGCGTTGGCTGCGCAATTTTTCGCTGAAGAGTCGGCGGGGATTGTCGCGTTGCGCCAGCGTCTGCTTGAGCAAGTGCAGGCTATCCCCGGCGTGCGCCTGAACGGCAGTGCCACCCAGCGTATTCCCCACACCTTGAGCCTGACTTTCAGCGAAGGCGAGTTCAATTCGGCGGCCTTGAGCGCGGGTATCGCTTTTTCGGCGACCTCTGCCTGCAATTCGGCAAGCAATGCGCCGTCCCATGTACTGCTTGCCCTGGGGCATGATGCGCGCAGCGCCGGTCGCACTATTCGCCTGAGCCTGGGGCGGTATACCACTGAGCAGGATATCGACCAGGCGGTGCAATTGATCAAGAGCTCGTTGGCCAGCGCACCGGCCTTCTGGGCGGTTTGAAACACATAACAATTATTAGTGGTTAGCAGGAGACAAGATGAGTACGCAGCCTTTGACCCATGGAACGGTTCCCCAGCGCCTGGCGCATACCCGCGAGTTGATGAAACGGGAGGGGATCGATGCCCTTCTGGTGCCATCGGCCGACCCGCACCTGTCCGAATACTTGCCGGGCTACTGGCAGGGACGGCAGTGGTTGTCGGGGTTTCATGGGTCGGTAGGTACGCTGATCGTCACGGCTGATTTTGCCGGCGTCTGGGCTGACAGCCGTTACTGGGAGCAGGCAACCAAGGAACTGGGTGGCAGCGGCATTGAGCTGGTGAAACTGCAACCGGGGCAGCCCGGTCCGCTGGAATGGCTGGGTGAACAAACCCCGGAAGGTGGGGTAGTGGCAGTGGACGGTGCGGTGATGGCCGTTGCGTCCGCCAGTACCCTGGGCGCCAAGCTGGCGGAGCGGGGTGCTCGCCTGCGTACCGATATCGATCTGTTGAGCGAGGTCTGGACCGACCGTCCCGCGCTGCCAAGCCAGCCGATCTATGAGCACCTGCCGCCCCAGGCCACTGTCAGCCGGGTCGAAAAGCTCGCGGCACTGCGTGCCAGCCTGAAGGAAAAGGGCGCGGATTGGCATTTCATTGCCACCCTGGATGACGTCGCCTGGCTGTTCAACCTGCGCGGTGCAGATGTTTCGTTCAACCCGGTGTTTGTGTCGTTCGCCCTGATCAACCAGCAGCAGGCAACGCTGTTTGTTGCCTTGAGCAAGGTCGATGCACAGTTGCGCGGGTTGCTGGAGCGGGATGGCGTGACGCTGCGTGACTACAGTGAGGTGGCTGCGGCCCTGGCTCAAGTGCCGGACGGTGCCAGCCTGCAGATCGATCCGGCGCGTGTTACCGCAGGGTTGCTGGATAACCTGGGTAGTGGCGTCAAGCTGGTGGAAGGCATCAACCCGACCACGCTGGCCAAGTCCCGTAAAAGCCTGGCGGATGCCGAGCATATTCGCCGGGCGATGGAACAGGATGGCGCAGCGCTGTGCGAGTTTTTCGCCTGGCTGGACTCGGCCCTGGGGCGTGAGCGCATCACCGAACTGACGATTGACGAACACCTGACGGCAGCGCGCGCCCGGCGCCCGGATTATGTGTCGTTGAGTTTCAATACCATCGCCGCGTTCAATGGCAATGGCGCGATGCCCCATTACCATGCCACGGAAGAAGAGCACGCGGTGATCGAGGGCGATGGCCTGCTGTTGATCGATTCCGGTGGCCAGTATCTGGGCGGTACCACGGATATCACGCGGATGGTGCCAATCGGCACGCCGAGCGAGGAACAAAAACGCGATTGCACGCGGGTGCTCAAGGGCGTGATTGCTCTGTCACGCGCGCAATTTCCCAAGGGCATTCTCTCGCCATTGCTGGACGCCATCGCCCGTGCGCCGATCTGGGCCGAAGGCGTGGATTATGGCCATGGCACCGGGCATGGTGTGGGTTACTTCCTCAATGTCCATGAAGGCCCGCAGGTGATTGCCTACCAGGCCGCGCCTGCGCCGCAAACCGCGATGCAGCCGGGAATGATCACCTCTATTGAGCCTGGCACTTATCGTCCGGGGCGTTGGGGGGTGCGTATCGAGAACCTGGTATTGAACCGGGAGGCGGGCAAGACCGAGTTCGGTGAGTTCCTCAAGTTCGAAACCCTGACTCTGTGCCCGATCGATACCCGTTGCCTGGTACCGTCATTGCTGACGCTCGAGGAGCGGCAGTGGTTCAACGACTATCACGCCGAGGTGCGGCAGCGCTTGAGCCCGTTGCTCAGTGGCGCTGCGTTGGAGTGGTTGCAGGTGCGTACGGCGGCTATATAAGGACCGACTGCTCACAGGTCCAGGCCTGCGAGCAGCATATAGGCGTTAACTCAAGGCTTCGCGTACAAAATCCAGGCGATCCTGGCCGAAGAACAGTTGTTGACCGACAAACATGCTGGGCGCACCAAACACGCCACGGGCAATCGCCTCATCAGTCTTGCGCTTGAGGGCGTCCTTTACTGCCTCATTCTGGGTCAGTTCCAGCACCTGTGCAGGGTCGAAACCGTGTTCCGCCAGGACCTGCGCTACGACCGCTGGATCACCCAGGTTACGCCCGTCCACCCATAACGCCCGGAACAGGCAATCTATAAAGTCAATAAAACGCTCTGGCTGGTGTAGTTGAATGCCGGTGACGGCGCGCATCAGTGTCAGGGTGTTGATGGGGAAGTGCGGGTTGAACTTGAGGGGCACACCGTAACGCTTGGCGTAACGTGCCAGGTCTTGCAGCATGTAGCGGCCCTTGGCCGGGATAGTGATGGGGGAGGCGTTGCCAGTGGCTTTGAAAATGGCGCCCAGCAGGATGGGTTGGTACACCACTTGGCTGCCAGTCTCGTCGCAGATTTCAGGCAGTTGGGTGTAGGCCAGGTAGGTGGTGGGGCTGCCGAGATCGAAGAAAAATTCCAGGGTTTTGCTCATGTCGGATACTCGCTGCTTATTATTATGTAGGCGTGCTTACCAGGTTTCGTTCCAGGGACGCAGGTCCAGCTCGAAGGTCCAGGCGTCCCGTGGCTGGCTGTGCAAGTGCCAATAGTTGTCGGCGATATGCTCTGGATCAAGGATGCCATCCTGCTCCTTGAGTGCGTATTTGGTTGGGAAGTTGTCGCGGATGAAGTCGGTGTCGATGGCGCCATCCACCACCACATGGGCCACATGGATGTTCATCGGCCCAAGCTCGCGCGCCATGCTTTGAGCCAGGGCGCGAATGCCGTGCTTGGCCCCGGCGAAGGCAGCGAAGCCGGCAGCGCCGCGTAACCCGGCGGTGGCACCGGTAAACAGGATCGTCCCGCGCCGGCGGGTCACCATGCGCTTGGCCACTTCCCGGGCATTCAGGAAGCCTGAGAAGCAGGCCATCTCCCAGATCTTGAAATATTTGCGTGCGGTTTCTTCGAGGATGCTGCAAGGCACATTGGCGCCAATGTTGAACACAAAGGCCTCAATCGGACCCAGCTCGCTTTCGATCTGCTCGATCAGCGCGATCACCTCGTCCTCCTTGCGCGCATCGCAGGCAAAGCCGTGAGCTTCGCCGCCAGTGGCTTGAATACTCGCTACCAGTGGCTGCAGCTTGTCGGCACTGCGTCGGGTGACGCAGGCCACATAACCTTCACGGGCAAAGCGCTTGGCGATGGCGCCGCCTGTAGCGTCGCCTGCGCCGACGACCAGTACGATTTTCTTATTTTCAGTCATGGGAGGTCCTTTGGTAAACGATCGTTAACTAAACGAACGTTATGCTACGCTTTGGCATGCGTCAAGGTGGTGAATTCAAGGGGAGAGGCGATGCGCTATTCAGTCAGTCACAAGCAGAAAACCAGGGATAAACTCCTACAGAGCAGTGCGGCCCTGGCAAAAAAAGAAGGGTTTGCCAGTGTTGGAGTGGATGGCTTGATGAAGGCCATTGGCTTGAGTGGGGGGGCGTTTTATAGCCACTTTTCCTCGAAGGACGCATTGTTCAGCTCAATCGTCGAGCACGAGTTGAGCCAAAGCCTTGAGCGTTTGGGGGAAGGGGAGGGGCAGAGTCGAGAACGCCTGGATCGATGCCTCAAGATCTACTTGAGCATGGCCCACGTGGAGCAAGTGCAAGAAGGGTGTGCGTTGCCGAGCATGGGGGCGGAAATTGCCCGTGCTGATATAGCCGTACGCCAGCAGGCGCAGGAGTGGATCTGTCGGTTGCAGGCCAACTGGGCGCGGACTTTGGAGAGTGACAGCTTGGCCTGGGCGATCTTGTCCCAGTGTGTGGGGGCACTGGTGGTGGCTAGAATGATGGTTGATCCGCATCTTCAAGCGCAGGTGCTTTCATCGAGCTATAAAGAGCTCAGCCAGCGAATCGCCCAACCATGACTACTTACTTGCAGAGTACGATCATGCTGCGGCTGGTATAGCCGGCAGGGTTGATACCGAAAGGGTAATCACCCGGCTCCTCGGTGTTGTCGCCGGACTTGGCGATGACCCGGTAGCCCTTCTTGCCACACGAGTTGGCTGCGCTGGTGTAGCACTGGTCCCAGGAGGAGGACAGGCCAGAGCAGTTGATATGCAGCCCTTTCTTTCCGCGTTTGACTTCTGTCTTGGTGGTTGCGGCACACCCCGCCATGGCGATGACGACAAGCACTATCAAAATTCGCTTCATTACCATCCTTAATAGCCGCGCCGCTGGAATGCCCGATGCTGGCTTTGCTCGCTCTCAAGTGTAGCGTCCGTGTATGTCCTTATTCGAAAATCTCCATGACTGACACTGAGTTACGGCCTAAACATGGCCTAATTGAGCGGCAAATGCCAGAGCTTCGTTAAATCCTGTCTCAATCTGCCGCGACGATTGGCTTTGACTGGCTGCGCATGGTCAGCGTTGCGCCCACGGACGCCAGGATAATGCAGGCGATCGCGAGCCATTGGGCCAGGGACAGGTATTCCTGGAGGAAAAACAGGCCGGAAAGCGCGCCGAATGCGGGCTCGATACTCATTAGAGTGCCGAAGGTGCGTGCGGGCAGACGGGTCAGAGCGACCATCTCCAGGGTATAGGGGAGGGCGGTGGAAAGAATCGCCACGCCAATGGCGATGGGAATCAATGAGGGTGTGAGCAGAGCGCTACCGGCGTGGACGATACCGATAGGGGCTACGAACAGTGCGGCGATCATTACCCCAAGGGCGGCTGTTTGGACGCCGTTGTCCGCGCCAGCTTTTTGCCCGAACAGAATATAGAGTGCCCAGCAGATACCCGCACCTAGTGCGTAGGCTGCGCCGGTCAAGTCGATGCCTTGGCGGGCTTCACCAACCGGTATCAATAGCAGCAGGCCGATGACGGCTAAGGCTATCCACAAGAAGTCAACAGCGCGCCGCGAGGCATAGATGGCCACCGCCAGTGGGCCAGTGAATTCCAGGGCCACTGCAATTCCCAAGGGCACGGTGCGCAATGACATATAGAAGAGGAAGTTCATGCCGCCCAACGCCATCCCGTAGACGATGACGGTCCGCAGCGACTTGGCGGTGAGTTTTGCACGCCAGGGGCGAAGCAGCAGCAGCATGATGATGCTGGCGAAAACCAGGCGCAGGGTGGTAGTGCCTTGGGCGCCGACAATCGGGAACATGCTTTTGGCCAGCGAGGCGCCTGACTGGATCGAGGCCATGGCAATCAGCAGCAGGCCGACAGGGAAAAGCGCTGAACCCAGGCTGCGGGATGAGGTGGTCATTGGGGGTGTTTGTCCAGGGTCATATAAAGGCAGAGGCCGCTATGATGATCAACTGGTTCGCAATGGGCAATATATTGCTCAGTTTTGTACGTATTCTCTTTAAAGCGACGGATATTGAGTGTCTAGATAGAAAAACCACATTAACCCTTGACGGCGAATTATATCTGTCTATAATTCGCCCCACTTCCGGCGCAGTCGAAACGGAAAACTCCTTGGTAAACAATGAGTTATGCAGTTTTCGGCAGTGGGTTGCTTCAGTTCATCGAAGCCAAAAGGAAGTTGAAAAGAGGTGTTGACAGCAGCGTGTAACGCTGTAGAATTCGCCTCCCGCTAACGAGAGATCGGAAGCGCAAGTGGTTGAAGTTGTTGAGAAAATCCTCGAAAACTTCTGAAAATAACCACTTGACAG
>NZ_JAAQWU010000021.1:0-117886 GCF_012985695.1 Pseudomonas sp. WS 5027 | reverse complement strand
TCAAACCACGATGGCCGCAGGCAGGTATTGCGCAGTGGGCACCCCGGCAGGATGCCGGGGTAGCCGCGACACGGCCATGGATGGCCGATCGCGGCGGGCCCACGGAGCAATGCCTGACTGCGGGCATGCCGAGCCTAGGCGAGGCACCGAGTGGTGGGGCAAGAGCCTTTTGGTTACTTTGGGGCTTTTCCAAAGTGACCCGCCGTCAGGGCGGAACCCTAAGCCGCCATGACCGCAGCAACGGATATGTACACATACCCAGAAGAACGAGTTGTGCAGATACTCATGCCCATCGCGAGCAAGCCCACACAACTCTGCTGTTTGCTCCAGCCATATAACTGTCAGTTTGGATCATTGATCCCACCTCGCAGCTGCTCTTATGGTTGCTCAACACTCATAAGAACAGGTACAGACCATGTCCGAAGCTCTGCAATTATCCCCTGGGGCTGCCCACACCCTGCAACGCTGGCACACCATGCTGGCCACTGACAACCTCAAAGCCCTGCCCGAACTCCTGGCGCCGGAGGCGGTGTTTCGCTCGCCGATGGCCCACACCCCCTACCCCGGCGCCGCCGTCGTATCGATGATCCTCAACACCGTGTTTACCGTGTTTGAGGACTTCCAGTACCACCGTGAACTGGCCAGCGCCGACGGCCACAGTGTGGTACTCGAGTTCAGCGCGCGAGTGGGCGACAAACAGCTCAAGGGCATCGACCTGATCCGCTTCAACGAAGAGGGGAAGATCATCGAATTTGAAGTAATGGTCCGCCCCTTGAGCGGCCTCCAGGCCCTAGGTGAGGAAATGGGCCGACGCCTGGCGCCTTTGCTGGCCAAGGCCAAGGGCTAACGCTGCAGGAACTCCAGCAGCCGGGCGTTGACCTGCGCGCTCTGCTCCACCTGGATCCAGTGCCCGCAGTTGGCCAGGACATGCTGCTCCAACTGTGGCACCACCTCGGGCATGCGCTTGAGCGTATGCGCCTCAAACACCCCCACCGGGTCGCGGTCGCCGATCAGGAACAATGTCGGCTGCAACACCTGCCGGCCCGCCAGAAACTCGGTGCGCTGCCAGTTGCGCTCGAAGTTGCGATACCAGTTCAGCGGCCCGCGAAAGCCATCGGTAAAGGTTTGCACATAGATATCCAGATCATACTGGCTGCACCAGGCCGGCAAGGCACCCGGCGACGCGACGCCTTCCAGCAAGGTGGCGGTGGCCGGCTTTTGTTGCAGGAATACATCCTGATCCTGCATGAACAGACGCAAGGTGCGTTCGATATCGGCTTCCAGCTCCTGCTCCGCCACGCCGGGTTGCTGGAAGTAAAGGATGTAGTTGAACCGGTCGGCATACAGCTCGCGCATGATCTCGATCACCGGTCTGCGGGAGCGACCGGCGAAGGGCACCGACATCGTGACCAGGGCGCTGATGCGTTCTGGTTCCAGCAACGCCAGGTGCCAGGCCACCACTGCACCCCAGTCATGGCCAACCATCGTTACCCGGTGGTGACCGAACAGGTCCATGGCCCCCTGGATATCCGCGCACAGGGTCAACAGGTCGTAGTCGGCAATCTCGGCAGGCGCGCTGCTGTGCCCATAGCCCCGCATTTCAGGCACAAATACGCGATACCCCGCGGCTGCCAGCACGGGGATCTGCTGGCGCCAGGAGTGCCAGCATTCGGGAAAGCCATGGAGCAGCCACACCGGTGGGCCACTCTCGGGGCCGGCGATATGCAAGCTCAATTGAATGCCGTTGACATCGATCGTCTGTTGTTCGATAGCGTTCATCGCACCGCTCCATCAGGGGATTGCTGCAGACTGCCCCAGGGGTGCCACCTGTGCCAGCATCATTGATGGGGCAAATACCTCAGGTCACCGCCCACCAGCGCGGCAGCAATGGCCGTACCTTGGGTTCGGCAAAACGGTCATCGATCAGCATCACCACCCCTTGGTCCTGCTGGGTGCGAATCACCCGGCCTGCCGCCTGTACCACCTTCTGGATCCCGGGATACAGGTAGGTGTAGTCATACCCCGCCCCGAACATCGCGCCCATGCGCAGTTTCATCTGCTCGTTGACCGGGTTGAGTTGCGCCAGGCCCAGGGTGGCGATAAACGCCCCAATCAGGCGTGCGCCAGGCAAGTCGATACCCTCGCCGAACGCCCCGCCCAGCACGGCAAACCCCACGCCCTGGCTGTGCTGGGTGAACTGGTCAAGGAAGGCCTGGCGTTCGACCTCGGCCATGCCCCGTGATTGATGCCAGGTAGGAATCGACGGATGCCGCTCAGCCAGCAACTGCGCCACTTGCTGCTGGTAATCGAAGCTGCTGAAAAACGCCAGGTAGTTGCCCGGCGTACGTTCGAACTGCTCGGCGATCAACGCGACGATGGGCGCCAGGGACGCTTCGCGATGCACAAAGCGCGTGGAGATGCGGTCGATGATGCGCACTTGCAACTGTGCGGCATCGAAGGGCGATTCCACGTCGACCCACGCAGTATCCGCCGGCAGGCCCAGCAGGTCGGCATAGTAATGCCGGGGGCTCAGGGTCGCAGAAAACAGCACGCTGCTACGGGCCGCGGTCAAGCGCGGGCGGATAAATTCGGCCGGCACCACGTTACGCAGGCTCAAGCGTGAGAAACGCCGCTTGGCCTGCGGGTCGCGCTGGCTGATATCAAAAATAAACTGCTCATTGAACAGCTCCGCCACCTTGGCGAACTGCAACGCCTCGAAGTAAAAGCCTTGCAGCTCGCCCGTAAGCGCCTGGGGGTGATCGTTGAAATACTCGCCCATGGCACTGGTACACAGGGCCAGGGCCTGCAACAGCTTGTCCGGTTTGCTGGCATAGGCCTGATACACCGTGACCTGCTCCTTGTGCAGCGCATTCCATTCACGGTTGAGCCGCTGCAACGGTTTTTTCAACGGCTCGGGGGCGGTATCGCGCAAGGTCTTCAGGGCAAACTGATCAAGATCGGCGCTGTACATCGCCCGGCCCCGCTCCACCAGGTTATGGGCTTCGTCCACCAGCACCGCGACCCGCCATTGGTTGAGCTGGGCCAGGCCAAACAGCATCGCGCCAAAATCGAAGTAATAGTTGTAGTCGGCGACCACCATGTCGCACCAGCGGGCCATTTCCTGGCTCAAGTAATACGGGCACACCCCATGGGCCAGTGCCACCGCGCGTAGATTGCGTTGGTCCAACAACCGTACCTTGGCGGCCGCCTCGCGCGCGGCCGGCAGGCGATCATAAAAGCCCTTGGCCAGCGGGCAGGAGTCACCGTGACAGGCTTTGTCCAGGTGCTCGCAGGCCTTGTCCCGTGCCACCAGCTCCAGCACGTGCAACGGCAGGTCGGCACTGGCGTGCAGTATCTGCACCGCGTCCAGCGCCAGTTTGCGGCCAGGGGTCTTGGCCGTCAGAAAGAACAGCTTGTCCAACTGCTGCGGCGCCATGGCCTTGAGCATCGGAAACACCGTGCCAATGGTCTTGCCGATCCCCGTGGGCGCCTGCGCCATCAGGCAGCGCCCGGTGCTGACGGCCTTGTACACCGATTCGGCGAGGGTACGCTGGCCCAGGCGAAAGGTCGCGTGGGGAAAAGCCAGGGCGGTGGCGCCGGCGTCGCGGGCCAGTCGCCGTTGCGCCTGCTGCTCGGCCCAGCCGAGAAACAACGCACACTGGCGATTGAAGAACGCCTCCAGGTCATCAACCGCACACACTTGGTTGATCACGGTTTCGCGCTCGCTGACGATATCGAAATACACCAGCGCCAGCCCGATCTCGGGCAACCCCAGCTTGCTGCACATCAGCCAGCCATAGACCTTGGCCTGGGCCCAGTGCAGTTGGCGATGGTTGGCCGGTTGGGCATCCAGGTCGCCACGGTAGGTCTTGACCTCTTCCAGCACATTGCGATCCGGATCATAGCCATCGGCGCGGCCGCGTACGGTCAATTGCTGGTAAATGCCCTCCAGAGCCACTTCGCTCTGGTAGTGGGCGCTGCGGCGCGAGGCCACTGTACGGTGGCCAAGCATGCCTTCCTGGGCACTGGGTGAGGGGGTGAACCGCAGGTCGAGGTCACCCACCTTGGCGGTAAACTCGCACAATGCCCGGACGGCGACGGTGTAGCTCAAGCGCCCTGCTCCGCCCAACGGACATAACACACGGTGACCGGCATCTGGTGCTCGCTGCAGAACTCCAGCCAGCGCAGTTGGTTGTCCTGCAGGCGGTCGCCCGGGCCTTTGACTTCGATCATGCGGTAGGTTTTTTGCGCCGGCCAGAACTGGATCAGATCCGGCATGCCGGCACGATTGGCGCGGATATCCAGCAACAGTCGGTCGAACCAATGCCGCAGGTGCGCGGCAGGCAGGCAATCGAGCGCCTGGTCGAGCAACTCTTCGCTCAACACATTCCAGAACACAAAGGGCGATTGAATCCCCCACTTTTCGGCGTAGCGCTGGCGGATCGTGGTTTTGTAGCGCTGGTCATGCAGTTGGTCCAGGCAGGCGGCGAACAGGTCGGCGCGGCGCTGCTGGAAGTCTTCACTGTGCAAATCCACCGGCCCGCGCTGGAACGGGTGAAAGAACGAGCCAGGCAACGGCGCGAAGATCGCCGGCCAGCACAACAGGCCGAACAGCGAGTTGATCAGGGTGTTCTCGACGTAGTGCACCGGCCCCGCTTCATCCCCCAGATGCGCCTGCACGCAGAACTCGACGGCGGCCACCGGTTCCGGGAATGGCAGTTCCAGGTCCAGGCGCTGGATCACCTGGGGTTTGGGCTTGGGCTGCGCCGGCTCGCCCAGCTTGCGCCGCAACCGCGGCAGGACCCGCAACAGGTGCTGCTGCTCGGCCGCGCTTTGTGGCGCGGCCTGGGCCTCCAGGGCCAGGACCATTGCCTGGGCGAAATGCTCCTGACGCTCGAGCACCCGGATCAGCCGTGCGCGGGCGCCGGGATAGGCACACTCGCGATAGATCACCTCGGCCAGGGCCAGTTCAGCAAGCCGTTCGCAATGCTGGCCAACCTGGAACAGCAGCTTGGCCCGACGTTTCTCCAGCCAGGGGTTATCGGTGCTCAGCGTGGCAATCTGCGCCAGCACTTCTTCCAGCGGTTCGCCCGCCTCGAAGGCCTGCTGGCATTGATGCAGGAACAGCAGGCCAGACACATCGTCACGATGGCGCAGCCCCCGGGACTCGGCACAGAACTCGACCTTCTCGTAGGTGTAGATCCCCAGGTCCGCCAGTACAAACTCCGACCAGTCCTGGTACAGGTTGCCGAAGAACATCAGGCGCAGGCGGTCACACAGGTCCATCACCGTCAGGCTGTAAAGGCGCTCGTCCAACTCCGGGCACCACTGTGCAAACGTCCGTGGCTCGGTAAACCGCGTCGATAAGCCGGGTAACCAATCGGATTTCTTGCCCCTGGGCAGCTCGATCCAGGCCTTGAACGCCTGCAGGACCTCGCCTTTTTGCAATTGCCCCCACACCTCTTCAATCGACAGCAGGCCCTGTTCACTGACCCAACCCTGGGCCAGCAACGGCTGTACGGCCAAATCAGCCGGGCCGATCTCGACGTAATTGAGCTTGCTCGCACGAAAATGCACGCCCTTACGCATCACCATGCGCACCAGCAACGCTTGGGCCGGTTGCGGCAAATGCCTGAACTGCGCAATGAAACGCTGTTCTTCATCATCCAGCACGTCGGCATAGCGCTGCCCGAGCCAGTCGAGCACTTGCTGGAAGTTATGCAGGTAGTAGAACGGGTCTTCGAGGGGGTTGGACATGACGGGCACTTGGGCAAACACTGGTTATGCATACAGAGTGCCGTCGCCAGGCCTGCGTTGCAATCGCTAATAGATCAGTGGCGCACGCAACTTTTTGTATAAAAGTGATCAGATGGGGGTGGATCCGCGTAACATTTGTTGCCCGCAGCCGTTGAGCACGGGGTTTTCGAAGGATGAGAGTAAGGGTTATGAACATGAAGAACTGGGGCCTGCCGCTGGCTGTGATGACGTTTCTGGCATTGGCCGGTTGCTCGACGCCGACCGTCGTGACCTTGCAGAACGGTACTCAGTACCTGACTACGGACACGCCGAATGCCAAGACGCCTGATGGTTTTTACGAATTTACCGATATCGCCGGCAAGCGCGTACGGGTCAAGGCGGCGGATGTCGCGACGGTGCGCAAGGAAGACTGACCGAACACAGTAGGAGCCGGCTTGCCGGCTCCTACTGTTTGTTTTAAGTGATGACGAACGCCTGCGCCGACAGGCTACCAAGCCCTACTCCCACCAGCGTCACCGAGTTATCGCCGAATGTCAGCAGCGTATCGCCGCCCACGGCCTTGGCATGGTCGAGGTAGTTGTACTGCTCGTCCACCCCCGCCACACCCATGAACACCAGCTTGTCCGTCGACTGATAGCCCAGGATCCGGTCCTGGCCGAAGTCGCCGTCGAACAGGAAGGTATTGCGCCCACCGCCCGCTTCCAGCAGGTCATTGCCGGCGCCGCCCACCAGCACATCATTGCCCTTGCCGCCAATCAGGTGGTCATTGCCCTCCAGACCAAACAGCCACTCCCCGCCATCCCCAGCCTTGAGCACATTGGCACCGGCATCGCCCTTGAGCGACGCGGCGTAGGCCGTCAGGTCCTTGCCCGCCAGCAGCCCTTTGTCGGTCACGCTGTGGGTCACATCCTTGCTCAACAGCAACAGATAGCTTTCCTTGCTCACTAGCGCGCCCATGTCGCGGGTCAGGCTGATGCCGCCTTGGCCGTCGCGGATATACAGGGTGCCCGCGCCATCGTTGGCCACCTCGACGTTTTTCAACGACTGCTGCAAGTCCAGGGTGTTGAACCCCTTGCCACCGAGCAGGATGTTGTAGCCACCGCCATCACGAAAAGTATCGTTGCCTGCACGGCCTTCCAGGTAATCGTTGCCCCGGCCGCCCTGGATCAGGTCATTGCCGTTGCTGCCGATAATGAACGTGCTGCCCTGGTGGGCTTCGGCGTTGCGATTGAGGTCCTGCACCCAGGTGTTAGCGCGGGCCGGGTCGGAAAGATTGGCGACGACGATCGTCGAGTCGCGGCTGGTCAGTTCATAGAACTTCGACTCAAGGATGCGGCTCATGCCATCGCCATAACCCGTGGGTAAATGGGAGATCCACGTCGGCAGGTTGAGGATAGAAAACGGCAGGATGTTCCACAGCGTCGAGGCGTAATGGTCGTTGAAGCTAACGATGTTATCGGCGCTGGATGCGTGCGGTTGGTCGTGCACGCCCAGGGACGACAGCTTGAACGACGAACCGTCGAGGGCGCGATAAACCGGGTCGTTTTCATAGCCGATGTTCAGCACCTTATCGCCGCTGCTCTGGGTCGGCGAGGCGTAGGCCACATAGTTGGCGTCCTGGTAGAACCCCGCCCAGGTGTGGTTGCTCAAATCCGCCATGCTATTGACCGCCAGGCCACCGAGGCTATGGCCGCTGACCAGAACATCCTGGCCGGTCAGCCCCTGCGCGCTGGCATACGCGGCGACTTTGCCCAGCAAGGTGCCAAACGCCTCGCCCGCGTAGTTTTTTGCATAGTCCGCCGGGCCGAAGGCGGCCAGTAAGTCACTGATCACATCGCCGATAGAGTCGACAATCAGGTTCTCCCTGGGGCCCGATGTGCCACGGAAGGCGATGCCGATTTCCAGCAGTTTGCCGGCGTCATCGTATTTGCCCAGGACCTCGACCTGGGCACTGGTGTAACCGGCTTTCTCGCCAAAGAAGGTGCCTCGGGCATCGACCTTGCCGCCGTAGTCCAGGGTGCTGGCGCTGATGGGCGTCCAACCGGCCTTTTGTACCGCGTCGAGGGCGGCCTTTTCCGAGTCCGGGTTCCACGGGATGCCGGGGATCACGCCCTGGGAATCGGTGCTGCCCAGCAACGCCTGCACCAGGGTGGCCGGCAAGCCCAGGCCGAAGCCGTTTTGCTGATACCCCACGGCAAAGCCGTTATCCAGGTTGTGGTAGGAGTACAACGTGATCGCCATGGCGTCGGCGAACAGGGCTTTGGAGTCTTCGGTGGTTAGGTTTTTGTAGTCATAGACACCCATGGTATTGCCTCTCTTTTGTTGGAATTGTCGAGAAAGCCAAGACAGCTGGAATGCGGTAATAGTGGGGGCTGCGGTGCGACTTGCCCGCGATGGCCATGTATCTGCACAACTCTTTGATGGTTTTTGGGGGGGTGTACATATCCGTTGCTGCGGTTACGGCGGCTATTGGTTCCGCCCTTACGGCGGCTCACTTTTGTAGAGCGCAAAAGTAAGCAAAACGCTCTTGCCCCACCACTCGGTGCCTCGCCTAGGCTCGGCATGCCCGCAGTCAGGCATTGCTCCGTGGGCCCGCCGCGATCGGCCATCCATGGCCGTGTCGCGGCTACCCCGGCATCCTGCCGGGGTGCCCACTGCGCAATACCTGCCTGCGGCCAGCGTGGTTTGACGGGGCGCCTAAGATCAAAAGCCAGATCAAAAGCTGAGCAACAGCAACAGCAGAGCCAGAGTGTGCAGCTGCTCCCACATTTTTGGATCTTCAGGGTCTAGAACGCCCAGTCGAGGCTCAAGCCCACGCCATGGATTTTCTCCTTGCTGGCCAGCAGGCCGTTGTAGTCAAAGTTCAGCCGCGCATCCTTGCTTAAGGCCAGGCTGGCCCGTGCGCCGACCAATGCGGCATCGCGCACCATTGGCGCGCTTTGCACGGCAAACGCGGTGCTGCCCGAGGCAAACGCCAGGTGGCGCTCGGAATCGGTGGCGCTGAGGTTGTGCTGCCAACCCAGGGTGCCGGAAACGTCCAGAGCCTGATGGTCGGTGAGGTTGAAGGTCTTCAAGGCACGCACGCCGAGGGTGCTGAGCACCAGGTCGCGGGTGTCAGCGCCGCCCTTGAGCGCCGCCGCATCGCCTTTCTCGCTGAAGCCGTCGCTGTCCAAGTGCACATAGGCCAGGTTGGCGAACGGCTCCAGCGCCAGCGGTTGCAGGTTCAGGCGGTAAGCCGCTTCGGTGAAGAGCTGGGTGCTACGGGCATCGACCTTGGCTTTTTGCTTGCCGGCGACTTCGCCGTATTGCAGCTCACGCTTTACATCGGCGCGATGCCAGCTATAGGTCGCCCCGCCGCTCAGGCGCCAGGCGCCGATTTCGTGCCCGGCATAGGCGCCGAAGTGGTAGCTGTCCACCGATGCCCGCGAATGGGTGCCATCGCCCATGTTCAGCGAGGTATCGCTGTAGCCGGCGACCAGCCCCAGGCGTGTGTCTTCATCCAGTGCACCGTCCACACCCGCGAGCAATCCGCCGATGGAAGTGGTGTAGCCCGCCGTATCGCTGCTGCTGTCGGTTTTACCCCAGGCGCCAAGGGCCTTGACCCAGACGTTGCCGCGCGTGTCGATGGTTTGTGGTGAGGCGCCCATTTCACCCTGCTGTAGACGCTCGCCCACCGCTTCGCGCAGGTAGCGGTTGTCATTGACCAGCGCGGTTTCCAGGGCCGGGTAGATTTCCCCCGACAACTGTTGGAACGCCCCTTGCGCCGAGGCTGCACTCGGCGCCAGCAGCAGGCTTTCATAGACGCCATTACCCGCGCCCAGTTGCTCGGCAGCGCCTGCCACGGCGCGTTGGTTATCGGTTGCCGCCACACTGGCGAAACTGGTGGCTGTACGCGCGACATCCAGTTGCACACCGTTGGCGCCATAGTTCAGGTTGCCGCCCACAAACAGGTAGTTAGGCAACACCTGCGCGAAGCTGCCGGTAACTCCCCCGGCCGCCTGCAGGATGTTGTACTGGCGACCGATCAGGCTTTGCGCCTCGGGCTGGCTGAGCAAGGTCGGGCTGTTTTCCAGGGCCAGGGTCACGGTGCCGCCGTTGAGGGTGGCCTTGCCACCGGCGACGATACGGTCACTGCTGCTATTGGACAGCTCTACCGCATAGGTGGAACCGGCGTCGAAGTTGACATCCCCGGCCACGTTCAACGTGCCGATGGAGTTGCCCGGCGCTACCGTACCGCCGTTTTTCGCGTGCAGCGCGCCGATGCTGCCGGAGCCGCCCAACACGCCGCTGTTGCTCACAGTGACCTGCGATGCCAGCGAGCCATTGACCGCCAGCAGGCCTTGATTGACCAGGGTGGGCCCGCTGTAGGTGTTGTTGCCGGTCAGCACCAGCGTACCGATGCCTTGCTTGGTCAGGCCACCATGACCGGAAATGTCATTGCTCCACACATCCCGCCCGCAGTGCACATCGTCACACAGGCGCTGGGTGGGCTTGCCGGCGTCGACCACCGCCCCTACCCCCGGCAAGTCCGCGACAAACTGGCCGCTGCCGTAGCCACCATCGATGCGGAATTCGGCCGGAATGTCCTCGGCGGTGACAAACATACCCGGCCCGCTGACCGCCTTGCCCAGGTTGATCATGCCCCAACCGTATAGCGCGTCGATGCCCGGCGCCCCCAGGTCGGTCGCGGTGGTCTTGAGCAGCGTGGAAATCTGCTCGCCGCTCATATACGGGAAACGCTCCATCAACACGGCGGCGGCGCCTGCCACGTGGGGAGCGGCCATGGACGTGCCGTTTTTATTGTTCCAGCCCAGGGTCATGTTATCGACCGTGGTGCCCACCATCACCGAGCTGTAGATGGCCGTGCCGGGTGCCGACACACAGAAGCTGGCGGCATAGCCGCAACGGGACGAGAACGTGCTGATCACGTAAGGGTTGGGGCTGTTGGTGTCCGGGTTGCGTTGCAATGCCGCCACCGACAGCCAATTGGGCGTGATTTCCGGTACGAAGTACGCCAGACCGGAAATTGCATCGGGGTTGTTCAGGTTGTAGTCGTTGCCGGCCGCGAAGATTGTCAGCACCCCGCTGCGCGCCGCGTTGATCGCCCCGGTGTAAGCGCCACCTGGCGCGGTGCCCAACAACGGCTTGATCTGGTCGAACTGGGCCTGCGCGTCGCTCAGGCCGAAATGGGGGAACGCTGGATCCTTGCCGCCCTTGGCAAACTGATCGCCAATGCCGATGCCCCAGCTGTTGTTGATGATGCGTGCGCCGTTGGCCACCAGGCTGTCCCAGCCGGCCTGGTACACCGCACCGTCGTTGCCCAGGATGATCCCGTCTTCGGGGCCCGGGTCGCCGTTCTCGGCACTGAGGATCTGCGCGTTATAGGCCACGCCGTGCATCGGCCCGCCGTTGCGATCGCCGGCAGCAATGCCACCGACATGGGTGCCGTGGTCGCCCAGCTTGCCGTTGGAGCCCAGGGACGGTGTGCCGTCATAGCGGAACGGGTCACCGGCCTTCACTGGGATATAGGGGTCGGTGTATTGGCGGATCCCTTCAGTGACCAGGGCCTGCACCTTGCCCGGGCTGGAGAACTCGGGATGCAGGGCATATACCGGCTGGTCGAAAATCCCCAGCTTCACGCCCTTGCCACTGTAACCGGCGGCATACGCCACATCGGCATTCACCGCCCCCAGGCCCCAGTCGGCCTTGAATTCATTGCTGCGCCAACTGGCGACATCCCCCAGTTTGCCGGTTTCGACGTAGGGTGCGGCCTGGGCGGTACCCAGGCTGGCCAGGCAACACAGCAACGCGCCGTATGGCACGCGACTCAAGGCTTTGAGCGGGTAGCCCGGGCCTGTTGGGATGGCGGAGTGAAACCCTCGTTGTTTTGCGTTCACGGTGACCTTCCTTAGTTTTGTTGCGTTTGTTGTTCTTGTTGTTGGCGCCGATTCAGAACTGCCAGTCGAGGCTCAGCCCCACCCCTTGGTTGTTTTCCTTCGCGCCCAGTTGGCCGCTGTAATCGAGGTTGACCCGCGTGGTGTCACTCAATGCCAGGCTGGCCTTCAAGCCCACCAGCGCGGCGTCGCGCTGCAACGGTGTGCTGCGCACGGCAAACGAGGGGCCGCCAGCGACAAAAGCCAGATGTTCCTCGGACTCAACCGGTGTAAAGCTGTGCTGCCAGCCCAGGGATCCGGAGATTTCTACTTGCTGCTGGTCATTCAAAGACAGGGTTTTGAGGGCGCGCAGGCCCAGGGTGCCGAGGGTGGCGTCGCGCCGATCACTGCCGCGTTGCAGGGCTGCGCCATCGCCTTTTTCATGGAATCGTTCGCTGTCCAGGTGTACGTAGGCCAGGTTGGCGAACGGTTCCAGGGCCAGCGCTTGCAGGTCCAGGCGATAGGCCGCCTCGCTGAACACCTGAAGGCTGCGCGCATCCAGTTTGGTTTTTTGCTTGGCGCTGACGTCAGCGTATTGCAGGTCGCGCTGCACATCGCCGCGATGCCAGCTGTAGGCACCGCCCAGGCTGACGCGCCAGTTACCCAGCTCACGCCCGGCATAGGTGCCCAGGTGATAGCTGTCGACATCGGCCGACGAATGCGTGCCATCGCCCATATTCAGCGAACTGTCGCTATAGCCCGCCATCACACCCACACGGGTCTGCTCGTCCCACTGGCCATCGACACCCAGCAACATCCCGCCGATAGAGCGGGTGTAACCGGCATATTCGCTGCGGCTGTCGGCCTTGCCCCAGGCACCGAGGGCCTTGATCCAGAGGTTGCTTTCGCCCGTAGCAGGCACATGGCGCAGGCGCTCACCGACGGCATCGCGTACATGGCGGCTGTCGTTGATCAACATCGCGCCCACCGCCGGGTAGATCTCGCCAGACAACTGCTGGAAGGCCTGGCGGGCAACCACGCTGGAATCGCTACTCAGCACGCTTTCATACACTGGGTTGCCAGCCCCCAACTGCTCGGCAGCCGCGGCCACGGCGCGCTGGTTGCGGGTCGCCGCGACGCTGGCAAAGCTCGCATCATTGCGGGCGATCGCCAGTTGCACGCCGTTGCCGGTGTAATCGAGGTCGCCACCGAGAAAAAGGTAGTTGGGCATTACCGCAGCAAAACTGCCGGTGACACCGCCCGCCGCCTGCAAAATGGTGTACTGGCGACCGATCAGGCTTTGCGCCTGGGGCTGACTGAGCAGGGTCGGACTGTTTTCCAGGGCCAGGGTCACGGTGCCGCCGTTGAGGGTCGCTCTGCCGTCGGCAACGATGCGATCACTGCTGGTGTTCGACAGCTCCACGGCATAGGTGGAGCCGGCGTTGAAGTTCACATCGCCGCTCACGTTCAAGGTGCCGATGGAGTTGCCCGGCGCCACCACACTGCCGCTATTGGCCTGCAACGCGCCAATGCGTCCGGAGCCGCCCAAGGTCCCGCCATTGTTGAGCGTGACCGCCGAGGTCAACGAACCATCAACCTTCAACACACCACCATTGACCGTGGTCGGGCCGCGATAAGTGCTGTCGCCACTGAGCACCAGGCTGCCGCCGCCGGACTTGATCAGGCTGCCTTGATACACACGCAGGGCGCCAGCCGCATCACGGGCCATGCCCACCGCGTAGTCCGTCTGTTCCTGCTGGCTGGCGCCGGCGCCGATGCCATTTCCCCAGCCCTTGTCCTGCAAGGTCTGTTGCCATGCCAGGTGTTCGGCGCGGTCTTCGGCCTGGCGCTGCAGCAGCGTCTGGTCGGAGATGCCATTGCTCCATACATCGCCCTGCCCGGCGGCCAGGTTGACGTCCATGGGGCCGAGCAACTGCCCCGGCCCATGCATCGCCCGGCCAAGGTCCGGCACGCCCCAACCGACTTTGGCCGTCGGCGCCTGCGTCAGCGAACCATCCAGTTGCGTGGCCGTTGTCAGCAACACCTGCAAGGCCTGCTCGTTGTTCAAGTACGGGTAGCGCTCCATCACCAGCGCCAAGGCGCCCGTGGCATGGGGGGCCGACATCGAGGTGCCGGATTTGACCGCGTAACCGCCGCCGGGAATGGTGCTGTCGATCTTCGCGCCGGGGGTGGAGATGCACCAATACTTGGCGATGCCACACTGGTTGTACTTCTGGTTATTGGCCTGGTCCAGGCCCGACACCGCCAGCCAATGGCCTTCCAGTTCCGGTTCAAAGTACGGCAAGGCTGAACGCACGCTGGCGTTGGCGTAGCCGCTGTTGCCGGCGCTGAACACATTGATCACCCCGGCCCGGGCCACATCGGCAGCGGCGTCCAGCCAGGTACCCTGGTTGAAGTGTTGGGCGTAGGCCGCGTGCAGGTCGCCCAGGGTCTGGTAGCTGACATCCTTGGGCTGGCTGCCCCAGCTGTTGTTGATCGCACGCACCCCGGAATCGACCATGGCGCTGTACACCGCCTTGAAATACAGGGGATCGGGCGTCGGGCCAAACAGAAAGCTGTCGTTGGCGTTGGTATTGCCCACATAGAGCTGCGCGTTGTAGGCCACGCCATGCATGCCGATGCCATCACGCGCAGCGGCCATGGTGCCGGTGACGTGGGTGCCGTGGGAGTCGTTGTTGGGGTTCAGCGCACCGGTGGTGGAGAACGGGCTGCCATCCACATAGGTGCCGTTGGCGGTCACCGGGTGAAAGCGCTCCGGGGACGCTTCGGGGTGGCTGGCATCGAAGCCCGAGTCCAGGGCGCCAATCTTGACCCCGGCACCGCTGATACCCGCCGCATAGGCTTGATCGGCCTGCATGCGCCCCAGGCCCCAGTCCCTTTGATACTCCGCCGAGCGCCAACTGGCGGGGTCGCCCGGCTTGCCGGTTTCCACATAGGGCGCGGCCTGGGCAGTGCCCAGGCTGGCCAGCCCACACAGCATGACGCAGTGATAGCCTCGTTGTTTCGCGTTCACGGTGACCGTCCTCACTTTTCTTGTGTTTTTTATTCAGCGCGGGGCTGGGCCGAAGGCTTCGTCGACCTTGGCCAGGTCGGTGTCGCGCAGGTTGCCCGCGTAGTAATGCAACTTGGTCCAGGCCATCAGGTAGTCGTAACGGGCCTGGGCCAGGTCGCGGCGGGTGCTGTACAGCTGCTGCTCGGCGTTGAGGGCATCGAGATTGACGCGCTCGCCGCCGAGGATGCTTTGCTTGGTCGAGACCACCAGCGCTTCGGCCGAGGCCAGGGCCTTTTGATAGGCGCGCAGCTTGCTGACCCCCGACAGGCAGGCACTGAACTGGCGTCGCAACTCGATCAGGGTCTCGCGGGTCTTGCCCTCCAGTTCGTACTCGGCCTGCTCCATGGAGCGACTGGCCTGGCGGGTGGACGCCGATACGCCACCCCCGGCATACAGCGGCACGCTGACTTCAATGCCGATGGTGTTGGTGTCGTAGCGCTGGTTGTAGGTGTTGCCGCTGTCGGATTCCTGCTGGCGCGAACTGGCATACGCAGTGATCCGCGGCAGGTGCCCGGCGCGGTTGCGTTCCACTTCATAGCGCGCCACTTCCACGGCCTGGCGCTGGGAGGCCAGGGTCGGGTTGTTGGTCAGCGCCAGTTCGTGCCAGCTGTCGTAGTTGGCCGGGGCCAGGGTGAAGGCGGCAAAGTCGCGGCTCAGTGGCGCCAGGTCGGCGATATCGACGCTCTGTACGCCAAGCAATGCGCCCAGTTCGCGCAGTGACGCGTCCTGCTCGTCAAGCGCCTGGATTTCTTCGGCGGTCGCCAGTTCATAACGAGATTCGGCCTCCAGAATGTCGGTACGGGTGCCCTCGCCTTGCTGGAACAGGTGCTGGTTCTGCTGGAACTGCTGCTCGTAGGCTTTCTTTTTGGCCCGGGCGATATCGATCTGGTCCTGGGCGAACAGGGCCTGGGTGTAATACGTCAGCACCCGCACCAACAGTGCCTGGCTTTTGTCGCGAAAACTCTCGTCGGCAAACAGCGCCTGGGCCACGCCCTTGCGGTAGTTGGCATAGGCTTCGTAGTCGAACAGTGGCTGTTGCAGGGTGAAGGTCGAGCCGAAGCTGTTGTAGTTGCGATCGTCGTGATAGTGGCCACCACGGCCATCTGGCAGGTTGGCCTGGGAGTTGTTGCGACCCTTGTTGTAGTTGTACGACAGCCGGGGCAACAGGCCGGCGCGGCCAATGGTGCGGCTTTCCAGGCCGGCGTCACGCTCCTTGATCGCACCGAGGAACACTGGATCGTTTCGCAGCGCCAGTTCATACACATCGAACGGGCCCATGGCGGCCTGGGCGCTGCTGCAGGCGAGGAGCAAGGCGATGAACAGTGGTTTCATGCTCATTCCTCGGTCAACGCCGAGCCGGCACGGTCGAGCAGCGGCTTGAACAGGTAGTTGAGCAACGAGCGTTCGCCGGTACGCACAAACATCTCGGCAGGCATGCCCGGCTTGATCACCAGGCCCTGGAGTTTTTCCAGGGAGGCATCGCTGACCGTGGTGCGCAGCACGTAATACGGCATACCGGTTTTTTCATCGAGCAACTGGTCGGCGGAGATCAGGCTCACTTCTCCCGGCACCCGAGGCGTGCGGCTCTGATTGAAGGCGGTGAACAGAATGTCCACGGGCAGATGGCTGCCGACCTTGTCCACCAGGTTCACCGGCAAACGCCCTTCCACTTCCAGGCGCGTGTCCTGGGGCACGATTTCCAGCAGCGTTTCCCCGGCTCGCACCACGGCACCCTCGGTATGCACCCCGAGGTTGACTGCGATGCCATCGGCCGGCGCGTTGATTTCACTGTGTTGCAGGTCAAAGCCGGCGGAGGTCAACTGCTGCTCCAGGGTCAGGCTGCGTAGCTGCGCGTCGGCCAGTTGGCTGCGGACTTCCTTCTGGTATTCCTCGCTGTGCTGTTGCAACTTGAGGCGCGACTCGAGAATGCCCTGCTCCAGGCGCCCGCTTTCGCCGCTGTTCTGCGCCAGGTCCTGCTGCACCTGGGACAGTTGGCGCTGGTATTCCAGCAGGCGGTTGCGCGGGATATAGCCGTTGTCGGCCAAGGGTTGCAGGTTGGCCAGTTGATCACGCAGCGATTGCGCCTGGGCGCTCAGATCGGTGCGGGCGCGGCGCATGCCGTTGAGTTGGGCGCTGGCGCCTTCGATGCTGGCGCGAATCCCCGATTGCTCGCGGGCAAAGGCATCACGCCGACTGCTGAACAGTTGGCGCTGGCCTTCAAGTACCAGGGCCAGCGCAGGATCGGCGGCGCTACTCAGTTCAGCGGGAAAGACCACCGCCGGCAAGTTATCGCGCTCGCTCTGCCAACGGGCGACGCTGGCCCAGGCCATGCGGTATTGGGCTTGCAGGGAATGCACGTCGGCCTGGCTTTGGGTCTGGTCGAGGCGAAACAGCGGTTGGCCCTGTTTGACCACCTCGCCTTCGCGCACCAGGATCCGGCTGACCACGCCGGGGCTCAGGGTTTGCACGGCCTTGCGCTTGCCGGACACCACCACTGTGCCCTGCACCGGGATCCCCTGGTCCAGCGGCGCCAGGCTGGCCCAGAGGAAGAATCCCCCGGCGCCGACCACCGTCATCACCCAGCCCAAGCGGGAGAAAAAGCGCGCATCGCGCTCGGGAAAGGTCTGCTCTGGTTGCAGGCTGCTCTCGGTACTCATTGGCCTGGATTCCTTGCCGCAGGATATTGACGGTTCAAGCTGACGCCGGCCTTTTCACGGGGTGGCTCCGCTTGCCCGGACAGCGCCCGCAGCACCTCCTGGCTGGGGCCAAACGCTTGCAGGCGGCCTTCGTTGAGCACCAGCAGCTTGTCGGCCTGGGCCAGCGCCGAAGAGCGGTGGGTGACCAGGATCACGCTGCTGCCCTGGGCTTTCATCTGCATGATGGCGCTGGCCAAAGCGGCCTCGCCCACGGTGTCGAGGTTGGAATTGGGTTCGTCCAGTACGATCAGGCGCGGCCCGCCATACAGCGCGCGGGCCAGGGCCACCCGTTGTTTCTGCCCACCGGACAGGCCGCTGCCGTCGTCGCCCAACACCGTGTCGTAGCCTTGGGGCAAGCGCAGAATCAGGTCGTGCACCCCAGCTTGCTGGGCGGCGTGCACCACCTGCTCAGGGTCAGCCTGGCGAAAACGCGCGATGTTGTCGGCGATGCTGCCGCTGAACAGTTCGATGTCCTGGGGCAAGTAACCGATATGGGGGCCGAGGTCGTCGCGGTCCCAGCGATGGATATCGGCACCGTCCAGGCGCACCGTGCCAGCCAGGGTTGGCCATACGCCCACCAGCACCCGCGCCAGGGTCGATTTGCCGGACCCGGACGCCCCCAATACCCCCAACACTTCACCGGCCGCGAGGTTGAAGCTGACCTGATGCAAGGTCGCCACCCGCCGCCCCGGAGGGCCGGCGCTGACCTGCTCGAAACTCACCTGGCCCTTGGGCGGCGGCAGCGCCATGGCCTGCGCCCCGGGCGGGAAGGCCTGCAACAGCTCATCCAAGCGCTGGTAGGCCAGCTTGGCCGAGCTCCATTGCTTCCACACTGCGATCAACTGGTCGATCGGGCTGAGCACCCGCCCCATCAGAATGGTCCCGGCAATCATCATCCCCGCCGTCATCTGGCCCTTGATTACCAACAACGCGCCCAGCCCCAACACCAACGATTGCAGGAGCAGACGCAAGGATTTGCTCAAGGAGCTGATCACCGAACCGGTGTCACTGGCCTGGTTCTGCAGGCCGAGAAACTGCGAATGCACCTGGAACCAACGACCGCGTAGCGCCCCCAGCATGCCCATGGCCTGGATGGTCTCGGCGTTGTGCAAGTGGCTGGTGGCCAATTGGGTGGACTGTTGCGAGTAGCCGCTGGCTTCGCGCAACGGCTTTTTGGTGAGGTATTCGTTAAGGCATGCCAGCGCAATCAACAGCACGGCGCCGGCGGTGGCCAGCACCCCCAGCCAGACGTTGAACAGGAAGATCACCAGCAAATAGATCGGGAACCAAGGCGCATCGAAGAACGCAAACAACGCAGGCCCGGTGAGGAACTGGCGGATATGGGTCAAATCCCCCAAGGATTGCCCGGCGTGACCTTCGCCCCGCTGCAGATTGCGCTCGAAGGCGGCCTTGTAGACCTGCAGGTTGAACCGGCGCTCCAACTGGCTGCCGATGCGGATCACGATAAAGCTGCGCACCACTTCCAGGGTGCCGATAAAGGCGAAGAACCCCACCACCATCAGGGTCAACATCACCAAGGTGGTTTCGTTCTGCGATGACAGTACCCGGTCATAGACTTGCAGCATATAAATGGACGGCACCAGCATCAGCAGATTGATCAACGCAGTGAAGCAACCGACGCTGATCAGGATACTTTTATAATCGCCGAGGGCTTTAAACAGTGGTGCAGTGGGAGTGGTCTTCGCCATGTTGCCTGATCTTCCCTGAGCTGAAATACGCGCAATAGTCTGCCGAGCGCCCCAAACAAGGGGGCGGGCAACTATTTCAATAGTGCTTGATATGTTGGAAGTGACAGGCCGATATAGGTCGCGACCAACAAATACATCTATATCTTGCAGTTATAAGCCTATAACCGCATTACTTGATTACTGTGTGCGTTGCAGTAACAGCTCTAATCCAGAAGCAGAACGCGCGGTATATTCGCCTTCTTTCTGCCGATTCAAATGGGTTATACCGGTGCCCTCGGCATTCATCAGCCAGATACCATCCGGGGTGGGCAACCAGGTCAGGGGTTTTTGCCCCAGCCACTGTTGCGCACAATCAATATTACCGGCCAGGCTGTTGGGTTGGTCGATCAGATACAGATCGCAGACCTGCTCTTGCTGGCGCAGTTGCCAGTGTCCAGCCAGTTGATCGGTGCTGGGTAAAACAAGGCTGCTTGCCATTGCGTGGGCTCCTGCCGACACGAGCAACGCCGGGATCAACCAGGCGGTTGCGTTACGAAAAATAGTCATCACCATTACCTGTTTGCGATGAGCGAGGCTGTTGTGGTGAACGGGGCTTGTTGTGGCGAGCGGGGCTTGTTGTGGCGAGCGGGCTTGCCCCGCGCTGGGGCGCGAAGCGGCCCTAGAAAATGGGACTGCTACGCAGTCCAACGGGGGACAAGCCCCCTCGCCACAACAAGCCCCATTGCTACAACACGCCCCATTGCCACAACAAGGCCACCCACAACAACAAACCCGCTCACCGCAGGTGCTACGCCTTGATCAAGCCACGATGTCGCTATAGGCCGCCTGGCCTACGGTGGTGACGAAGAAATCCGCCACGCCGTGCCCGGAAAAGTCCACCGCCAGCGTGCCCAGGTTGGTACCCGAGGCGTAGGTCAGCACGGCATCACCGGCAGCACCAGTAAAGGCGTTGACGAAATGCAGGCCACCGCCTTTGGTGATGCCGGTCAGGTCGATCTTGTCCGAACCCGAGGTGAAGTCAAGGATCTGGTCCGCCGCACCTGGCCGGGAATCGGAGCTGGCACCGAACACAAAGGTGTCCGAGCCCGCGCCGCCCCACAGTTTGTCGGCCCCGCCACCGCCGTAGATCAGGTCGTTACCGGCACCACCCTTGAGGGTGTTGGCCACTGCGTTGCCGATCAGCAGGTCGTTGCCCGAACCCCCAAAGGCGTTTTCCACGGTCACGCCCTGGGCAATCGACACGTTACCCACCAGGCCGCCCACGTCGGAGAACGACGTCTCGTTGAGGTTGATTTTCTGGTTCTGGGTAAAGCCGGAGAAGTCCAGGGTGTCGTTGCCGCCACCGTCCCACACCGAGAACACCAGCTTGTCGGCATTGGAAGTGGCGCTGAGGTGATCACGCCCGGTGTTGGAGTTGAAACCGTAGGTGGTGTCACCGGCACGGGTGTTGTAGTTGGCACCGTAGAGCTTCTGGATCGCCGCGATATCATCGATCAGCGGGCCGGACGCATAGGCCTCTACCCCGCCTTTGGTGAAGTTCTGGTTGGTGTTGTTTTCACCCCAGTAGCTCATCACGCTGTAGCCACGAGTGTCCTGGCCGTAGTCCGCATCTTTGTAAGACGGGTTGCCGGTCCCGGCGTTGTAGTCGCCAGGGTGATCCAGGCCCAGGGTATGGCCGATCTCGTGGGTCAGGGTCTGGCGCCCGTAGTTGTTCAGGCCAGGGTTGATGTTGGCGGTGTAGCTGTTGTTGATCAGGTACCACGAGGTGCCATCCGTGCCGCTCGTGTGGTACTTCTCATTGGTGCCGGGCAGGTAGGCAAAGGCGGCGGCGCCGTCCTGGCCTGCGCTGTAGTTGCCGAAGGTCATGTGGAAGTCACCGCCCGAGGCTTTCTCGGTGAAGGTGACATTGGCCACATCGGCCCAGGATTGCATGGCCAGTACGGCCTGACCTTTTTGCAGGTTGCTGAACTGGCTGAACCCGGAGATACCATGCTTGTTCATGGTTGCCGAGGAAGCCGAGGTCAGGAAGGTGTAGGTCAGATCGATTCTGCCGTTGCCGTCAACGTCCCGGTATGCCGCGTTTTCGCGCAGCAAATGGTCGGCTGCCTGGTCGACAGAGAACGAAGGTTTGCCATTGACCGTGAGGTTGCCGCCACGGTCGTACAAATGGCTAAAGCTATCGATTTGTGAATAGGCACTACTTGCTTGAGCTGCCGAGACAATAGCTTTGTCTTTTACTTTCGACATAAACGTACTTCCTTGTTTGCAAGTGGAACAGTTTTTGTCCGATATGACGCTCTCTGGCGAGATCGTCCTATCACTCGCCTCTTATGAAGGCGAAAGAAAACTGACACAATTCGAAATCATACGTCCAGTATTTTTTTTGCTGGAAAATTGCACGAAGGGAATAACGCCTGCAAACACTGGGCAATAAGTGTTTATATTCTTTGTTTTAGATGGGATGCCGGAAAGTTGGTTATTTAAATATTAAATAGTGCTAAATGATTAAATGCCAGGCAGGTCACACTTTAATATTGAATGGATCCAATTAATTGATTGGGCTCCAATTTAAAAGTGTCACCGTGTCATTAACAACAATACATCCTGTGGCGAGCGGGCTTGCCCCACGCTGGGGTGCGTAGCAGCCCCTGAACGACGCCCACGGTTAACCTGACTAAACTCGGTGAGCTTATTGGGGCTGCTGCGCAGCCCAGCGCGGGGCAAGCCCGCTCGCCACAACAAGCCCGCTCGCCACAGACACAGACACAGCCGCGCCTCACTCCTTTAGCGCCAGCCTGTCTGGCGCATTGCCTCCAGCAGCGTCTGCCCATCCAGGCCCGGCACCAGCACGCCATCGGCGGTGGTCATGTCCTCCCCGGCGAGGATCGCGTTGATGATCGCCTCTTCCACCGCCTCGGCCGCAGCACTGAACAACGGTGAAATATGATCATTGTTGACCATGCTCAACGCCGTGCTGAGGGGCAAGTCCTTGCGCCCATAATCTGCGGGCGGCAGGTCGTGGTTGCCGGTGGCAAACGCCAGGAACAGGTCGCCACTGGAGTCCTCGGTACCGCCGCCGGTACGGGCAATGCCGATGGAGGCGCGTTGCGCCAGGCGCTGGCACTGGTGCGGCAGCAATGGCGCATCGGTGGCGATGATCACCACGATGGAGCCCATGCCTGGGGTGCCACGCTCGGCAAACGGCGAGGCAATTTCCATCAAGTGCCGCCCCACCGGGTAGCCATCCACCCGCAGTTCCTGGCGCTTGCCGTGGTTGGCCTGCACCAGCACGCCGACGGTCCAGCCACCCTGCTCCGCCGCCAGTTTGCGCGAGGCGCTGCCGATGCCGCCCTTGAACTCATGGCAGATCATCCCGGTGCCGCCGCCCACAGCGCCTTCCTGCACCGGGCCGGATTCTGCACTGGCCATGGCCTGGAGCACATGCTCCGGGCCGATGTGCTGGCCCCAGATATCGTTGAGCAGGCCGTCATAGGTCTCCATCACCACCGGCATGCACCAGTACACCGCCGGGTCTGCCAGGCTGTCGCGCTCCAGGGCAATCAGGGTGTCACGCACAATGCCAATGCTGTGGGTGTTGGTGATCGCCAGGGGCGTAGTCAGCAGCCCGGCTTCGCCGATCCACTCCAGGCCGGTGGCGTCGCCGTTGCCGTTGAGTACGTGATACCCGGCAAAACACGGCTGCAACCGCGCAGCACCGGCCCGCGGCTGAATCAGCGTGACCCCGGTGCGTACCTGCTTGCCATCGATCTGCTCCTTGAGCGTGCTGTGGCCGACCCGAACCCCGGGGACGTCGGTAATCGCATTCAATTCGCCGGGCGTGCCCAGCCCCAACGTAATGCCCAATTGACGTGCGCGCATAACCACTCCTTACAGTTTCTGGAACGCCGGACTCGTCCGGCCGCTGATGCAATACAGGATCACCGACAAGGCCAGCAGGCCGATGATAATCATGATGTCGCGCATGGACGCCGCGATAAACAAGGTAAACAACAGATAACCCGCGCCCGCCACCGCCAGCAATGCCGGCACCGGCCACAGGGGCATGCGGTACGGGTGCTCGCGCTCGCGCAGCAGCACCCGGCTCATCAGCGCACTCAGGGCGACGATCAGGTACACCAGCATGATCAACAACACGCTGAAGGACGTCAGGTCCGCCAGGTTGGAGCTGAAGCTGAGCAGTGCCGAAGGGATCGCCAGGAACAGCGTGGCCAGCCATGGCGAATCCCAGCGCGGGTGGATACGGGTGAAGAGTTTATTGATGGTCGGCGTCCACAGCGCATCGCGGCCACTGCTGAACACGACCCGGCCGATCTGGATCACGATGGCAACGATGGCGTTGAACACTGAGAGGAAGATCCCGGCACTGACCAGGCGCGACAGGGTTTCATTGCCATGACTGGTCAGCAGGTAACCGATGGGATCCGGGCTGCTGATCATCTCACTGAGGGATGGGGCACCGATCAACAGTGCGGTAATTGGCACCAACTCGATCACCACCACCAGGCCCAGGGACCACAGCACCGCCTTGTGCACGCCCTTGCCGCCGCACTTCATGTCTTCGGCCAACAACACCGCCGGGCCATAGCCGTTGAACGAGAACAGGCCGATGCCCACGGCGCCGATCACCAGGGCCCAGGGCGCCAAATGCAATACGCCGTTTTCGACGATTTGCGGCTGGAACAGCACACTGGCCGGCTGCACCGGGTTGCCAAAGCCGATAAACACGATCACCAGCAACGCCGCCACTTCCAGCAACAGGCAGGTGCCGGTGATCCACGCATTGAGCTTGATATTGAGGATGCCCAGGGCGTAACTGCACACCACGATCACCAGGGCCACGGTTTGTGAGTCGAACTTCGTGCCCAGGGCATTATTGAGGTACGTCGCCGCACCGGTGGCCAGTACCGGCGGGATAAACAGCAACATCACCAGTACGGTGAGGAAGGTCGCGTAGCCCGCCATTCCGCCGAACACCCGCTTGGCGTACACATACTCGCCACCCGCGCTGTTATGGGCGCGCCCCAGTTCGGCGTAGCAAAAGGCGAACATCAGCGCCAGTAACCCGGCCATCACAAACGCCAGGAACACCCCACTGCCGGCTTGCTGGATCGCAAACGGCGCAATGACAAACACGGAACTGGCCGGGGTCACCGCCGAAACGGTAATGGCCACCACATCGAACACACTCAAGGTAGGTTTCAGCACGCCGTCAGGCGCGGGGGTTGTGCTCATATCGTTATCCTCTTGTTTATTCTTGGTTTGAGGCAGAAACGAAAAAAGAAGGGGCGATCTATTTTTTATTGTAGGAGCGAGCTTGCTCGCGAAAGACGTCAACGCAAACGCGTACTGACTGGGTAACCGCAGCGCGCTCAGGCTTTTCGCGAGCAAGCTCGCTCCTACAGGGAATGTAGGGGTTGCCACTACACCGGCCAATTCCCCTATTGGAGTACTCCCCTTGACGGGACAGGGTAAAAACCGAACTCTTGGCCGATCTTTCAGCCATCGGAACCCATCACATGAGCCTGTTTCGGGAAATCGGCATGCATGCGGGCCTGGGCCGTACCGTGTCGCAAATTGGCACCGAGCGCTTCTGGAAGCAATTGGTGCTGTTGCTGCACCAGAACCTGGCTTTCGATAACGCCCTGGCGATCTTCTACCCGCTGGATGGCCCGCCCCAGGCGCTGGAAGAGTACGACGCGCAACCCACCAGCAAACCGGCGTCGATGCTGGTGTACCTCAATGGCTTGTACTTGCTCGACCCGTTCTTCCAGGCGTGCCGCGAAGGCTACGCCAGTGGCGTATACCGCCTGGAAGAGGTGGCGCCGGACCATTTCCGCCAGAGCGAGTATTTCCTCAATTACTTCCACGACAACGTGCTGGAGGATGAAGTGCAATTCATCCTGCAACTGCCTGGGGCAGGCACTTTGTCGTTGTCATTGGGGATGCAGCGGGTATTTACCGCGACGGAAACCGGGCTGCTGACGCTGTTGGCGGCGTGGGTGCTGCCGTTGATGCAGCAGCATTGGCAACAGATTACCCAGCGCGCACCGGCCGGCGAGGCGATGGCCAGCCAGATACGCGATGCGTTGAGCCATTTCGGCAGTGGCGTGCTGTCCGAGCGCGAGCTGGAAATCGCCCGCCTGGTCTTGCGCGGGTTCTCGTCCAAGGCCATGGCCGAACGCCTGAGCATCTCGCCAGACACGGTCAAGGTGCATCGACGCCACCTCTACGCCAAGCTGGATATCTCGTCGCAGCCGGAGTTGTTTTCGTTGTTTATCCAATCGCTGGGGCACGACCTGGATAACCCCTAGGCCTGGTTGTGGCCAGGGGGCTTGTCCCCCGCTGGGCTGCGCAGCAGCCCCAAAGCCAGCCACCTCGGTGTACCTGGCAGAACTGGGTGAAGCTGTTGGGGCGGCTTTGCCGCCCCACGCGGGGCAAGCCCGCTCGCCACAAAAAGCTAGCGGTCTACAACAGGTTTCAGACTGCTAAAGCTCCCCTTTGTGGCGAGGGGGCTTGTCCCCCGTTGGGCTGCGCAGCAGCCCCAATAAGGTCCCCTCAGTTTCATCAGAGACACCGAGGTGGCTGGCTTTGGGGCTGCTGCGCAGCCCAGCGGGGGACAAGCCCCCTCGCCACAACAAGCCCCCCCACCAGGTCAGCGTCCGGTGCGGATGGTGTTCCAGATTCGCGTGCGAATGCGGTCGATCTTCATGGGCATGGCTTCGAGGGCGAACAGCTTGCCCATCATCTCCTCGCTCGGGTACACCTTGGTGTCGCTCTTGATCACCGGGTCCACCAGGCTGTCAGCGGCGCTGTTGCCGTTGGCGTAGTGCACGAAGTTGGTGATGCCGGCCATCACCTCGGGGCGCAGCAGGTAGTTCATGAAGGCATAGCCGGCTTTTTCATCCGGGGCGTCGGCGGGCATGGCGACCATGTCGAACCAGATCGCGGCGCCTTCCTTGGGGATGTTGTAGCCGATCTTCACGCCGTTCTTGGCTTCCTTGGCCCGGCTTTCGGCCTGCAGCACGTCACCCGAGAAACCTACCGCCACGCAGATGTCGCCGTTGGCCAGGTCGCCGGTGTATTTCGAGGAGTGGAAGTACGCAATGTATGGCCGCACTTTGAGCAGCAACGCCTCGGCCTTTTTGTAGTCCTTAGGGTCCTTGCTGTGGTGTGGCAAGCCCAGATAGTTCAGGGCGATCGGCAGCAATTCCGGACCGTTGTCGAGGATCGCCACCCCGCATTTGCTGAGTTTTTCCATGTACTCGGGCTTGAAGATCAAGTCCCAGGAATCCACCGGCGCGTCGTCGCCCAGCACTGCCTTGACCTTGTCGATGTTGTAGCCGATGCCAGTGCTGCCCCACAGGTACGGGAAGCCGTGTTCATTGCCCGGGTCGTTGGTTTGCAGGGCCTTGAGCAGCACCGGGTTGAGGTTCTTCCAGTTAGGCAACTGGCTCTTGTCGAGTTTCTTCAGAGCCCCACCCTGGATCTGCCGGGCCATGAAGTGGTTGGACGGGAAGACCACGTCGTAACCCGAATTGCCGGTCATCAACTTGCCATCCAGGGTCTCGTTGCTGTCGTACACGTCGTAGCTGAAACCGATCCCGGTTTCCTTCTGGAAGTTCTTGGTGGTGTCGGGTGCGATGTAACTCGACCAGTTGTAGATTTTCACCGTCTCGGCGGCCTGGGTCAGGGAAGCCACCAACATCAAGGGCAACAGGGCAATGGGTCTCATGGTTCGATTTCCTGGCGGTTATAGGGCTGTTTTTATGGCAGGCGATCAAGGATCAAAAGATTAGAGAATCAACACATAGGTCTTGCGCACGGTCTCCTGGATATCCCAGATACCCGTGCTGTTGGCCGGCAACATCAGTGCATCGCCGGCTTCGATATGCAGGGTTTCACCGTCATCGGGGGTGAAGGTGCAGCGGCCCTGGATAAAGTGGCAGAACTCCTGGGCCACGATCTGGCGCCGCCAGCGGCCCGGGGTGCATTCCCAGATGCCGGTTTCGACGCCATCGTTGCGTTCCACGCTGAGGGTGGAGGCCACGGCAATCGGGGTGCCGAGGGGCACGGCGACCGGGCTTGAGTCCGGCAGGTGGCGGTTAAGTGTGTCTTTGAACTGGGTAATGCTCATGGTCATACCTGTGGTGATTGAAGCGATTTAGTGCATGAAACCTTCCATAAAGCTGGCCATACCGCTGGCCAGCTTGCGCCGCCAGGGCGCGGTGTGCGGATTGGCCAGGGTCTGGTCCTCGTGGACGAAGCTGCGAATGATCGCGTTGTAGCCCAGCCAGCGACACGGCTCCGGTTCCCAACCCTTGAGGGCTTTCAGGCCGCCATCGCGCAGCACCCACGGCTGCTGGACCAGCGGCGTATCGCGCCCCAGGATCAGGTCGGCCAGGGTTCGGCCACCCAGGTTGCTGGCGCCGACGCCCTCCCCGCCATACCCACCCGACAAGGCGATACCGCTCTGCTGGTCGCACAGCATGTGTGGCCGAAAGCGCCGCGACATACCGAGGTTGCCACCCCAGGAATGGGTAACGCGCACATGCTGCAGTTGCGGGAACAGCTCGCAGAACAGATAGCGGCGCAACTCCACCTCGCTTTCGGTGAGGTCGAAGTTGTGACGCAACTTGCCGGCAAATTGATAGCCACCGCGGGCACCGAACACCAGGCGGTTATCTGCGGTGCGCTGGCCGTAGGTGACCTGGCGGCTGCTTTCACCAAACGCCTGGCCCTGATCCAGGCCGATTTCCTCCCAGGTACTGGCAGGCAAGGGTTCGGTCGCCACGATCAGGCTCTGCACCGGCAGTTGATAGCGGCCCAGGGGCTTGAGCGTCGGGGCATAGCCCTCCACTGCCGGCACCACCCACGAGGCCCGGACCTGGGCCTTGTCGGTGCGCAGGCTGGCGGACTGCCAGTGAGTGACCGGGCTGTTCTCGTAGATCGCCACGCCCATGGCCTCGACCACCCGCGCCAACCCGCGCACCAGCTTGGCCGGATGGATCGTCGCGACGTGGGGCGTGTACACCGCGCCATAGGCCGAGGCGATACGGATCTGCCCGGCCAGTTGCTCGGGGCTGAGCCAGCGGTAGTCATCGTCGGTCAGGCCTTGGCCGTGGAGCTTGGCCAGGTATTCGCGCAGGCTGGCTTCTTGCTCGGGGTAGCGGGCGGCACAGTGCAGCGCCCCACCCTTGCGATAATCGCAGTCAATGGCTTCGCGCTGCAGAACCTGGCCGACTTCATCGGGGATGCCATGCAGCAGGTCAAACGAGGCCCGGCGCTGCTCGGCAGGTAAGCCGGCGAGCAAGCGGTCTTCGCCCAAGAGGTTGCCCATCAACCAACCACCATTGCGCCCGGAAGCCCCAAAACCAGCGGTCTGCGCCTCGATGATCACCACCTTGAGCTGCGGCGCGTGGCGCTTGAGGTAATAGGCGGTCCACAGCCCGGTGTAGCCGGCGCCAATAATGGCCACATCGACATCCAGGTCCTGCTCCAGGGACGCACGCGCCTCTAGCGGCTCTTGCAGCTGGTCCATCCATAAACTGATCTTGCGCCATGCGGGCATGCCCAAACTCCACCACCAAACGTCGATGGCGTGATCCTAGTGCCTGGCTTCAGTCCTCGTCTTGCGCGCGTGCACGCAGGGAAATTTGTTTCACGTAGGCCTTGGGCGACAAGCCGGTGTGCTGGCGGAAACAGCTATAGAACGCCGATAACGAGTTGAAACCGGCGGCAAATGCCAGTTCATCAATGCGGATCGGCGGCGTGGCGCCATCCAGTGCCGCCAGCAAATGCTGCAGGCGGGCCTGGTTGACGTAGCGGTAGAAGCTCTGCCCCAGCACCTGGTTGAGCAGGTAGGAAATCTGGTTGCGACTGTAGCCACACTCCTTGGCCACCCGTTGCAGGTCCAGTTCAGGGTCGAGATAAGGTTGCTGGCGCTGGAAGTACTGCTGCAAATCGTTGGCCAGGTAGCTCAGTTGCTGGGGCGACAAGCCCAGGCGGCTGACGGTCGGTCGCGTGGCCTGGGACTGGGAGCGACTGGTGGCGGGCTCGTGGACCAGGGATGCATATTCGTTGACACGCCAGATCAGCCCGTCGCGCACGGTGATCGCCTCACTGGTACGAAACGACACCAGGCCCTGGCCGCCACGCAAGGTCACGCGGTACTGGATAAATGCGGTATCGCCATCAGTGCGGATGCGGTCAGTGTGCTCGATGGCCTCGTCGGGGTCGCGGGGCATGCTGGCTTGCAGGTACTCACGCAACTGGTCGAAGCACACCACGCGGTTCTGGAAGAAGTCGTGGTACTGGATATCCGGGTGGTAGTGCGCCATGACCCCGTCCAGATCGCGGTGCTTCCAACACAGATGGTGGCGCAATACCACGTCGGCGGTCACTTGCGTCTGTTGCGGGCTATCGGCCGGGACGGTCTGTGACATACAACACTCGCAAACGGCTAAAGCCTGGAGCTTGCACAACTTTACCGGGTGCTTCAATGGCCAAGTGACAGTTTTAAGTAATGGCCTTTTGCCTAAGCATTTGTAAGATATGACCCACGTCATACTTCCTGCAAGGAACTGCCGAACGGATAGAAATAAACCGGTGCTAATTGCAAGTGAGTGCTATTTTTTAAGCTTCACGGTCAGGACCATTGATGGGCCTGACACCCTTGCCGCGAGCTAAAGGAAGCGCTCAATGAACAAGGTTGGTCACATGAACAAAGTGACGTTCCCCAACGCATGTCAACTGATGCGCTGGCATTTTCACCCGGTAGGCTTTGAAGGCAGCATGGACGCGCCTGGCAGCATGATCGCGCGCTTGTTTGACCGAGCGAGTGGCGAAACCCTGATTGCCATTGCTGGCATTCCCTGTACCACGGTGATGAACGCCACGGATGTGGAGCGGATTATCGAAGCGATTGAGCTGGAGCTTGAATCGTTCGTACGCCCGCAGTTGCGGCAGGCGTAGTTGCAGGGCTTATTGTGGCAAACGGGCTTGCTGTGGCAAACGGGCTTCTTGTGGCGAGCGGGCTTGCCCCGCGCTGGGCTGCGTAGCAGCCCCAATAAGCTCAGCGAATTTAGTCAGGTAAACCGGGGGTGTAGGGTTTGGGGCTGCTGCGCAGCCCAGCGCGGGGCAAGCCCGCTCGCCACAAGAAGCCCACTTGCCACAAGAAGCTCGCTTGCCACAATAGGCCCACTTGCCACAGCAAGATCTCTACTTCACCTTTGCCACGCGCCGGTCATCAAAGAACACTTTGCCCCCCGCCACCCGATCCGACGCCCTCGGCGCATTCGTGCCCTGGCCATCCTGCCCTTCGACATACCAGTAGCAATGGCTCACTGCCCGAGTAATCCCGACATAGGCCAGGCGCAGTACCTCGTCTTTTTGCGCATTGTCGTAAGGCTCTGCATCACCATCCTTGCCAAGCCCAGCCATGCGGTAGACCTGGTTCTTGTACGGCGAGCGGGTCAGGTGCTGGCAGTCACCTAGCAAAAACACCGCGTCCGCCTGCAACCCCTTGGCGCTGTGATAGGTCAGTTGTTTGAGACGACGCAGGGTCGGCGGCAAGCTAGAATCAAGATTAACTACTGACTGAATATGCTCTTGAATCAATAGCTTATCGCTGCCTTTTCGATACAACATTAATACCGATTCGCCCCGCTGATAGTGCGCCAGCAACTGCTGCCCCAGAGCGGCTTCGTCCCGATCCAGCACCTGCACCGGTACCAGCGCCCTGGCTGCGCCGCTGGCCTTGGCCTTTTTACCGCTGATCGCCGGTGCGGCTTTAACGATATGCTCGGCGGCATCAATGATGTGCTGATGGCTACGGAAGTTCTCCCCGAGCATCACCCGGGTGGTGCTCGGGGATGGGAACTCCTTGTTGAACTCCATGAAGTACTTGGGCGAACTGCCACGCCAACCATAGATCGACTGCCAGTCATCCCCCACGCATAACAGCGAGGAATGCTGGGCACCACGCCCCACATGCATCGCTGGCCCACGGCTGCGGATCTCGCGCAGGCTGGCGCGGATCCACGAGACGATCTGCGGCGAAACGTCCTGGAACTCGTCGATCATCAAGTGCGACAGCGGGCGCAACAGGCCGTCGCTGAGCAACTTGAGGTTCTCCGGAGTGTTCTCGCCAAACAGCGAAAACATGCGGTTGTAAGTCATGATCGGTGGCGACTGGTCCAGCAGGTGATCTTCCAGGGCCTTCCAGAAAATACTCAGGGCCTCAAAGAAACCGCGATCCGGATCATCCTTGGCAAAGCTCATCTGGCCTACGGCGGTGGGCACGTCCAGGCCGAGGTTTTCGATAAACCCGGCGGCGGTGACAAAACAGTCCAACAATGGCGCCGAAGCCAACTCGCCCTTGACCTTGTAATCAAAGCCCGGACCTGAGGTGGCGTCCCCGGCCAGGCTGCTCAACAGACGCTTGGAGGATTCATAGTTATCTAGCCATATCAATGGTTTGCGGCAGAATGCTTGAAACAGTGTGCGCTTGACCGCCCATTCGGCGCGTACCGACAGCTTGGCCCCTGGACGGGCGATCTGCGGGTTTTCCCTGGCGTCGAAGCCCAGCACCACCCAGGCATCCAGTTCGGCGCTGTAGCCGTGGCAGTGGAACGACGCACCATTGATTTCAACGCTCTGACGGTTCGGTTCGATGCCCTTGATCGGCCATGCGCCGGCGCGGAACCACAGGTCCTCGATCACATCGCACAGCTCTTCGTCACGCTTGGCCGCCAATTCGGTGACTGCCACGCGCTTTTGCACATCCGGGTGGTCGCGCTCCAGCTCCTTGAGCTGCAAGGCGTGCCGCGCCATGGGCGCAATCAGCTCGCGAAAGCGTGTGTGCCGGCCGTAGAGCCCGTGATAACAGGCATTGAGCTGCTGGCGCTGGGCATCGTTGATGCGCAGGTCGAAGGGGTTGCTATCGGCCTCTTCATCATAGGTGCCGCTGTGCAGGTTCTCGAACGCCTGTAACCGCTCAAAGCCCGGCAGGCTGCGGACCATGGGCAGGATGCGTGAGTGAAAGGTGCGCACCACGGCCTGGGCCTCTTTCAAACCAAGGGGTTGGCCCCACAGGCTGAGAATCTCCATGAGTTTGCTGATGAAATCCTTGCGCGACTCGCGGGTGAAGGTCACCACGGTCATGGAGCTCAGCTCAAAACCCAGGTAATGACTCAGCAGCAGGATCCGCAGCACCAGCGACGTGGATTTGCCCGCCCCGGCCCCGGCAATCACCGAGGTTGATGGGGTATCACTGAAGATCATCTTCCACTGGGCCGCGCTGGGCTGGGCATGGGCCGGTAGCAAGCGCGCCACGTCGGCCTTGATGCGTTTTTTCAGCTCTGGGGTCAGTGGCAGGCGCCAATCGTCGAACAGGCTGTCGTCAACGCCGGGGGCGCGGTGCTCATCGCTGCGAAAGTCACGAATCAACAGGACCTGGCGCCCTTCCTCGATGCCGTCACGCTTACCTTCCTGGTAGCCATACTCCACGCCAGCCTCATGCCCGCTGCGAAAACCATCGGCCTGGCCATGCAGCCACGAAAAACGGTGCTGAGCCCGCAGGCGTGTCAATCCGTGGCCAAACAGCCGGGCAGCCAGGCGTTTGAACAGCGGCATTTGCGCCAAGGGACGCAGTTCGGGGGGCAGATCGGGAGTGTGTTGCGGCACGCGGACTCCTGCAGGGGGTTGAGCGGACAGAGCGCCTATGGTCGCCGTTATGCCGCGACAGTTCCAGCCAATTGCTTTGGCTTCATGCAGTTAGGCGATGAAGTGAATATCAGGTCTAGTTCGGGATCTCGCAAACCAATCGAATAATCAGATGGGAATCAGGTATTTTTTACGCTTTTTATCGATCATGCCCTGGCGGATGATAGCCCCATCAACAGGAGACGATCATGCTTGAACTTCGACCTTTTACTTCCCTGGGCGGTGCCAATCACGGTTGGCTGGATGCCCATCACCACTTTTCGTTCGCTGAGTACCATGACCCCCAACGTATGCACTGGGGCAACCTGCGGGTGTGGAACGATGACATCATCGCTCCAGGTACAGGCTTCCCACAGCATCCGCACCGGGACATGGAAATCATCACCTATGTGCGCGAAGGTGCTATCAGTCACGCTGACAACCTGGGCAACAAGGGCCGTACCGAGGCCGGCGACGTACAGGTGATGAGCGCGGGCACCGGGATTGCCCATAGCGAATACAACCTGGAAGCCACAGCAACCAAGATTTTCCAGATCTGGATCATCCCCAATGAAGCGGGCCTGCCCCCTTCCTGGGGCGCCAAGCCTTTTCCCAAGGGCGAGCGCGAAGGGTTTGTGACCTTGGCCAGCGGCAAGCACGGCGACAATGAAAGCCTGCGCATCCGTGCCGATGCGCGCCTGGTGGCGGCCAACCTGAAGGCTGGGGAAAGTGCCGAATACCACCTGGATGCGGGACGTCGGGCGTACCTAGTGCCGGCGACCGGGGTGATCGAAGTCAATGGCTTGCGAGCGCAGGCGCGTGACGGTGTTGCGGTGCAGGATGAACGGGTGTTGCGGGTGACGGCGATCGAAGACAGCGAAGTAGTGCTGGTGGACCTGGCCTGATTTCAAGCCAAACGCAAAAACCAATGTGGGAGCGGCAGTGCGACGATTCGACTTGCCCGCTCCCACATGTTTTTACAGCGGGGTGTCAGTTGGGGGTGATCGCACCATCCACCAACACCTGCGCCTCTTCCACCAGACGCTTGAGGTGATCCTCGCCAATAAAGCTCTCGGCATAGATCTTGTAGATATCCTCGGTGCCCGACGGGCGTGCGGCAAACCAGCCGTTTTCGGTCATGACTTTCAGCCCGCCAATCGCCTGGTCGTTGCCCGGTGCATGGCTGAGGATCTGCTGGATGCTTTCCCCGGCCAATTGCGTGGACGTAACCTGCTCCGGCGCCAGCTTGCCCAGCAGTGCCTTCTGCGACGGCGTGGCCTTGGCATCCACACGGATGGCGAACGGTTCACCCAGGACGTCGGTCAGGCCACGGTAGATCTGGCTTGGGTCCTGGCCTTTGCGCGAGGTCATTTCCGCGGCCAGCAATGCCGGGATCAGGCCGTCCTTGTCAGTACTCCACACGCTGCCATCCTTGCGCAGGAACGAAGCCCCCGCGCTTTCTTCGCCGCCAAAACCCAGGGAGCCTTCGAACAGGCCGTCGGCAAACCACTTGAAGCCCACCGGCACTTCGTACAGGCGCCGGCCAATGCGCGCCGCCACGCGGTCGATCAAGCCACTGCTGACCACGGTTTTACCCACGGCTGCATCAGCGCGCCACTGGGGACGGTTCTGGAACAGGTAATCGATGGACACGGCCAGGTAGTTGTTCGGCGCCAACAGCCCGCCAGACGGGGTAACGATGCCGTGACGGTCGTGGTCCGGGTCGCAGGCAAACGCCACGTCGAAGCGTTCCTTGAGGCCGATCAAGCCTTGCATCGCATAGCTTGAGGAGGGGTCCATGCGAATCTGGCCGTCCCAATCCACGCTCATGAAGCGGAAGGTCGGGTCGACTTCGGTATTCACCACTTCAAGGTTCAAGCGGTAATGCTCGGCGATGGCCGACCAGTAGCGCACCCCTGCTCCCCCCAACGGGTCCACACCCAGGCGCAAATCGGCGCTGCGGATGGCGTCCATGTCGATGACATTGATCAGGTCGGCCACGTAGCTGTTGAGGTAGTCATGGCGATGGGTGGTATCGGCTTTCAATGCCTGGGCATGGGTGATGCGCTTGACCCCGGCCAGCTTGGCTGCCAGCAGTTCGTTGGCCTTGGCCTCGATCCATTTGGTGACGTGAGTATCGGCCGGGCCGCCGTTAGGCGGGTTGTACTTATAACCGCCACTCTGGGGCGGGTTATGGGACGGGGTGATGACAATGCCATCGGCCAAGCCGCTGGTACGGCCACGGTTGTAGCAGATGATGGCGTGGGAAATCGCCGGGGTCGGCGTGTATTCGTCACCTTCGGCGAGCATCACATGCACCCCGTTGGCCGCCAGCACTTCCAGCGCACTGGCGCCTGCCGGGGTGGACAGCGCATGGGTATCGAGGCCCACAAACAGTGGGCCGGTGATGCCTTGTGCTTCGCGGTACAGGCAAATCGCCTGGCTGATGGCCAACACGTGCCATTCATTGAAGCTCAAATCAAAAGAGCTACCACGGTGCCCGGAAGTACCGAAAGCCACGCGTTGAGTGGAGATTGCTGCATCGGGCTGGCCGGTGTAATAGGCCGTTACCAGTCGCGGGATGTCCACCAGCAATTGAGCTGGCGCCGGTTTGCCCGCAAAAGGACTGAGAGTCATGCAAAAACCTCTGAAAAGAAGGATTCGGGAAAAGGATGCAGTTTACTGGGTGTTCGACCGCTATGGGGCGGTATCTATCCCATAATGATCAGCGATATTTCCTACAAAGCCAATTCATCCGTGCTGTCCCTGCTTGAGCGCCTGCGCCAACTCCTCCAAAACCAGGTCCAGGCTGTGATGAGTGCTTGCCACATGGCTCAACCGAAAATTTTGCTGGTATAGGCCGCTCACGCTGAACAACTCGCCAGGGGCAATCACCACCTGGCGCGCCAGCATGTTTTGAAAGACCCGACGCATATCGACGGCCTCGGTGGAGCGCAACCAGTAGGTAGCGCCCGCCTGGGGCGCCCGGTACGTCACACGCTCGCCCAGATGTTGCACCAGGCGCCCATGCATTGCGTCGGCGTGCCCCTTGAGCAGTTCGCGCAACTGCTGCAAGTGCTGGTCAAAACGGCCATTGTGGTACAGCCGGGCGATTGCGCGCTGGCGAATGGAGGACAAACGGAACGCACGCAACAGGAACTGGCGCTGTAATTGCGCGCTCAGGTGCCGCGACAACAAATAGCCGTAGGGCGCTTCGGGGCCCATGACTTTTTCCAACGAGGAAAACACCATCAGCCGCTCAGGATTAACCAGATCGCGCAGGTAGCGGCTGCCCGCCTCGAATTCCAGCCCGCCGTGGATGTCGTTCTCCAATACCCAGCAACCCGCGTGCTCCAGCAACTGCGCCACTTGAGCCTGATCCGCCTGGCTCAAGGGCGCCCCTGTGCCAAGGCCCGGGGTCGAAGACAGCACGGCCAATTGCACCTCCTCGGCCCGCAGTAGCTGCTGCAAATAGCCAAGGTCGAGCCTGCCCTGCTCGTTACACGGCCACTCGATCACACGCACTCCGGCGTCTTGCAGCAGTCGCAGGACAAGCCAGTCACAAGGCGACTCCACCAGCACAGCAGCCCCTCTAAGCGCCAACACCTCGATCAGAATGGCCAGCACTCCCCGCAGGTCAGCACCGATATACACGTCATCGGCCTGCCAGCACCGTGTGGGCGAGTGGGTATAACGCGCCGCCAGCGCCGCCCGCAGCTCCCAGATGCCGCACGGCTGGGAATAAGGCTGCAATTGGCGCGGGTACTGGCGCACCAGTTCACGCTCCAATTGCAGTAACGGCGCGTCCAGGGACAGCAACTGGGCCGGCTCATCGGCACTGAGCACCAGCATCCCCGGCCTGCGTGCCCCGACATACAGGCGCTCGAGTAGATCCCCCGCGGTGCAGCACGGTGTACTGCTGGCAATGGGCAAGGCGTAGTAGCCGGACTTGGCCACCGAGTACACCCTGCCCTCCTTTTCCAGGAGCGAGTAGGCGTATTGAATGGTGGAAATCGATACATTCAAACGCTCTGCCAAGTGTCGCAAGGACGGCAGCTTGACCCGAGCTTCGGTGCCCACTTCATTGATCAGGTTGATCATGTAGCGATAGACAGCCTGATAGGCGAAATCAGCCTGTTTATCCCCCCTCATGACCTTTTCTGCCGGGGCAATGGCCGGTATGGCGCGCCCACCCTCAGTGCCCTGGCGCGCCATGCGGCACCGTGGCCTCATCCTCGCTGTTGATACAAGCAGCATTGGCCGCGACATGGGCGCAGTACAGGTGCTGCAAAAGCGCCAGGGGCAAGCCACTGGTATCGACAATCCAGTGCTGGATCAACTCTGCCGAAGGCTTGCCCTCAAGAGCCTTGTGCAGTTCGGGCAGCGCCACCAGCATGCCCGGATGACAGCGGCGCAAGAAGGCTTCCAGGCGCTGCCCTTGCTGGATAAACGGTGAAAACAGCAGGCATACCAGTTGGCTATCCTCCAGGCCAAAGAACTCGCGAGCATAGGTCGCCGCCAGCACGCGCCCGTCCCGCGTCCCGGCTTGGGCAATCAGCAATTCAGGGATTTGTTTACGGCGCATAAAGCCGATGGCCTGCTCGATAAACCGCGTGACACCCTGCTGATAGTCCAGGCCCTGCAGCACTTGGGCATGCAGGCCGTGCAGGTGGGCCATCAGCAACGGGTTGGCGTAGGCCGGGGTACTGAACTGAAAGGCGAACTCATCTTGCTTGTAACCCATGAAATCATTGAGCAATGCCGTGCTGCCCTGCTCCGTTGCGCGTAACAGGTCGGCCACGCCAATGTAGGCCAGGTGACGGTGCACCTCCTTGGCGGACGCATCCTGTGCCGCGTAATGTTCGCCATACACATCGCGGTAATACCCGGCGCTGCAATCGTCCATGCGGGTGAACAGCGCGTTGAGCGCCAATGGCTGCCCGGAATGGCCTTTCATGCCCGCAGCGCGAGTGGTCCTGGCCAGCCACGCCAGGTATTGATTCTGCTTGCGTGGCGAATCACTGCTGACCAACGCGTGTACCCCACCGTCCCATGCAGTGATGCGACGATAGAAATCCCCCAGGGACAGGTAGCCGTCGTTGCACAAACTGGCGCGGATATCCCCCGAACTCATATGCCCGACCATCAACATGTTGCGCCGCCCCACCTCCTGCCCCGCGCTTGACGCCGGACGCAGGTGGTTGAAAGGCAAAACCTCCTGGTTTTCCACCATCAGCAGCTCGATCCTGGGGTCGTCATGGAAAAACAACGCGCTGTAACCACGGTGAATGCTGTCCAGCGCCGCTTGCGCCATCCCCGTATGGCGCAGGGTTGCCACACGCAATTGAAAACTCCTCGGCGCGCGTCCCGCGATGGTCAATTGCGCAGCACGCAGGAAGGCCAGTGCATAACTGCTGCTTTTACCGCCCCCATGAGCGACCAGCACCTTGTAGTCGCCGATCTGCTCCAGGCCCCCGGCCGCCACAATCAACCGCTGAATCAATAACTGAAGTGCGGTGCGCTCCGCCCGCGAGAAGTGGCTCAGCAATCGCTGCAAAACTTGCTGGTAAACATAGTTCATGGCTTGTTCGTGAATAGCGCTCATAGCTTTACTACCTGAGGTTAACTGTCAGTTTCGGGCATGCAATTAGGCGTGCCTGTCCGATCTGCTGTTTACTTAGAGTTGACGCCTGTTGCGATTAAGGCTGATAGCTAAATGTTAGCACCGCACAACAAAGCGCCAGTTGGAACATCCTGGCGAAGATGCCATCACCTGCGGAGGAAAGCCCCTACATCGGCCCATTGGCCTGCCTAGGAATGGTCTTACAACCTCCTACTAGTCTTTAACTCAAATATTAAAGAATGATCTGACATATGCGCCGCAGGGTAAAAAAAGGGATTTAGTTCGCGCACACTTAAAGGCTCTTTCTGCGGACCCATATCCTTGGGCCGGCATACAAGGCGATTTATTAGTTTCGGCGAAACGCTGTTTGGAGTTGTTTTCTGCAATCATTGCTCAGTCCTTGAGATGAAAGTGACCGGGCAATTATCAGCGCTTGATTGATGATTAAAAGATACAGACTCAGCGCAAAAACCAGTGCAGTTCGGTGGGCGGGGATTGAGTGCAGCGCCCAAGAAAAACGCCGCTGCTCTGGGATTCAGGGCAGCGGCGGCATCAATGGCAGGTTTTGCAGGGAAAGAATCCCGGTACAAGGCTCAGCAAGGAGGTAGATCCAGTCCTTCTAAATGGCGTATTTGCCCCATGGCAAACACCCGTAGAATGTCCGTTTGCGAACATTCCCACAGATCAAACGGCTTCAACCTGCAACGCTACCCGCTCGCGGCACGGGCATTCATCCATATAACGATGGGCTTCGACGAACTGGTTGAAGGCAAATACCCGGGTCTTGAGCGGCACTAGCATGCCGTCTGCGGTCAACTGGTTGATCTCACGCAGGGCCCGCTGCAGCGCGGCATGGTCCTGGGCAATGCCAAGCTCGGGCTTGCCGGTGAAGTTGCCGATGCAGTGCACAAAGAACTGAATGTTCTTCTGGAACGCGGCACAGGCCGGGAACGGGGTCTGGTTGCCACCTTGCAGGCCGTACAACACCAGGCTGCCACGGGGCGCGAGAACATCGCCCAACAGCGACATCTGCGGGCCGCCCAGGCCGTCAAACACCACGTCCACACCGCGCCCATCCGTGAACTTGTTGATTTGCATCAGCAAGTCCTGCTCTTCGGTAACGATGACCTTTTCGGCGCCCAAAGACAGCAGGTATTCGCGCTCGTCAGGGGACTTGGTGGCAGCGATCACCCGCACGCCCAGGGCCTTGCCCAATTGCACGAACGACGGCCCGGCACAATGGCTGGCATCCGTGACCAGGGCGAACTGCCCAGGTTTGGCCCGCGCCAGATCGATGTAGGCAAAGTAGGCAATCAACAACGGCGTGTAATGCACACTGGCCTGCACCGGGCTCAACACGTCCGGGTAGCGGGTCAGGGCCGAACGCGGCAGCACAATCACCTCGCCATACACCGGGTAATCATTGGGGCTTTCAGCCGGAAAGCTGGCAACTTTGTCGCCTGGCGCCAGGTCGTCGACGCCCTCGCCCAACGCCACTACCACGCCCGCCATTTCATGGCCAAGGCCCGAAGGCAAGCGGGCATGGGAGGACGCCAGGTTCTGCCGCCAGAGAATGTCGTACCAACTGATGCCAATCGCTTCGACACGCACCTGCACTTCGCCCGGTGCGGGCAACGTGGCTTCATGCTCTTCGCACTTGAGCACCTCGGCCGGACCAAACTTGTGAAAACGGATCGTGCGGGACATCGCAAACCTCGCCAAAGTAACCTCTAATGCCATGAACTTTATCTGGGCTTTCGGGGCAAGGCCACCGGTCGCCATTAATAGTCGTCATGTCTGTCATTGATTCCACTGCCTAGGAAAATACGCCAGGCAGCGTAGGAAATCTGAATTAGCCGGTGCAGAGTACCAGCCTTTCCCCGTAAGATTCATGCCGGCCATTGTTGTCATGTGGCCGTTCACGTCAAGTTCGCTGAATCTGCCAGGACACAAGATGAACCGTAACGACCTGCGTCGTGTCGACCTGAACCTGTTGATCGTATTCGAAACCTTGATGCATGAGCGCAGTGTGACCCGCGCCGCCGAGAAATTGTTCCTCGGTCAGCCGGCCATCAGCGCGGCCTTGTCGCGTCTGCGCGGGTTGTTCGATGATCCGCTGTTCGTGCGCACGGGGCGCAGCATGGAGCCTTCCGCCCGGGCGGTGGAGATTTTTGCCCTGCTTTCGCCGGCCCTGGATTCGATATCCACCGCCGTCAGCCGCGCCGCCGAATTCGATCCAGCCACCAGCACCGCAGTGTTTCGCATCGGCCTGTCGGACGATGTCGAGTTCGCCCTGCTGCCACAACTGCTCAAACGCCTGCGCGCCGAAGCGCCGGGCATCGTGCTGGTGATCCGTCGCGTCAACTACATCCTGATGCCCGGCCTGCTGGCCTCCGGGGAAATCTCCATTGGCGTCAGCTACACCGCCGATCTACCGGCCAACGCCAAGCGCAAACTGCTGCGCCGCAGCCTGCCCAAGCTGCTGCGCGCCGACAGCGTGCCCGGCGCCCTGAGCCTGGACGACTTCTGCGCCCGCCCCCACGCCCTGGTCTCATTCGCCGGCGACCTCAGCGGGTTTATCGATGAAGAGTTGGAAAAGCTCGACCGCAAGCGCCATGTGGTACTGGCCGTACCGCAGTTCAATGGCCTGGGCACCCTGCTCGCCGGCACCGACATCCTGGCGACCGTGCCCGACTACACCGCCGAAGCCCTGACCGCCGCCGGCGGCCTGCGCGCCGAAGACCCGCCGTTGCCGGTGCGCAGCTTTGAACTGCATATGGCGTGGCGAGGGTCGCAGGATAATGACCCGGGGGAACGGTGGTTGCGTTCGCGGATTCAGATGTTTTTCGGGGATCCTGAGAGTCTTTAGGCGTCGTCGAGCAGGCTGATCAACTGATCATTTGATGAACATTTGACTGATTCTTCGCCACCACGCTGGATAGAGGCGTGCAAATGTAAAAAAATATGATGGCACAATGCCTCGGAAAGCGGCAATATCCACACGTTCCCAAAGGGTTTAAGGAGCGGTTCCGATGACATGGCCAGTCACGCTGAAGCTCGACAGCGCAGCCTACCCGCTCAGCGTGGTGCAACGCGCCGCTTATTCCCTGGCCGACACTGTCACGATCCAGGTCAGTGTTGAAGCCAATCAGATAAGCCTCACGGCCCACCCCGCTGAAGCAAAGCTAACGCTTTCCCCGACGCTGGCTCACTCGCTGATCTTTCAGCATCTGAACGACTTCGCCCTACGCGACCATATCAACCGCGAAACAGCAGGGTTACGTGAAATCCTGGCCCGAGCCGCCCTCGCTGGATGTGGGGTTTCGCAGTGACACTGATAGCGACAGACGCCAAGCACTACCACTTGCTGCCCCTTCGATTCATGCGCATGAACACGGGACGTGACCGTGACATCCTGCTCACCTCCGATACCGGTGAGTACATGCACGTGAACGACGCGCAATTACGAGCGCTCAGTTACTTCGACGTTCAAGCAAGTACGCCTTTTTACAAGGACCTGCTGGCCCGCCACTTCATCTACGAACCAGGCCGCCACGACCCGTTCCCGGAAATGGCCGCGCAGTATCGCAGTCGCAAGGACTTCCTCTTCCAGGGCCCTGCACTGCACTTGTTCGTAGTGACATTGCGTTGCAACCACACCTGCCAGTACTGCCAGGTGTCGCGGGCCCCTCTGGGAGGATCCGGACACGACCTTTCGGAAGCGGATGCGCAGGCGGCGGTCGATCGCCTGTTCGAATCGAACGCTCCCGCCCTGACTGTGGAGTTTCAGGGTGGCGAGCCGCTTCTGGCCTTCGAGCGCGTCCGCCAGATTGTCGAATGGGTCGTTGAACGGAACGTGGTCGAACAACGCGACATCCAGTTCGTCATCACCACCACGCTGCACCATCTGACAGAGGAAATAGTCGACTTCGCAGAACAACATCGCATCCAGTTTTCGACCTCGCTCGATGGGCCGGCACCCTTGCACAATGCCAACCGCCCTACCCCGTCACGAGACTCCTACGAACGCACTGTAAAAGGCATCCAGTGGGTCCGTGAACGCCTTGGTCATGATGCAGTTTCCGCACTGACCACACTGACTTCAAGAAGCCTCGAACAACCTGAAGCGATCATCGATGAGTATGTAAGCCAGGGCTTTTCCAGCATCTCGCTTCGACCTCTGAGCCCTTATGGGTTTGCCACCAAGAGCGCCCATCGACTTGATTACCCTATTGAGCGATACCTGACCTTCTACAAGAAGGCACTGGCCTATTTGCTGCATATCAACCAGCAGGGCGTATACCTCTCAGAGAGTTATACGAGCCTGTTGCTGAAGAATATCCTGACACCCTTCTCCTCCGGCTATGTAGACCTGCGTTCCCCTGCTGGCGCAGGCACTGCGGCGCTGGTTTATAACTATGACGGTTACGTCTATCCCTCGGACGAAGCCCGAATGTTGCTGGAGATGGGTGAAGACGGCTTGAAACTTGGCACCGTGCAGCAACCCTTGTCTGAATTACTCACATCGCCGGTTATGAATGCGTTGCTCGCTAGTGGTGTAGCAGAGGCGCTGCCGGGCTGCTCCGATTGCGCACTTGTCCCGTACTGCGGTGCTGACCCCATCGAACACTATGCCCGTCAAGCTGACCCGATCGGACACCGAGTGTTCAGCAGCTTCTGCAAGAAGAACATGGGGCTGCTGAAGCATCTTTTCGGCCTGCTTTGCGATGGCGACGACAACGTGCAGAGGGTGCTGCTGTCTTGGTTGAACAGGCGCTCTTACAACGATGTCCGGTTCCCGGGTTACAGGGGCTGATGGCGATGCTGCGCAAAGATACCCACTTCGAAATCCATCACCTGAATGAGCCGAAACTGCTCAAGGTCATCACTCTGGATGAGTTCATCGAACAAGGCCTGGCTGTTTGTGCCGGAAGCGCTGAGTTCGGTGACCTGCTGCTTTGGCTGCCAAACGAAGAACGGCTACGGAGCCCGTATCTGCTCTCATTACCAGTAGGTGGATTCCTGATCCCGGAGCCATTGATCGGCGACTTCGACAGCGCGCGGCCACACCTGCACACCCCTAAAGATGCGGATGTCGTGCAGCCCGGCGATGTCATTGCCATCACACCAGGCAACGCGATGGTGCGAGTGCTCTATCGACGAGGCTCAGACAGCAACCTGCTGTTCATGACTGATCGTTGTAACAGCCTCTGTCTGATGTGCTCGCAGCCGCCCAAAGATATCGATGACCGTTGGCACATCGAGGAGAACCTAGGGCTGATTGACCTGATGGACCCGGGCGAGGAAAATCTGGGAATCAGCGGCGGAGAACCAACGCTTTATCGCGGCGGTCTGCTCGAAATCCTGGCCAAGTGCAAAGCCGTTTTGCCGCAGAAATCCATTCATGTGCTCAGCAACGGGCGTCTGTTCCAAGACCCGAGCTGGATCGCAGCGCTCTCTGCCATCGGCCACCCTCAGTTGAGCTGGGGCATCCCGCTGTATGCCGACAATGCCGAAGACCATGACCATGTGGTGCAGGCTCCAGGCGCGTTCAGCGAAACCCTGCAAGGTCTTTACAACCTGGCGCGCGCCAACCAGATCATCGAGATACGCGTGGTGCTCAATCGCCTGACCACGCCACGCTTGCCCGAGCTCGCCCACTACGTTTTCAGGAACCTGCCCTTCGTGCGACATGTTGCGCTGATGGGTATCGAAAGCACCGGCCTGGCCAGGAAAAACTACGAAGAACTGTGGATTGACCCGCTGGACTATCAAGAGTCGTTGAGCCAGGCCGTGTATTTCCTGTTCAACCGCGGAGTGCCGGTTTCGATCTACAACTTGCCACTGTGCCTGATCCCGGCCCATCTCTCGCGTTTCGCCCGCCAGAGCATCTCGGACTGGAAGAATCTGTTCATCGATACCTGCCAACAATGCGCTGCCGTCAAACATTGCTCTGGCTTCTTCAAATCCCACACCGACCGCTGGCAGAGCCGCGGCGTACAACTACTATCGACCGAGGCCTTTAGCGCCTATGCAAGGAGTGCACAGTGAAATTGCTCGACCGCTGGAAAGTCCTCATCAGCGGGATCAGCCTGCTGCCAATTGCAGGTACCACGCTGGCACAGGCGGGCCATCTGTCGCTCGCCGATGCGAACTGGAAACCCACCGACAAGCTACAGCCCCCGGTATTTGCCGATACGCTCAATGCGCCAAACATCGTCAACATCTATGCGGCGCATCGCTCACACAGTTCTCACCGGTCCCACAGCTCGCACAGTTCTCACTACAGCGGCTCGGGTGGCTATAGCGCACCTCGCTACTACAGCCCACCCGCTACCAGTACTCGAAGCTACAGCGCGCCGAGTGCTTCGAGCACCACCCCAAGCAGCAACAGCCTTTATCAGTCGTCTGGCACTACCAGCGGGACAAGTTCGAGCACTTCAAAGAGCCGCGCGACCAATGAGCAGAAAAGCAACCTGGTCACCCGTGTGCAGACCGCGCTGATGGTGCGCCAGTATTACCAAGGCTCCATTGATGGGGTGATGGGCAAAGCAACACGTGGGGCGTTAATGGCCTTTCAGATGGACAGTGGGCTGACTGTGAATGGTCGGATGGATACACCATCGCTGAATGCGTTGGGGATCAAGATTCCATAAGTCGCTCCAGGTTAAAGCTGCGCTTACTGATGAGTAATACGTACGGATACAGAAATGGCAAGGATTGATCTGAAGCTCACCTTCTCAGAAAAAGATGAAGCGAAATCACTCGGTGCCAGATGGGACCCGAGCCTGAAGACTTGGCATCAGATCACCGTATTACTACGTCACAGAGTCGGTGTCCGACTGCTGGGGCTGCTCCAATTTGACCCGCGTGCTCTCGTTCAAGCTGCCCGAGCAACACGAAGAATTTGATTACTACGAGGAAAGTCCGCGCCGACGACGCCGTAAAACTTGCCGTTGGCTGTAATCGGCACTGACAGCGTGGTCAGCCACACGTTCTTGCCTTGAACCACATAAGGGATGGGGTCCAGGACACTTTCTTTCTGAGTGTCACGAGGCCCCGTATACCAGCCGCCTTTGAGTACACCATTGGCATGGCGGGCTACAGAGTCGTACTCCACCAACGGTTGCACCGCAATATGGCCATCCGAGCTACGTGTCCAATAAGGCGTGAAGCGACCAGTCAACGGGTTATTTGCGCCTTCGCCATTGCGAAACGTCTGATCTTTACCATCCAATGCATCCGGCTCCCAGCACGAATAAGTGCCGTTGAAGTCGGGGTTGTCTTTAAGCACGCCGAGCAACATGGTATTGACCTGCTCGCGCCCTAACGACAGTGGGCTTTGTTCAGCCTTGCTGGCGGCAAATGCGCTGACCAGGGTTCGCGCTGAGTCCAGCGCATTTTGCAGTTTTGCCTGGATAGAATTCGCACGCGATTCCGCGAGGTTTTGCACTTCGCGTATCGTTGAATCTTCAATCAACGTGGAAACTTCTGCAGTGACATACTTTTCGTTTGCGGCTGCGGAGAAAACCCCATAGAGGACCAGGCTGGCCGATGAAATAAATAGGCAAAGGCCCGCAGTAAAACAAATTCGAGTCTGCAATGATTTGAACTTCATGGTATCTCCTGCCCACGGTAACTTTCGCCGGCATTAATTGATGGCGGCACTCCACTGTATTGGCACGTTCGGCAAAATTGATCATCACTTGCTGTTGGTGTCATTGCCCGACCAGTTGATCAACCGGAAACATTGACAGGGTAGCTATTTTTTTAACTACACATCGATCCACAGCGAGTCGGTACTTTTAAAGCCATAACGCTGGGCGGGTACACGCTCGACGATGCGGTCGCTTTGCAAAGGATCACTCAGGTCTACGATGTTCGGTTTTATATGAATATTGAGCACCGGCAAGAAAAACAACTTCACTTTAGGTGTCAACAGGGAATGAGGATTTTGTTCGATGACGACACCGATGCCTCCACTCTTGAGTTGAACAATCGAGCCCACCGGATAAATACCCACTGATTTTAAAAATGCTCGAAATACCTGGTCGTCAAAGTGCCCCTCGCAGGTCGACATGTGCTGGATAGCAACGGCCGGATCCCAGCCCTCGTTATAAGAGCGGTCTGAGGTGATTGCGTCATATACATCACAAACCGCGGCCATGCGGGAAAACAAGCTGATCTGCTCGCCGACAAGTTGATGGGGGTAGCCTTTGCCATCCACCCGTTCATGATGGTGCAGGCACACGTCCACGACCATTTCGCACATCTGGGAGGTGGCTGACAGGATTCTTTCGCCTTCCACCGGATGGGTACGCACCCACTGCAGTTCGTCGTCGCTCAAGCGGCCGGGTTTATTAAGAATGGCGCCGGGGATGGCCATTTTACCGATATCGTGCAACAGGCCAGCGAGACCTACCCTCCGAATCATCGTTTCGGGCAGGCCCAATTGATTGCCCAATGCAATCATCAGCGCACACACGGCGACCGAGTGCATGTAGGTGTAGTCGTCGATACTCTTCAACCGAGCCAAACTGATAAAGGCGTCCGGGTGTCGGGAAATCGAACTGGAAATGTCATCGACCAGCGCACTGATGTTTTCCAACTCCAAGGCCTTGCCCATTCGCGCATGACTGAACATCTTGATCACGGCAGCCTTGGATCTGGCGCAGAGTTGTTTGGCGACAACCAGTTCGTCGCTCATTGTTGCCTGCGTTGAGCACGACGACTGGGGTGGCGCAACTGCGGCTGACGAAGCGCTTGTCGCTGGCGCTGAACGGGTACACCCCATGGCGCAATTGATACTTAAGTCAGGTTGAGTCGAGCGATCCCTCCAAAATGGCCTGGCCTCGCTGTCGACATTCGACTGATAGAGCTCGTTGCATTTCAACATGGCACGCCCTCGTTGAGTTTATTCTATGGCGCCTCTATAAAGCCTCCTTGGCTTGTGTGGTGCAGTGCTGATGATCAGCCGACCCGAGTTGCCTTGATCCGATCTACCACACGACCGGCCAGGTCATCAGGGCGAAACTTTGCCAAGAAGTCATCAGCGCCGACTTTCTTGACCATGGCCTGGTTGAACCCTCCAGATAATGAGGTGTGCAGCACAATGTGCAGGTTTGCCATACGCGGGTCGCTGCGGATTTCGGTGGTCAACGTGTAGCCATCCATCTCTGGCATCTCGATATCCGAAATCATCATCAGGAACTCCTCATCCGGCTTACGCCCTTGATCAAGCATTGCACGAAGATAGTCCAGAGCCTGTCGACCATCATTCAACGCGACCACCTCAACACCCACGGTTTCCAGGCAGCGGGTCACCTGTTTGCGCGCCACCATCGAGTCATCGACGGTCAGGACCCGCAGGTGTTGCGCTCGTTGGTTAACGTCGATATCGACCACCCCCGGGGAAATGTCCTCGGAGCACGGTGAAATCTCGGTCAGTACCTTCTCGACATCGATAATTTCTACCAGGCGGTTATCGCTGCGAGTCACCGCGGTTAAATAGTTGTTATCACCACTCCCCTTGGGAGGCGGATGGATGTCCTCCCAGTTCAAGTTGACAATGTGCTCAACAGCAAAGACCAAGAACCCTTGAACACGGCTGTTATATTCCGTGAGAATAACAAAAGCGTTTTCAACGTCCTTGACGCCTGGCAAACCGGTTGCCATTGCCAAGTCCAGAATCGGGATGCAACTACCTCTTATATTCGCAACGCCACAAATATTAATATTAGACTTTGGCATGACCGACAGTTCTGGGCAGCGAATAACCTCCCTGACCTTAAAGACATTGATTCCATACAACTGGTGATCATCGAATCGAAATAGCAAGAGCTCCAGTCGATTTTGCCCTACCAATTGAGTGCGACTGTTAATTGACGCCATCAAGCCTGACATAACACCTCCCGAGGTCATCCCCAGTTGATCGCTGTCGCAATGCCACTATGCTAATGAGTGACATGTAAGATATTTGTGAAATCAACATGAACAGCAAGTCTCCCCCAAAACTTTTAATCAATTGCACAACCTCTATCCAAACGAATGCACAGAGAAGATAACAGTCAACTATTTTGCCCGACCAATGAGAGGCATTATTAATTAGCGCCTTACCCCCAACATCACGTTTTTATAATCATCTGTGTGTTCAACACGTCCGGTCAGTCAACGACGCTGATGCATGGAATGCAGGATCGCGGCTGAAATATGCTCAAGGGGCAGTTCGCGCTCTACGGCGCCGAGTTTGAATGCTTCCTTGGGCATGCCGTACACCACGCAACTTTCTTCATCCTGGCCGAGGGTGCGGGCGCCGTTGTCGTGCATTTCCTTCAGCCCACGGGCGCCATCGTCCCCCATCCCCGTCATGATGATCCCCAGCGCGTTACAGCCGGCACTGCGGGCAACCGAGCGAAACAGCACATCCACGGAAGGTCGATGCCGGCTCACCGGAGGACCGTCAACAATTTCCACTTGGTATTGGGCGCCGCTACGCTTGAGCACCATATGCCGGCCACCGGGGGCAATCAGTGCGCAACCGGGGGTTACCCGATCTCCATTCTTCGCCTCCCTGACCTCAATCTCGCACAGACGATTGAGTCGCTCGGCAAACGCAGCGGTGAAGTGTTCGGGCATGTGCTGCACGATCACGATTCCGGGACATACCCGGGGCAACGCGGTTAACACCAATTCCAGGGCTTGAGTACCGCCGGTTGAAGTGCCTATGGCGACAATATTTTCCGTGGTGCGCGCCATCGCCTGCGTGCCCGCAGGCAATATGGCATCAGCACTCAGCCTCGCCGGAGCGCGCTCGCTGGAAGGCACCATACGCTTCATGTTTGCCCGGGCTGCAGCCTTGACGGCACCAGCCAACTCATCGGAGCTGTCGGTCAAAAACTGGCGCAAGTTGAGTTGTGGCTTGGTCACAATACTGACCGCCCCGGCAGCCAGAGCCTGCATGGTGGTGGCCGCTCCCTTCTCGGTCAACGTGGAGCAGATGACCACCGGCGTGGGGTGTTCCGCCATCAGTTTCTTGAGGAACGTAATGCCATCCATGCGTGGCATCTCAACGTCCAGCACAATCACATCAGGCCACTGTTTGTTCATTTTATCCATGGCGAAAACCGGGTCCGCCGCCGCGCCGATAACTTCGATGGCGGGGTCTTGCCCCAGGGTCGCCGTCAGTACTTGGCGAACCACAGCGGAATCGTCAATGATCAGTACTTTTATTTGGCTCATGTCGCACGTTCCCCAAGAGGGCTGCCGGTTTTTTTCTGTAAGGCTAAGTAGTTGAGTTCAATGTCGCCATTGGCAAGATCGAACACCACGGTTCGATAACCCACGCCCTCCACGTGGAAGTTGTGACAATGCAAACGATGCAAGTCGAGCAGGTGCCGGGCTTGTTCGACATTGCGCTGCCCCACGTAGTGACTGTCCGAACGCACAAGCCCTGGGAACATGTTCCCACCGCCAAATACACTGACCCTGAACTCCGCAGGCCGGGCTTTGCTCGCCTGTATTCGATCGAGTAACAATTGGAGCGCCTCATTGCCGTAGCGACCGTCCAGAACCCGCGACTCAGTACCTGCGCGTTGAGGCAGCAGGTAGTGACACATGCCTCCCAACAAGCGCCTCGGATGCCAGAACACCAGGGCCACACACGATCCCAGCACCGTACGTAACCGAATCGGGCCGGAGCCGAAGAACCACTCACCTGGGTTCAGGAAAACCTCGTGGGCGTCAGGCATGGGGCCTCCGGTAGATTGAAGGCTTGACCAGTCGCAGCTCATCGGTGATGCCATTGAGGCTCTCCGAATGGCTCACCAGAAAGTACCCGCCGGGCTTGAGGTGGTTGATCAGCCGCTTGACCACTTGCACTTTGGTGTCGTTGTCAAAATAGATCATCACGTTGCGCAGGAAGATCACATCAAACATCCCCAGTTTCGGCAGTGGGTTGTTCAAATTGATCGCCTGAAAATCGATCCTCGACGCAAGTGCCGGCTCGACCATAAAACAACCGTGGTTGGCGCCTACGCCCTTGAGGCAATACTTGTTGAGCAACGCTTGAGGAATGCCGCGCGTACCGTCGAGGGGGTAGCGCCCCTGGCGGGCCTTGTCCAGCACGCGGCTGCTGATATCCGACGCCACAATTTCCCAGGGCCTGCCCGCGAGGTTGTCTGCCAGCACCATCGCCAAGGTGTAGGGCTCTTCACCGGTCGAGCAGGCACCGCTCCAGATGCGTAACGGCCCGCTGCCACGGAGTTCGGGCAGCGCCACCTCGCGCAGGAAATCGAAATGCTTGGGCTCGCGAAAAAAGTAGGTTTCGTTGGTCGTCAGCAAATCCACTGCGACCTGCAACTCCGTGCTGTCCTTCATCAATACCTTGTAGTAAGCCCCGTAGGTATTGAGCTTGAACACTTGCAACCGCTTGGCCAGCCGAGCGCTCACCAACTGTTTCTTGGCATCGGACAGGCTGATACCCGCGATTTGATGGATGAGGCTACGAAACTGCAGGAACTCGGCATCGGAGAGAATCACGTTCATAAGGACGTTCCCTAAGAAAATCAGGCGGTTGAAGGCAACGGCGACTCAAGGTTCACCAGCGCATCGACTTGCTCGAGCGACAACACGCGACCGATGTCCAGCAACAGCACAAAACCGCTCTCCAATTTGCCGATGCCCAACAGGAAGTCCGCCCTGACATCGGTACCGAAATTCAACGAGGGCTCGATGTCATGATCGGCGATTTCCAGTACCTCGCTGACAGCATCCACAATGATCCCCACCGGCTTGCGCAAGGTACTCGCCTGTACCTCGATAATCACAAAGCATGTTCTTGAGGTCTGTACCGTGCGCTCACCGCGAAAGCGCACGCCAAGGTCCAATACCGGCACCGCGGCGCCTCGCAGGTTAATCACGCCGCGTATGCTGGGTGGCAACAAGGGCACGCTGGTGATCGGACCGTATTCGATGATCTCTCGCACATTGAGCGTGCCGACGGCGAACATCTCATCCCCCAGCTCGAAGGTGAGGTATTGGCTCGGACTCGAGACAGGGGCATTGCCTGGACTTTCGATGGCTGGCGCCATGATTCACCTCGGATCAATTACTTTTTGCTCGCGCCTGGAGGCGCGGCCGTACGCGTCAGGCTCACATCAAACCGGCCATCTCATCGACACACAAAACATGCTCAATTTGCAGCAGCGTCACAAAGTCGCCTCGCACCTTGGTCATCCCCTTGATGAAGTCGGTACGAATCGGGTTGCCAAAGGCCGGCGCGGGTTTGATATCGCTGTCAAGGATCTCGATCACTTCGCTGACCGAGTCCACCACCACCCCCAGGACCTGGGACTCCCCCTCCCTCGCCGCCTCCAGAATCACGATGCACGTGCGACTGCCCAGTACCGTCGTGCCCTTGCCAAACCGAGCTTTAAGGTCCACTACCGGCACAACCGAACCGCGAAGATTGATGACCCCACGCAGGAATGCCGGCATCATCGGTACGCTCGTCACCTGGCTGTATTCGATGATTTCACGAACACTGAGGGTGTTGACCGCATACATCTCCTGAGCCGCCAGGAAGGTCAGGTACTGCAAGGGTTCAGCCACTTGCAGGGTTGGCTGGAAAGTGCCCGGCGTACCGACTGAGGCACTCATGGGTCAACTCCCGAAGCGGACGAACCCGCCTTCAGCAGGGTTTTCGTAGTCAAGTATGGACGCCGAACGGCTCATGGCGGGCATCGCGACAGTCCGCCCTGCACGCTTGCTTTGCACCGTGAAAAAGCCCATGAGTTCCTGCAGCTGCTCGGCCTGGCCGCTCATCTCCTCGGCCGTTGCCGCCAGTTCCTCGGACGCCGAAGCGTTCTGTTGAGTCAACTGGCTCATCTGCGACATCGCGCTGTTGATCTGTTCCGACCCGATGGATTGCTCCTCTGAAGCGGCGGCGATTTCCTGCACCAGATCCGATGTCTTGGCAATCGAAGGCACGATCTCGTCCAGGAGGTTGCCCGCCCGTTCAGCCAAGGCCACGCTGTTCTTGGCTACTTCGCTGATTTCCTGAGCGGCGATCTGGCTACGCTCAGCCAGTTTGCGCACTTCGGCCGCCACCACCGCGAACCCTTTGCCATGCTCGCCAGCGCGGGCTGCCTCGATAGCCGCGTTGAGCGCCAACAGATTGGTCTGGTAAGCGATAGAGTCGACGATGCCGATTTTTTCGGCGATGGTCTTCATCGCGGCCACCGTATCCTTCACGGCACGACCGCCTTCCGACGCTTCCTTGTTGGCCTTGCCCGCCATGCCGTCGGTCACCTTGGCATTTTCGGTGTTCTGGGCAATGGATGCCGACATCTGCTCCATCGACGCAGAGGTCTGCTCAACCGATGCTGCCTGCTCAGAAGCCGATTGGCTCATGCTTTGGGCCGTGGCGGAGATTTCCTCCGAGGCACTGGACAACGAATCCGCCGAGCCGCGTACTTCGCCGATGATTTCCGAAAGCTTCTCCACGGTGTCGTTGACCGAGTTTTTCAGTTCGAGGAATTTGCCTTGATAATCGCCGGTAATGCTACGAGTCAGGTCGCCGCCGGACATCGCAGACAGCACGTCCATGACTTCCGTAATCGGTACGATGATCGCGTCAAGCGAACCATTGATCCCCAAGATGATCCGGCGGAAATCACCTTGATGCCGGGAGGCGTCGGGCCGGGTGTCCAGTTTGCCGATCAGCGCACTGTCACTGATCTGGCTCGTGTCTTCGACGAGCGCAAGAATATTGGCGCGCAGTTGCTCGATGTTTTCATTGATGAACGCTTTTTTGCCCGGGAATTGCTCCAGGGGGGCGGAAAGATCGCCTTCGCCGAACGAGCGGATACAGGCCATGGCCTTCTTCTTCACGCTGATGTGGCCACTGACCATCTCATTGATACCCTGACCAATATCGCGGTACGAGCCCGAGAAACGGTCAACGTCGATCATGACATCAATGTCACCTTTTTCATGCTCGCTGGCCATGTGCTTCATTTCATTGATCAGCGCCAGGATGTTGCTGCGTAACAGCTCAATACCTTCGTTAATAAAGGCTTTCTTGCCTGGGAATTGCTCAAGGGGCGCCGCCAGATCACCTTCACCGAAGGAGCGGATACAGGCCATCGCTTTTCTCTTGACCGCAATGTGGCCGTTGACCATTTCGTTGATGCCCTGGGCCATGGAGCTGTAACTGCCATGAAAGCGGCCGGCATCGATCTGTGCGTCGATCTCGCCCTTGTCATGCTCACTGGAGATGCGGGTTATCTGCGCGACCAGCCCATGCAAACTCGTTCCCAGCTGCTGCATGCAAGCCATCAGGCTGGTGGTGTCACCCGCCTTGAGTGTGGCCTTGGTATCCAGATCTCCGACCGACAAGCGTTGAGCGAATGCACGAACCAACGCAGGCTCACCGCCGAGCTGGCGCATCAAACTACGCCCCAGCAATACACCGATCAGTACCGTTGCCAAGAGTGTCAATGCGCCGACCAGCAAGATAATGGAGCGCGCGTTCTGCTCGGTCCTGACAGCTAACAGCTGGGCTTTACGCCCCAGTTCCAGATTGTATTGGCGCACCTCGGCAATACCCGTTTGAATCGCACCTTGTAATGGCTGGCTGGCTTCAATCAGCTCCCGAGCACCGGCCCTGTCACCGCCGCTAATCAATTTGTCGAAACGCGCCTGCAACGCGGAAAACTCACCCAGTTTGGCGCGCAACTGGTTCAACAGCGTTGCATCATGCTCATCGGAGATCAGGCTGGACTGGTAATGATCCAACGCCTTGCCGATAACCCCAAAACTCTGCGCCACTGCTTCTGAATAGGAAGGGATGGTGGTTTTTTCCGCCTCACTTACCTGCTGCCATTGCAGGGTGTGCAGGTTATTGAAGGACTCGGCAGCCCGGTCGATCTCAAGCAGGCTGGGCACCGTGTTGACGCTGGCATAACTGGCGGTCGAATTGATTTCACCGGTCAGATAAAGGCTGGTGCCACCCAATACGAAGATGCCCAGCATTACCGTGCACACCAACAACGTAATATTTTTGATAACAGTCATGGCGAGAAACTCCTGGTGGCGCTTCATTGAATCGATAAAGGACTTGGGGTCGAACGGTGGAGAGCTTCCTTGCCAACGCGTCCCAGCAAATTCGGGATATCCAGAATCAGGGCGACTGCCCCACTCCCGAGGATCGTGAACCCTCCCAGCCCATGGGCATCACCAAACACTTTGCCCAATGGCTTGATCACGGTCTGAAACTCGCCTTGCAGGCGATCAACCACCAGGCCGGCGCGCAGGCCGGCGTAGTGCACGACGACCACGTTTTCGCGGTTACCTCCAGGCTCTTGCACATCAAACATGTCCCGCAGCCGCAAGATCGGCAACACTTCCCCCCTGAGGTCCAGGTAGCCGGCTTCGACTCCCTGTTGCGGAGCTAGCTCGATGCACTCCTCCACCATGTTCAGCGGAATCACATAGGAGGCCTTGCCCACGCCGATCAGAAAGCCGTCGATGATTGCCAGCGTCAGCGGCAGGCGAATCCGCACCGTCGTGCCCTGCCCTTCTTCGCTCTCAAGGCTCACACTGCCACGCAACGCCGTGATATTTCGCTTCACGACGTCCATGCCCACTCCTCGGCCGGACAGGTTGCTCACTTGGTCCGCAGTGGAGAAACCCGGCTCGAAAATCAAATTCAGGATGTCTCTGTCCGCCGGTACCTGGCCTTCCCCCACCAGACCGCGCTCACGGGCCTTGGCCAGAATTTTGTCCTTGGCCAAACCGCCGCCGTCGTCCGACACCTCGATCACAATGCTGCCGGATTCGTGATAGGCGTTCAGGCGCACCGTTCCCTGGGCAGGCTTGCCGCGTTGCAGGCGAGTCGACGCGGGCTCGATGCCATGGTCCATGGCGTTTCGCACCAGGTGCGTCAGCGGGTCGCCAATACGTTCGACGACGGTCTTGTCCAGCTCGGTCTCGCCACCGCCGATGTGCAGCAAGATGTCCTTGTCCAGCTCTTTGGAAACGTCCCGCACCACGCGCTGGAAACGCGTGAAGGTCGCGCCGATCTGCACCATGCGTAACGTCAACGCCGAATCACGTACCTCCTCCACCAACCGTGACAACAGACTGGTGGCCTCGATCATCTCGCCAATCCCACTGCGTACCGCCACCAGGTTGGCGCCGGCGCCAGCGATGATCAGCTCACCAACCAGATTGATCAGTTGGTCGAGTTTGGCGGCATCGACACGAATCAGATTGCCTTCGTTGCTGGTCGTACCTTTGCCGGCCTTAATCAACGGCGCGATCGCATCATGGAGTACTTCCAGTTCCCCGGGACTCTCGACAGGTGCTTGCTCACCCTCCTGAGCTACGAGCAGGGCCTGGGGTGCCGTCAATGTGTCGCAGCGTACAAGCAGCTCAAGCAGGCCCGCGTTGTCTTCCGCCAGCGCGTCAATGTGAGCGCGACACGCTTGCACAGTGGCTTGCGGTGCGAGGATCAGGACAAGGGCGTCATCGCGAACAAAATCAAAGGCGCCGTCGATAACTTCCCGGGAGGCGTCGCTGGCCAGCGCAAGTTCAAATCCCAGGTAGTTGGTTTCCGGGTCCATTGACGCCACCGGCGGCAGCGACTCGAAGAGCGTGACGGTATGCAGCAAACGCCCCAAGGTGCCCAGGTATCGCAGGAACGCCAAGGGGTCCATGCCATTGCGCAATACATCCGGGCCAAAGCGCAGTGACAAATGCCAATGCCCAGCACTCGCAACGGGCTCATCCGCCGATAGCGTGCCTTGAGGGTTCGGGGAGAGAGTCGATACCGCCCCTTCCAAATACTGAGCCAGATGCTCACTGAGGCGTTGGCCCTCAACCCGTAGCGGCTCATCCAATCGGTCAAGGTTGCCATCCTCGGCCAGCAAGTCGATCAGTTGGCCGATATGGTCGCGGACGTTGAGAAACAAGGCGCTCAACGCCTCGTCGACGCGCACTTCCAGGCTGCGTACGCGGTCCAGCACGCTCTCGGCGACATGGGTAAACTCAACGATGGGCATCAAGCCAAACAGACCGGCCGAGCCCTTGATGGTGTGGGCGACGCGAAACAGGCCGTTGATGGTCTCCAGGTCGTGCGGCGACTTCTCGATCTGTAGCAGCGCATCTTCCATTTGCAACAGAAGCTCGCGGCTCTCGGCAATGAAGGTCTGTAGCACGTCGTCAATGTTCATGGGCTGGTCCATACGATCAGGCTCCAGCCAACGGGGCAAAAGATGCATTGGCGAAGTAGTCGTCAAGGCCACTGAGCCGCAATGCTTCGCTCACCGTCGGGCTAGGGTTGCTCAGCAGCAACTGCGTTCCTTTCATGAGGGACTCGCGTTTGACAAGGATCAACAGTTGCAGACCCGCGCTGTCCAGCTCGTCGACATTGGATAAGTCCAACTCAACTTCATGGGCCAGGGGAAACAACGACAACAACACATCTTTTTGTTCAGTGGCCGTGTAGATAGTCAGCGGGCCTTCCATGACCTGAATTCGACGCAGCATGGGCACAGTGCTATTCATGGAAACCTCCCGGCCAGCAGCGGCTGGCCATCGTCTATGGCAGGATCAACTTGGAGACGGCGGTAAGCATTTGTGCAGGCTGAAAAGGCTTGACCATCCAGGCCTTGGCACCGGAGGCCTGGCCTTGCTGCTTCATCGCATCACTGGCCTCAGTGGTCAGCATGATGACCGGAGTGAACTTGTAGGCCGGCAGCTGCTTGGCGGCCTTGACGAAGCTGAATCCGTCCATGTTGGGCATGTTCACATCACTGACAATCAGATGGATTTTGCGTCCATCCAGTTTGCTCAGTGCATCCTTGCCATCACAGCCTTCGATTACGTCGTAGCCCGCGCCTTTGAGCGTGATGCTCACCACCTGCCGGATGGAGGCCGAATCGTCGACGATCAGAATGGTTTTGCTCATCGGAAAAGCTCCTTTAGAAAAAGGTGATTTCGCTGGCATCCGCCTTGGCGTGAGTTTTACCGCCATGAATGGCGTGTTGCTCAGGCATGGTGTAGGCCGTTGAAAGCTCTTGCAGCCAGCGGTCGCTGACCATCGGGGTGAGGCTCTGCCCGTTCAGACTCGATTCGTGGCGCTCGTCCAACTGCGCCTGCAACTTGCCCAGGTCACGCGTGATCAGCGTCAACATCTGGCTGACACGGTCCTGAAACTGCAGTTCCACCAGCACCTGGGCAATCTCGTCGGCGACATTTGCGCTCTGCTGCTGCAGGTCATGGCTGTTACTTACGATGGTCTGGGCGTTCCCGCGAAAATGTTCAATGACCTGCGAAACCACGCGCTCCGAGTCGGCGAGGGTCAAGGTGTCTTGTTCAGCGTGGTGGCGGGACATTTGCACCGTACGGGCAATGGCGGCGTTGACGGTAATGACGGTTTCGCTGATCTTGCGCCCGGTCTCGCCGGACATGCTCGACAACTTGCGCACCTCATCGGCGACCACCGCAAAACCTCGCCCGGCCTCACCGGCACGCGCAGCTTCGATGGCCGCGTTGAGGGCAAGCAAGTTGGTCTGGCTGGCGATGTCACCGACAAACTTGGCCATCTGCTGGAGTTGCTCAGTGAAGCCGGAAAGTTGCATGACTTCTTTGCGTTCGTTCTCTTTATTGGAGAGTGCGGCGCGCAGAGCCAGGACGATGGAGTTGAGGTCATGCTGGCCGACTTCCAGCAACTCGACCAATTGCTGCGAAGCGTCTTGACCGCCATTGCTGGAAACGCTGTGGCTGATATTTGACGACAGCGTGCCGAAGCGTTCACTGAGCTTGAGGATGGACGTTTCGCTGATCAGCCGAGCGGCTTCTATCTGCCGGGACCAAACCGGTAGCACATTCAGGCACACGTCTGCCAAGCCGCTATCGACGGCCAGCGTCGCCAAACCCACCGCAGGCTGATCCAGCTGCAGTTGCAGGCGGGTCCAGTGCGCTTGGTGACGCCTGTTTGCCCACACGCCCAGGCCTATGCACAGCGCCGACAACATGCCTCCCGCCCCTACTCCCCAGGCCGTGAAGCCGGCGCCGTAAGCGAGCGCAAGGCCACCTAGCAGCCCCGCCGAAGCAACGGGAAACAGTGTCAAGGCAGCTGAGGGGTGGGGATGTTGATTCACGGTCTGTCTCCCAGTCAACGCATCTGGCTGCCGGTGAATTGGCAGTTCGATTGCTTGAGAGAGATACTGGCTAAATAATGGCATCACAGCCATCAGAGCATCCCTATTCTGGGGTAGGGATACCGGGAAACAGGGTAGGAAAATCCCTACCTGTGCGCGACAGTCAGGAGATCCCCAAGGTCATGGCAAAGCGCACGATATCCGCCGTGGAGCAGAAACCCATCTTTTCCATCAGTCGAGTCTTATGGGTACTGACGGTTTTATTGCTGATGACTAACTGCTCGGCGATCTGGTTGACGCTCATGCCGTGGGCCAGCAGGCGCATGATCTGGAATTCGCGATCGGACAGGCTTTCGACAAAAGTCTGCTGCTTCAAGCCACTGCTTTGCAGCGCGATCTGCTCTGCCAGCCCCGGGTCCAGGTAACGTTGCCCGCTGACCACGCGACGTATGGCAACCAACAGTGTTTCGGGGTCGCGATCTTTAGTCAGATAGCCGAGCGCACCGGCGCGCAATGCGCGTTGCGCGATATGGATTTCGTTATGCATGCTCAACACCAGGATCGGCAGATTCGGGTATTGGGTGTGCAACCGGGCAATCAGAACTTCGCCGCTGATGCCTGGCATGTTCATGTCGAGCAACAACAGGTCGATCTCGACATGACGCAACAGCTCTATCAATTGGGTTCCACTCTGGGCTTGCGCCACCACTTGCACATCGGCAACCAGCATGAACAACTGCTTTAGCCCCTCACGCATGATGGTATGGTCATCGGCGATCAGTATGCGAATCATGGCTATGTATCCTTCTGCATCGGAATGAACGCCTGGACTGTGGTGCCCTGTCCGGGATGGCTGAAGATAATCACTTTGCCACCCAACATCAGGCCGCGTTCGCGCATCCCTGCCAACCCCAAGGTCTGGCGGGTGACGGCATCTGGTTCAAAACCCTTACCGTTATCCTGAACTTCCAGTACCCAGTGCGATTCCTGTGGGCTCAGGGTGACAACGACCTGAGTGGCTTCGGCGTAACGAGCAATATTGGTCAACGACTCCTGCACGATGCGGAAGGCGGCAGTGACATGCGTATCGGGGAGCGTCAGGGGAATCAGAGGCAGGTGCAAGACACAGGGAACCCCGGTCAATGTGACGAATTCGGTTGTCAGCCATTCAAGACCGGAAACCAACCCAAGGTTCAATGCAGAGGGTCGCAGGCTAGTGGAGACATCACGTACGACCTGGATAGTCTTATCGATCAGTGCCATAAGCTGCTCGACTTGCGGCGTGAGTTTGGGCACGGTGGCACCAAATTGAAACCTCAATAACGAAATACCCATACGCAGTGCCGTCAAGTGCTGGCCCAGCTCGTCATGGATCTCTCTGGCGATCAGTTTGCGCTCCTCTTCCCGGGCCGTTTCCCGACGAGTCGACAGATCGCGCAATTGCGCATTCGAGTTGGCCAATCGCCTCTCGGCAGCGCGCAGTTTGGAAATGTCGCGCCCGACCGCCAGTACGCTGACAACCCGTTGGCCATCGACCTCCGGAACAAAGTGGATCAGCACTACTTTGGGTGCGGTCTTCAAACCCGAGAACAGAAACTCTTGCTCCGTCGCTTTGTTTTCATGAATCACTTGGGCAACCAATTCGCGAAACAATTGCGATTGGGAACTCAGGGGCGCCACCGCCTCCATGGGCATTCCCACCAACTCTGGCCAAGCACCGCCCACCCACTTTCGCAACTGCGCATTGACGTAAAGTACTTCGCCATTAACGCTCAAGCGCGCGACCGCGTCAGGGCTGTTTTCTACCAGTGCGTTGATGTCGTGCTGGCGTTCCAGTTCTTTCTGTCGAGCCTTGGTCAACAAGGTAATGTCCCGGGCGATCAACAATATGCGTGAGCCCGTGCGTCCAGGGTCCGCCAGAGGCACCAGGGTAAAGTGCAGGTGTCGCACATCGTTGCGAAGCAGCATGCATTCATCAGACTCGACCACGACTCCGGCGACCGTGCATTGTCCGCACAACGCCTGGATTTTCTGAGCGCTCAAGCGACCCACTATCACCTCAAGCGTCTGGCCGATAACGTCGATATGCGTTTTGCCAAGCGCCTCTAACAGCGCAGGGTTGACCTCAACACAACGCACACAATCGAGCGTCGTAACGTTCAGTAGACAAAGCATGTCCAGGGTGTGGTCGAAAATGTTTCGGTAACGGCGCTCTCGTTCGCGAAGTAATGATTCCGATCGCCAGCGCTCAATCGCAATGGCAGCAATGTGACAGGTCTGGCGCACGCGCTGAATGTCGCTCTCATCCGGCGCGAGTCTAAGCGCCTGGGACAATTGGAAAGCGCCAAGGATTTGCCCTTGTTTACCTACGATCGACTCGGACCAAACTTCAGCGTGGGCATGAATAGGGGGCAGCGAATGAGGGATGCATGTTGTGGGACTAAAGCCTTGTGGCTCTACCAACGTTACGCTGCAGGACCAATGGGGCAAGGCCAGGTGCAGATAGTTCACGAGTAGCTCGAGCGTTTCCTCCAGAGGAGCGCCCGAAGCCATTTTCTCGAAAATTCGCAAACGCGCGTCTTCCAGGACTTGCTGCATGTGCAGCTGCGTGATGTCGTGGGCCAGCGCGAGCAGGCCGACCACTGCCCCCGTATTACTGCGCTCGACCATGAGGCTGACGGCACAGCTCACATAGTTGCTGCCGTCAGCAACAGTCCAACTGCTAAAAAACTGGGCTGTCTTACCCGTCTTTAAAACATGACGCAGTTGGTGGAGATATTCACCGGCATCCTCGCTGGGACTAACGCCTATCGACTCGGCGTAAGACAGGCCGGTCAGCCGCAAAAATGTCGGATTGACATAGGTGCGCAGAAGATTGCAGTCATATCGCACGATGATGTTGGGTGAGTTCTGCGCGAGGGTGAGAAATTTGAGCTCGCTGCCCATCAGTGTTTCGCGCAGCTCCCAGTTCTCAGTGATATCTTCCAGTTGCGACACAAAGCAGCAAGGTTGCCCCATGCCATCGCGCACCAACCCAACGGTTAACCTCACCCAGACCACCTGCCCGTCCCGATGGATATAGCGTTTATGCAGTGTGGCGCCTGACCTGGTGCCGAGTTTCAACTCCTCAATCAGCGGCTTGCCGACCTCCCGGTCTTCGGGGTGGGTCAAGGCCATGAACGTGGTGGTTTGCAGCTGCGCCTCACTGTAGCCAAGCATCTTGGAGATGACGGCATTGACTCTTAGCCAACGCCCGTCCAGTGAAACCAGCGCCAATCCGGTACCAGAAGAATCGAAAATGGATCTGAGGGGGATGTCGATGTCAGAGAAGCCTTCGCCGCTGCAGCAAGGCGTCCGCGACTCCAGCCCGGGCGTAATCTCAGCGATAAAGTAGTTATCGCGCCACAGCATTATCGAAACGCCCAGACGGCCTGAGGCTATGGCCGTTGCCTCAAAAAACGCACGACTGCCCGCGTCAGCTTTTTCAAGCGCTGCATAAAAAAGCCAATGGTCCTCAAGCCGCAGGAGAGCGACAAAATCGGAGTCGCGATCAGTGGATATCGAATTTCGAAACTGAAAATCCAAGAAGGCGCTATTGCCCGCCACAATCCCGGCAGAGCGATCCAGCACCACGACCGATCCCGCAAGACAGCAAAGAATGCTCTTGAGGGTGTTCAGCGTCTTATCGTCAACCATGGCAACTCCCAACTGCATCCCTTGCGAACCATTCTTCCTGACGGGAAATGCGAACTGCATAAATTATAACTAGATACCTGCCCCCACTGAATAAGACTTTAGTTTGTAATACGAAAACTACTGCACAACCACCGATTTAATAAACACTTTAATGATCTATGAACTACTAAATAGAAAGGCCTCAAAAAACCTCTACGGCGCAGGCTGTATTTTAGCTCAAGATCGAAATAGCAAAGAAAAATCTTCGCACCCACCCCATATGAATAGAGAAGCAGGCCGGCGTAACCGCAAAGGCATTGACCACAGACTTATACGAACGGCTTCAATGCCAAAGCAGACAGATGGCTTTGAAGATGCTGGTGAAGGCTGCGGTGGGCTCGGCATCATGCCGTGAAGGTTGGTTAGTCGGGGGAGCGCCCGGCAGTCGCTGGGAAGTAATTTCACTTCAGGCGCGGGATAGCGTTCAACCACTAGAGGCAAAAGTCGAGTCATGGATAAAATGAACTGTTCTGCAGTGCAGACTTTACGTTTTTTGACGGAGGCCCACCGCCAGAATTGTTTTATCACCTGGGCTTTTCAACAGGCGACGTGATGTTCGGTGTAGGGGTATATGGAAAAGGCAGAATACTTATCGGGGTGCTGCTTATTAAGACTCCCCACCATGAAACGCAATTAAGAGAAGCGCAGTCGTACACCTTAAACATACGCCGTTATTATCGCAGACACTTTACAAACGATCGATTTGCGCCGGAGCCCCCCGCCGTTCATCACCTGTGCCAGGCGTTTCATCTGCACTCCCGCTCAGTGCCCAATGACGTAACCGGGGCCGTGTTTTCGCGATGCACCTGCGGCGGTGCCAAACACAAGGTATTACGCCCCAACCCCTTAGCTTCATAAAGAGCGGCATCCGCACGGGCAAGCAGGCTGGCCGTGGTGTCATCTTCGTTTGGCACCACGCAGCAAACACCGATACTGATGCGCAATGGGATGCTTGCCTCGCCAAACCGAGCCGGTGACTCAGCGACCGCCCTGCGCAACTGGTCCAGAACCGCCACGGCGTTTTCGGGGCTGGTGCGGGGAAGCAGCACCAGAAACTCCTCGCCACCGTAGCGGCCGATACTGTCGGACTCACGAATTCGCTGGGTGAGTTGATTGACGCAGTGGCAAATCACCTCATCACCCGCCAGGTGTCCATGTACATCATTGATTTGCTTGAAATGGTCGATATCGACCATGGCCACCGCCAGGTAGGAGGCGTCTCGACGCGCGCGTTCCAGCTCTTTGGAAAACTGCTCGAGGACGGCTCTGCGATTGAGAATGCCGGTCAGCACGTCACGCAGCGCCAGGCGCTGGAATAACGACTCACTGCGTTCTTTGGCCAGCAGCACCAGCCCGAGGGAGATCATCATCGCGGTGAACGTGCCGATACTGACGGAGATGGTTTGCTTAAGGTTACTGACGTCATAGCGCATCTCGGCAGCCCCTCCACTGATGATGGCGATCACCCGCATGCCCAGGCCGATCAGGCTGATACTTGATCCGATGATCAACAGCATGCGCGCACGCCCCTGAGCGGGTACGTAGCGGCACGTCCAATAGATGATCAAGGCGCACTGCACCATCAACACAAGCGTGGCGGCGAGCATTCGCGGCTCCAGCGTGCCGATCAGACTTACCATCAATACGAGCATCAATGCAGCAGGCGCAAATATCCGCCACCAGCGGACGCGCAACTCAACGATCCGAAATACGCTGGCCCCGTAAAAGGCCAGCGCTACCGCCAACAATGTGTTCGCAGCCCCATAGGTCAACCACAACGGGGCGTGGCCGTACAAGGTATAGCCAATGTAGGCCAGGGCATGTGCCAGCAAACCAAAGCCAATGGTCAGCAAGCCGTCACGCTGGTTGAACTGGCCAACCAATATCAGACAAAACGCCATGATCGTCGCCACTAAGGCGACGCAGGCAAAAAGCGTGGGGGTATGGGCAATCATGACGTCTCACCAGGCGCTGTCAGGAGCAGCTCTGGGGGAGTTTAGTTGAGTCGGCGGTCAGTTTGTGGGCCACCAGCAGCATTATCTTCGCGCCTGTCCTGACAGCATTCAGATACTCAAAAGCTCGGTGACGGACAGCCTCTAAAAGACCGTCGTCGGATCAACCTGTCAATCCATGCCTGAAACCACTTAGTACCCAAACAGCGACTTGCTCTCCAGATATTCGTCAAACCCAGACTCTCCCCACTCGCGGCCGTTGCCCGACTGTTTGTAGCCGCCAAACGGCGCGGCCTGGTCGGCGCGGGCGCCGTTGAGGTGGACCATGCCGGTACGCAGCTGCCGGGCGACCTGGCGGCTGCGTCCAGGGTTGGCCGAGGTGACGTAACCGGACAAACCGTAGGGGCTGTCGTTCGCGATGGCGATTGCCTCGGCTTCGCTGTCGTACGGGATGATTGCCAAGACCGGGCCGAAGATTTCCTCGCGGGCCACCAGCATCTGCGGGGTGACGTCGGCAAATAGCGTCGGTTGCCCATAGTAGCCACGCTCAACGCCTGCTGGCCGCCCCAGCCCCCCGGCGATCAACCGTGAACCTTCGGCGAGGGCCTGGGCGATCATGTCCTGTACCCGTTCGAACTGCATGGCGTTGGCTAGAGGGCCGATGGCGGTGATCGGGTTACTGTCGTCGTAGCACACCTGCGCGAGTACTTGCTGGGCGATCTCAATCACCGCCTGTTGCTGCGCACGCGGCACCAACAGCCGCGTCGGTGCATTGCACGATTGGCCGCTGTTGCGCATGCAGCCCAACACCCCATGGCGCACCGCGCTGGGCAGGTCGGCATCGTCGAGCAGGATATTCGCGGATTTGCCGCCCAGTTCCTGGGACACACGCTTGACCGTATCCGCCGCCGCCTTGGCCACCGCAACGCCGGCACGGGTGGAACCGGTAAAAGACACCATGTCCACCTCGCCATGGCGCGCCAATGCGGCGCCCACCCCTGGCCCGTCGCCGTTGACCAGGTTGAACACCCCCGCTGGCACCTCGGCCTCATGCAGCACCTGGGCAATGATCCGGGCTGACAACGGCGCCCGCTCACTGGGTTTGAGCACCACGGTGCAGCCCACGGCCAGCGCAGGAGCGAGTTTGCAGGTGAGTTGATTGAGCGGCCAGTTCCAGGGGGTGATCAGGGCGCACACGCCAATGGGCTCGCGCACCACCAACGTATTGCCCAGGCGACGCTCGAAGCGGTACTCGCGCAACACATTCAACGCCTGGACCAGATGGCCCAGGCCTGCCGGCACATGGGCGCTGCGGGCCAGGGACAGCGGCGCGCCCATTTCCAGGTGAACCGCTTCGATCAGCGCTTCGCTGTGGCGCTGGTAGGCTTGGATGATGCGTTGCAGCAGGTCGATACGCGCCTCCAGCGAACTTGCGGCGAACCCCGCAAATGCTTGCCTGGCCGCGCCGACTGCGCGGTCCACATCGTGGCTGTCGCCAAGGATGATGCGCGCAACCACCTGCTCGGTGGACGGGTTGACCACGGTTTCAACGGCCGTACCGTGGGGCTTGACCCAGGCACCGTCAATGTAGAACTCAAACAGATCGGACATCCCTTGCACTCCCTTCAGGCGACGTGTTTCAGGGCACTCGCCAGGGTGTCGAACACCTGGGCGATCTCTTGTGGGCTGATGACCAGCGGCGGCGAAATCACAATGGTGTCACCCGAGCCGCGCACCAGCACCCCGTTGTCGAAGCACCACTGCGCGACCTCGCTGCCACGGGCGCCGGGGAAACCTGGGCGCGGCTCGAGCTCCACCGCGCAGAGCAAACCGATCGCGCGTACGTCCAGCACCGCGCCGACGCCTTGCAGCGCGAGTGCGGTCGACTGCCACAGCCCACTCACCGCGTTGACGTGCTGGTTGATGCCCAATTCACGATGCACCTCGAGGGTCGCCAACCCGGCCGCGCACGCCAGTGGATGCGCTGAATAGGTGTAGCCATGCATCAACTCGATGACGTTCTGCGGCCCGGCCATGAAGGCTTCATACACCGCGCCACTGACCAGCACGCCGCCCATGGGCACAGCGCCGTTGGTCAGGCCCTTGGCGGTGGTAATCAGGTCTGGCAGCACGCCGAAGGCTTGCGCGGCAAAGGGCGCGCCGACGCGGCCAAAACCGGTGATTACCTCGTCGAAAATCAACAGCACGCCGTGCCGTGTGCAAATCTCGCGCAAGCGTTGCAAATAGCCTTGGGGCGGCGGATAAACCCCGCCGGAGCCGGTCACCGGCTCGACAATCACCGCGGCCACGGTGCTCGGGTCCTGGATATCCAGCAGTTGTGTCAGCGCATCAGCGTAACTGGCGCCCTGCTGCGGCTGCCCGGCGCTGAAACGCATGCCTGCGTCATAGGGCAATGGCAGGTGCGAGACCTCCCCCAGCAGTGGGCCAAAGTCACGCTTCTGGCGGCCGATACCGGATACCGACAGCCCACCGAAGCCCATGCCATGGTAGCCCTTGGCACGCCCGATAAATTTGGTCCGACGGCAATCACCACGCGCCTGGTGATAGGCCCGCGCGATCTTCAGCGCGGTATCCACCGCTTCAGAACCGGAGTTGGTGAAGAACACCTGCTCCATACCGGCGGGGCTGATGTCGATCAGGCGCTCGGCCATTTCCAGGGCCTGGGGGTGGCTCATCTTGAATGACGAGACAAAGTCCAGGCGCCCCGCCGCTTCGCGAATGGCTTCGACGATTTTCGGCTGGCCATGCCCGGCATTCACGCACCAGAGCCCCGCCATTGCATCGAGTACGCGGCGCCCATCGGTGGTGGTGTAGTGCATACCGTCGGCGCTGGCGAACATCATCGGTTGTTGCTGGAACTGGCGCATCGGGGTAAATGGCGCCCAGAACGCACCGTGAGCGGAAACTGAAGGGTTGGAAAGATCGTTCATGGCGACTCCTGCAAAGCGATGGTTGGATGGCCGGTCAGCGTCGGACGCTGCAACGGGCCTGCGTTTACGTTGACGCTGCGGTCTACGTACAAGGTGCCGTGTTCGATACGGCAGGTGACCCGATCACAAAACGCCGTCTCGACAAACTGCCAGGTCATGCTCAACACCCCGTCTTCGGTCCAGCGCGCCTGCGCCACCACCGGGGTGAGTTCCGGCTGGTATTGATGATGCAGATAGTGGCCGGTCATGCTGGTCTGGGTTTCGATGCCGGCGCTCAGCCCGGCACGGATGCAATGGGTGCCACGGGGGTCGGTGAGGTAAAAGTCACAATGCTCAGGCCCGAACGCCAGGCGCACTTCGCTGACCTGGTCTTCGTTGGCCTGCATGACAAACGTGCCATTGAATTCAGCCTGGCGCGGCGAGCTCGCGGCGCCAGACATGACCGGCCGCTGTTGATGGGCCAGCAGCGCCGCCAGCGCGGCGTCCGCCGAGCCTTCGCTGGGTACGTCCAGCGCCGGTAAAAGATGCTCCCAGAGCAGGCTGTGCAAGCGCCGCTCGCCCAGGGCAAGCCCCGCGGTAAAGGCAATCACCGCGTTATGACGAGGTAACACAATGCACTGCTGGCCAAACACGCCGGAGGCGTAATACCCACCGTGCTGGGTCATCCACCACTGGTAGCCGTAGCCTTCGCGGCGCGTGACAGCCGCATCGCTCGACTCGTCGCGGCTCAGGTAGCGCTTGCCATCGAAGGCACCCATCCATACATCATCGACGTGCCCACGGGTCGCTTCGGCTACCCATTCGCGCGATAGCAATTGCTGCCCCTGCCAATTGCCCTGTTGCAAGTGCAACACGCCGAATTTGAGCAAGTCTTCGGTGCGGCAACTGAGGCCATTGCCACCGGTGTTGAAACCGCCAGGAGCCAGGTCCCACTCGATGGGGCCCATGCCCATGGGTTGGAAGATACGTGCGTCGCACAGCTCGAACGCCGTCTGGCCGCTGACCACGCTGACAATCGCCGAGAGCATGAAGCTCGACGCACTGCTGTAGATAAACCGGTGCCCTGGCGGGTCCTCAACCGGCTCATTGAGAAACAACCGCACCCAACTGTCACTGCGCCCGCGCCAGGCGCCACCCGAGATGCCCTGGCGATGGCCGGTGCGCATGGTCAGCAAATCCCGCACCGTCATGGCCGCCAGGTTGGCGCTGATGGATGCCGGGCAATCGGCGGCAAAAAAATCCACCACCTTGGCGTCCAACGACAGCGCGCCGTCATCCACCAACAGCCCGACGGCCATGGACACCCAGCTTTTGGTCGCCGAATGCTGGACATGCAGGCGTTCGGCGCCATAAGGCGCCCAAAACGCTTCAGCTACCACCGCGCCATCGCGGTACAGCATGAAGCTGTGCAACTCCAGGTCCGCAGCGTTCACCGCTTCGATGAAATCACTTACGCCACGCGCCGATACGCGTTGTTGACTGGGCAGTGCCCGCCGCAACGGCAAACTCGTCATCTGATCTATCCCCTCATTTCCACTGCTTGGGCGTGCAACAGGCTGTTGCTGCACGCCATTACCGCTACCAGAGCGCCACGGTGTAGCCCAGGATCACTCTGTTTTCGTTGGTGTCACGGGCGAAGTTGCTCGTGGCGCTAGCGTTCTGCCAACGCAGCGAGACATCCTTGAACGTGCCGCTCTGCACCACATAGCCGAGGCTCAAGTCCCTCTCCCACTCCCGTCCTTCGCCGTTGAAGCCGATGACTTTGGCGTTGTCGCCCTTGGCATAACGCGTCGAGAACAGCAGGCCCGGAATGCCCAGCGAGGCGAAGTCATAGTCATAACGGGCATGCCACACGCGCTCGCCGGTCTGGGAGAAGTTGGCCAGTTGGTACTCGGTGAACAGGTAGGTGTTGGTACCGTCCACATAGGTGAACGGCGTCGAACCGTACTGTTCCTGGTAACCGCCGCTGAGGTTGTGGCCGTTGAGGCCATAGCCGATGCGCGTGCTCAACGCCCGGTTATCCACCTTGCCGGCCAGGCCTGCAGCGTCTTCACTGGCGCTGAAGTAGCGGATATCGGTCTTGAACGTGCCCGGGCCCCACTTGAAGCTGTTTTTCAGGCCCAGGTAATGCTGTTGGTACAGGCTTTCCAGTTGCGCGAACTGGTAGGTCACAAAGGTCGTCGGCGTGAGTGCGTACTCGCCGCCGGCGTAGCGGAACTCATCGCTCTTGGCGCTGCTTTTGTAGGCGCCGTACTGGCTGGTAAGCCCCATATCCTCGTAGTGGGTTGAGTCGCGTTGCTTGACCTGGTCCAGTTGGCCGGCGGTCAGTGTCAGCTTGTCGATGTCCTTGGAGGTCACTGCGGTACCGCTGAAACTCTGCGGGAACAGGCGGCTGAGGTTCGGCTGCAGCGTCGGCAGGTCCGGCACCATGTAACCCACGCGCAACTCGCTTTTGGCCAGGCGTGCCTTGCCGGTGAGGCCCAATTTTGAGTAGTTGTCATGGGCGCGGCGGGCGTAGCTGGGGGAGCCTGGCTCGGCCATGCTGGAGCGCGCCAGCAGCCCGGTGCCGGAGTTGTCCGGGCTCGAATCGAGCTTGATGCCCAACATACCCACCGCGTCCAGGCCAAAGCCCACGGTACCGTCGGTAAAGCCCGACTCGAGCTTGAGGATAAAACCCTGCGCCCATTCGGCACGCTTGTTCTGCCCGCTGGACTCGCGGTAGTCGCGGTTGAAGTAGTAGTTCTTCAACTCCAGCGCCGCTTTGCTGTCGGCGACGAAGTCGGCCTGGGCAAACAAGGGCATGAAACCGGCGCCCATGACGCTGGCACTGGCGACAACTTTAGTGATGCGGTTATTCATGTGTAGGTTCCTGGCAGACAGGTTGAGTGGGGTTGTTTTTGTTTTCTTCGGCCATGGCTTCGCCCGCTTCGCAAATCGTCGATTTGCGAAGGGTTGGGTTTCAGTGCCGTGGCCTGGGGTGCAGCAGTACCTAAATCACGCTGGCACGGAGGCGGTAACTACCGTCCGCACGTTTCTCCAAAGGGCTGGCCGCGGCGAGTAGCCGACGGGTGTAAGGGTGTTGTGGGGCATCGAAAATCGTGTCACGCGGGCCCATTTCGACCACCTCGCCCTGGTTCATCACCGCCACACGGTGGGCGATGCGTTCCACCGCCGAGAGATCGTGGGAAATGAACAGGCAGGCAAAGCCGTATTGGCGTTGCAAGCGCTCGAACAGTTCGAGGATCTGCTTCTGGATGGTCATGTCCAGTGCCGAAATCGGCTCGTCGGCAATCACCAGCTTGGGCCGACGCACCAACGCCCGGCCAATCGCCACGCGCTGGCGCTGACCACCGGAGAGTTGATGGGCAAAGCGCTCGCGAAACTGTTCGGGCAAGCCCACGTCGACCAGGGTGTCAGTGACCCGCTGACGCTTTTGCGCGGCCGTCAGGGCGGGTTCATGGCGCAGCGGTTCGGCGAGGATCTGGCCCACAGTCATGCGCGGGTCGAGGGACGAATACGGGTCCTGGAAGATCATCTGGCATTGCAGGCGATGTGCCCGGTTGGCGGCTTTGAGGATATCCACGCCCTGGAACAGGATCGCCCCGGCGCAGGGGTTGACCAAGCCGACGACCGCACGCCCGAGGGTGGTCTTGCCCGAACCGCTGCCACCGACCAGGGCCAGGGTCTCACCCGGCGCGATACTCAGGTTCACCGAGTGCACCACGCGTTTGGGCACGCTGCGCCCCCAGAAACTGCGCGGTCCCGGGTGTTCGATACACACATCGCGGACCTGCAACAGCGCGCTGTCGGCCGCCGGCAGTGGCACCAGTTCCCCGCGCCGTGGCAGCGCTTCGAGCAACTGCCGGGTGTATTCGGCCTTGGGGGCAAAGAGGATGTCTTCGATACGGCCCTGCTCTACCGCCTTGCCCGAACGCATCACCACGACTTTGTGGGCATAACGCGCGACCAAAGACAGGTCGTGGCTGATAAACAGAATCGCGGTGCCCTGCTCGCGGGTCAGTTCCAGCATCAACTCGATCACGTCCAGTTGCGCCAGGCAATCCAGGGCCGTGGTGGGTTCGTCGGCAATCAGCAGCGCCGGGCGCAGCAACATCACCGAGGCGAGCATGATGCGTTGGCGCATGCCACCGGAGAATTGGTGCGGGTAGGACGCCAGGCACTTTTCGGCGTCCTTGATGCCAATGCGTTGCAGCATGGCGATGCAGCGCTCATGGATCGTCGGCGCATCCAGCGTGGTATGCAGTTTGAGTGCCTCGCTCATCTGCCGGCCAATGGTCAGCGCGGGGTTGAGCGAGACCATTGGCTCCTGGAACACCATGCCGATCCGTGCGCCACGCACTTCACGCATGGTCTTGGCATTGCTGCTGTCCAGCGCCTGGCCCTGGAAGATGATGCGCCCACCGCACACCTGCATTGGTGCCGGCAGCAAGCCAATGGCAGCGCGGGCGGCCATGGTCTTGCCGCTGCCCGACTCGCCCACCAGGGCGACGATTTCGCCGGGGGCCATGGTGAAGCTGAAGTCGTCGACGGCCAGCGGACCATCCACGCCGACGCGAATCTGTAGATTTTCAACGGCCAGTAAAGGCACTGGAGCGCTCATGCTCATTTCCTCATGCGCGGGTCGAGACGATCACGCAAGGCATCGCCGAACAGATTGATAGCCAGCAACGTCAGGCTGATAAAGATGCCCGGGAAGATCCCCAGCCACGGCGCCGTCGAGATATAAGTGCGGCTGGCCGAGAGCATGCTGCCCCAGGTCGCGGCCGGCGGTGGAACCCCAAGGCCGAGGAAACTCAGGGCACTCTCCGAGAGCAACGCCCAGCCAAACATGCTGGTGGCCAAGACACACAGCGGCGCCAGGCAGTTGGGGGTGATGTGACGGAACATGGTGTACAGCTCGGAGTTGCCGATCACCCGCGAGGCCTCGATGAACTCCAACTCACGCAGCGACAGCACGCTGCCACGTACCACCCGCACCACCGAAGGGGTGTAGGCGATACCCAGGGCGAGCACGATGCCGTACTGGCTGGCGCCGACAATTGCCATGATGCCCAGGGCCATAAGGATGCCGGGGAACGCCAGCAGCGCATCGTTGAGCATCATCAGCACCCGGTCGGTCCAGCCGCGCAGGTAACCGGCGAGCATGCCGATCACCGTGCCGCAGATCACCGCTACGCTGACCGAGAGCAGGCTGATCCACAGGCTGGTACGCGCACCGATGATCAGCCGGCTGAAAACATCACGGCCAAATTCGTCGGTGCCCAGCCAATGCACAGCGCTCGGTGCGTGCAGGCGTGAGAGCAGGTCCAGTTTGAGCGGGTCGTAAGGCGTCCACACCACACCGAGCAATGCCAGCAACACCAGTGCCGCGAGCAGGCTGGTGCCGATCAGGGCGTTCAGCGGCGGGTAACGCCGGCGCCGCCGAGGCGGGATCGCCGCCACGCTGGACAAGGCAGGAGTCTTGAGGTTCATAGCTTCACCCTTGGATCGAACAGCGGATACAGCAGATCCACCAACAGGTTGACCACCACATAGATGCAGGTGACCAGCAGTAGGCAACCCTGCAACACCGGGTAGTCGCGGGAGAAAATCGCATCGACCATCAATCGGCCGATACCTGGCAAGGTGAACACCGTTTCCAGCACCGCAATGCCGCCCAGCAAGTTGCCAAGGATCAGGCCAATCAGGGTCCAGGTCGGTGCAAACGCGTTGCGCAAGGCGTGCCTGCACAGCACCGCGCCTTCCGACAACCCTTTGGCCCGGGCATGGGCGATGTATTCCAGGCGTAGCACCTCAATGGTGCTGGCCCGTGCCATCCGGGCAATGGCCCCGAACTCCACCAGCGTCAGGGTGATGATCGGCAGTACCACATAGGTCAGCGCTTTCATCGGGTCAGTGGCAAAGCCGACGTAACCGATCACCGGCAACCAGCCCAATTGAATGCCGAAGACATACAGCAGCAACAAACCCAACCAGAAGCTGGGTACCGACAGCAACAACGTTGCCGTCGCCACCAGACCCAGGTCCATCGCGCTGTTTTGCTTCCAGGCTGCGAGCAAACCCACCGGCACTGCAAGCAAGGTCGCCAGCAATACCGCCACCAGCACCACGGTTGCACTGACGCTGAAGCGCTCCAACAGCAGCTCCAACACCGGCTGACGGCTGCTGATGGACACGCCGAGGTCGCCACTGAGCACCGACTTGATCCAGATCAGGTACTGGGTCACCACCGAGTGGTCAAGCCCCAGGCTGCTGCGCATATCGGCCAGGCTTTGCGGGTCGGCCATGTCGCCTAGCATCAATAGCGCCGGGTCGCCGGGGATCAGGCGGATCAAGGCAAACACAATCACCGAGATCAGCAACAGGGTCGGCACCGCCATGCCGAGCCTGTGCAATATGAATCGAAACATAGCAGTGCGCCTTACTTGGAAGTGTCGGCCAGCTTCACGCCCCACAGGCGCGGCTTGGCAACAGGCCAGGAACGATACCCCTCGACGCGCTTGCCCATGGCGCCGATGGCCGTGCCGTTATAGATGACCACCATGGGCACATCCTTGAGCATCAGCGTGTGCAGCTTGTCGAACAATGGCTGGCGCTTGGCGGGGTCAACTTCACGCTGGGCCTCACGCAATATGGCCAGGGCTTGGGGGTTGTCCCAGACCTTACGCGGTTCCTTGTCCTTGTCGCCGATCACCGATTCGTAGCTTTGCGCCGCATCGAAACGTCCCGAGTAGGAGAACGACATCATCTGGTAGCTACCGGTCTGGTAACGCTCCAACTGTGTGCCCCACTCCAGGGTTTCCATCTCGATGTTCAAGCCTGCCGCTTGGGTCATGGCTTGGCTGAGCAAACCCATGTCGAACATCTGCGGGTAGCGCTTGTTGACCAGCATGCGGATTTTTTCACCGCGGTAGCCGGCTTCCTTCAGCAGGCGCCGGGCCTCGTCGAGGTTGTAGGTATAACCCTGGTGCGCAGCGCTGTCGTAGTACGGACTCGCTGTGGGAATGATTGAGTTGTTGACCACCGACAAACCATCGGACAGCGCCGCCACCATCTGCGCGTAATCCAGGGACAACGCCACCGCACGACGGATGCGCACGTCCTTGAGCAACGGGTCGCGGGTCTGGAACAGCAGCCCGCTGATGGTCATGATCGGGCTGACCTGGATCTGCAGGTTCTTGACCTGCTTGAGTTGTGCGGCGTCCATTGCGGTCACGTCCGGCAGCAGGTCCACGCCACCCGACAGCAACGCTGCCTTGGCCGAGGCCGAATCGGGGATCACCTCGAACCGCACGGTGTCGACAAACGCCTGCTTGTTGCCGGTGTAACCATCCGCCTTGTCTTCGGCACGTGGGGTGTATTGCTTGAAGCGATCCAGTTCGACGTACTGGCCCTTCTGCCATTTGCCCAGGGTGAACGGGCCGGTGCCAATCGGTGCGCGCCAACTGCCATCGGCGGCCAGGGAGTCTGGATGCAGGATGCCGCTGCCCGCGCAATCCGGACGGGCCATGGCGGCCAGGAACAAGCCATTGGCCTGATCCAGGGTGAATACCACGGTTTTTGGGTCGGGGCTGGCGATATCAACGATCTTGGCCGCACCGCGCCCGTCGAACTCTGCCAGGCAACGCCACTGGGTCTTGGGGTCCAGGTAACGCTGCCAGGTCCATTGCACGTCCTTGGCCGTCAATAGCTGGCCGTTGTGAAAGTGCACGCCGTCACGCAGGGTAAAGGTGTAGCGCAGGCCATCCGCCGACACGTCAACTGCGCTGGCCAGCATCCGGGCGATGCTGGTGTCTTCACGGTACGCCACCAATCCTTCGACGATATGCATCATCACCGCGTCGGTGTTGTCGTCGCGGTTGACGCCTGGGTCGGTGCTGCGGATATCACCGTTGAGCCCGACGCTGATGACCTTGTCCTGGGCAACGGCCATGGAAAAGGTGCACGCTGACATTACGACGGCCAATGCCGTCTTTACGTAACTATTCACGGGAGAAAGACTCCTTGAAGGAATTTTCCGGTCAGTGGCGGGAGCCAAGGCAGGACCGGCATCAGAATGAGTGGATCCTTGGTTATTGTTATGCGGTCTGTTCTGAGTGCATCACTTGCGGTGTATCAGCCCAGGTTGCGCTTGTGGCGCAACACCTTGGCGAAAAAGTCCTGGGCAGCCGGCATCGCCTTGATGCCCTGGTGCGCGACGTTGGGCAGCAGGTCGAAGTGCACCTGCACACCGGCAGCTTCGAAGCTGGCCTTCAAGGTAGCCAGGCGCTCGGGTCGCGTACGCCCGGCCGCGTTGGCACCGGCCATGAAGTGTTTGCCGCCCTCACGGTGGGTAATCTCCCAGGTTTCGAGGTCCGAATCACCCACCACCATATGCACCGGCAATCGCTGCAAGGCTGGCAGGTTCAACGGTTTGCCGAAGCGCGTGGCAAAGTCCCGCACGCCGACCCACCAGTCCTGATCGGCATCGAGCAGGGTCACCGAGCCCGGCGCGCCGATGGACGCCGCCCAGAGCTTTTCGGGGTGCAGGTAGCAGAAGCGATGGGTGAATTGCCCACCACCGGAATAGCCGAACAGGGCAAAGGTCTCGAAGCTGCGACCGTAGCGCTTGCCAACGCTAGCAATCATGTCCAGTAGTACTTGGTCGTAACGGATATTGCCTTCGACTATCTGCTTGTAGCCATCACCATTGCCATCGCCCAGCACGCCGACCGGGAACAGCGGCGACAGGATCACACAATCGTTCCAGCGGCCAAATTCCGCGAAGCCATTGCGGTAAATCTCCATCGCACGGGTCGAGCCGTGCAGCGAGACCACCAGATCTACCGGCCGGGCGCTGTCCTCGATGGCTTCAGGCACGTAAAGGGTGTAGGCAAACCGGCTGTCCCCATGGTGGGAGTACACGGTGGTCGCGCCGAGGTGATACACGTTTTTTGCCGCACGTAATGCTGCGTCTTCAGGGCTGATATCTGGATTGCTCATTTGGAAAGTTCGCCGAGTCAGTTCGGACTTGAGTATTGGTCGAGCACTATAAAAAGAAAAACTAATTTAACTTTAGCCAGAGTAAACAAAACCTTTACGATATCGTCGTACCCATGAGCCCGGGCCTACCCATGAGCAACATTCGTTTCTTCAAGACGTTTATCGCCGTCGCCGAGTACGGCAGTTTTGCCGCCGCCGCCGACCGTGTGGCCCTCACCAACGCCGCCGTTGGCCAGCAAATGCGCGCCCTCGAAGAAGAGATGCGCCGACCGCTGTTCGACCGTAGCCAGCGGCAGATCAAGCTGAGCCGCGATGGCGTGTTGTTGCTGCCCAAGGCCAAGCGCCTGTTGGCGGACTACGAGCAAATGATTGCCGAGGCCCCCGATGACATGGCCATGGAGGGTGAAGTGTCCATCGGCGGCATTACCTCCGGCATGGGCCTGCTCGCCAATTGCCTGGTGCAACTGAAAAAGCTGCACCCGCGCATATCGGTCAACCTGATGACCGCCCGCTCCGAAGAAGTGGTCAGCCTGGTCCACGCCGGCAAGCTCGACGCGGCATTGCTGATCGAGACGGCGCGGCAGAACTTCGACGGGTTGAGCTGGACCCTGCTCTACAACGAGCCCATCGTCATGCTCGCCAACACCGCGCAAACCGCCGGCATCGACGACGCCGTGGAATTGCTCAGGACCCAGCCGTTCATTCGCTATGACCGCTCCACCGCCGTAGGCCGCAAGGTGCAGTCGATCATCAAGAGCGAATCGGTCGAACCGCTGGAAATCCTCGAACTGAACTCGATCATCGGCATCGCCGACCTGGTGCGCCAGCAAGTCGGCGTGGCGATCGTACCGCTGCTGAAGAACTTTGACTGGCACAAAGACCCCAGCCTGCGCGTATTGCCGTTGCCCGGCGACTTGGCGGTACGCCGGGTGGGGATCTTGGAGCAAGGCACCAAAAGTGCGATTACCGGGGAAATTCGCAAGTTGCTGATGTCGGCGGTGGCGAAGTGACCGTGACATCCCCATTGCCGAGTCCGTAGTTTCAGGCAGCAATGCCTGTAACGCATGGAAACCTCACCCAAAGAGAGCTTGCTCAACGGCAGGCCGCAACACTACTCAACCATAAGCCCTCGACGCACTCGCCCTGCTCTTTTATAGGCTCTTACCACCGTATTGGTCTCACACGAAATGATCCCCTCAAGGGCCCCCATGCGGGCGGTTGAGACGGTCCACAGATCATGGATATCGCGACATAGCACATGCCAAAACAACTGCGAACCACCACTGGTACCAAACAGGCAACGGGTGTGTTCATCCTTTGCAAGCGCAAGGGCAATCCCCTCCGCCGCACCCGGTCGAGTTTGCAGCGACACAATCGCCTCGACCCCGTAGCCCACCAACAGAGGCTCCAGTTCCACGCGAAATGTCAGGGCATTACTGTCGACGAGCCCACTTAGCATCCGTTGAACCTTCGGTTCACTGACCTCGCACGTTTGAGCAAGCGCGCCCAGGCTGGCCCTTCCATCCAGCATTAATGCATCCAGTAGACGCATTTCGTCAGCATTCAGGCTCACAGGCCCGGCCACCACCGGTTCAGTGGGCACCGAACCATCAATGCGCCAGCGACTGGCCCGTCGGAACGATCTGAGGACCACTTGCGTTTGAACCTGCCTTACCCCCGGCACCAGCGGCAACTCCTGCACCACCATGTCAGAAAGCGCTTGCACACTGGGTAAGTTGATCTCGGTGAAGATATCGAACTCTCCCGTTGTCGCCATGACCACCTGGGTCTGCGGCAACTGCGCCAAGTGCTCCGCCACCTCCCGCTGACGCCCGTCGGCTACCCGAATCCATGCATGCAACACCGGGCCACTGCCTACGACAACCGGATCAAGCTCGCCGATGACCCGGATGTAACCACTGTCCATCAAGCGTTGCAGGCGACGCGACAGCGTACGCTCCGCCACATCGCAGCAGGCACTCAGATCCCGCCAGGTGCCGCGAGGATTGGCTTGCAGTGCAATCAGGCAGGCCAGATCCGTTTCATCCAGCGCAACATGTCTTTTTTCATCCGTATCAACGGTTGACGAGACCATATTCTTACAATACCTTCGCTCAAGTGGCTAAATTAAAACAAAACAAGGCCGCACATGTCTAAAAATAATTACAATTCAAACCCAAAGGCACAAGCCAATGAATTATGCGACTCAAACGTCCCAAGCGGCAAAGCCGCAGGTATCAACCGCGCGCAAAATTGCTGCTGGCAGCATTGGCAATGCGGTGGAGTGGTTCGACTGGACGATCTATGCCTCGTTCGCAGTGTTCTTTTCCACACAATTCTTTCCGAAAACTGACGAAACGGCGTCACTGCTAGCGACTTTCGCTATTTTCGCCGTAGGTTTCTTCATGCGCCCAATCGGTGGTTGGGCCCTGGGGATCTACTCTGATCGCTATGGCCGCAAATCAGCTTTGGGGGTCACCATCATGCTGATGGCCGGCGGATCACTGATGATCGGCATTACCCCCACCTACGAGCAGATCGGCCTGCTGGCCCCGGTTTTGCTGGTGATAGCGCGACTGATGCAAGGCTTATCGTTGGGCGGTGAATACGCGTCAGCCTCTACTTACCTTGCCGAGTTAGCACCAGACCACCGTCGCGGCTTCTTTTCGAGCTTTGTATTCTTTAGTTCCGCCGCGGGTATTCTGACCGCTTCGGCGATTGGCTGGGCACTGACCACCGTCCTCACCGACGAGCAGATGCGAGAGTTCGGCTGGCGCATTCCGTTCTTGCTCGGCGCCTTGGGCGGTATCGCAGGCATTTGGCTGCGTATGTCGGTGCCTGAAGCAGAAGCGTCAACGCAAAAAACCAAGAAGGTAGAGAAGCAACCGCTGCGCACCCTGCTGCGTGATTATCCGCGCGAGACCCTGCGGATTGTGGGCTTTTCGATCCTCAGCACCTTTGCCTTTTACCTGTTCGTTATCTACATCCCGACCTATGCCATCCGGGCACTGCACGTGGAGTCCTCGACTGCGTTTGCTGCAAATACGGTTGCCATGGTCGCGTTCATGCTCGTGCACCCACTCTTCGGCATGCTCTCTGACAAGTTCGGGCGCAAGCCGCAACTGATTGTGTTCGCCTTGGGTTACCTGCTGTTCTTCTACCCGATTATCACCAGCATGCAGCCGACGTTCTCCTCGATCCTGATGGTGGAGTTATTCGGCCTGCTGCTCTACGCGCTTTATACCTCGATCGCTCCCGCCATCATGTCTGAGCAATTCCCGAGCAGTGTTCGCGCCGTGGGAATTGGTGCTCCATACAATCTGATGGTGGCGTTGCTCGGCGGGACTACGCCTTATCTGCTGACCTGGCTGCAGAGCCACGGTCAAGAGAGCTGGTTCTTCTATTACGTGCTCGCAGGCGCCGCGCTCACTCTTCTGACCTTTATCAAAATGCCAGAAACAGCCGGAAAACCACTGAAGTAGCCACTGGCTCGAACAACGCTATGCGATCCCCGTCAACGACCGTCGAACACGGGGATACCGATCCACCCCTCTTAGAACCTAGAAATTATGCGCGAACGATCCGAAGCCCTTTGTTTCCAGACTGCCCTGCAGCTTGCCCATCTGATCGCTACCCGGCAGATCACCTCGCGCGCCGTCACGCAGTATTTTCTGGAGCGTATTGCTCGCAGCAGTACGCTTAACGCCTTCACCGTGGTGTTCACCGAGCAAGCCTTGGCGGCAGCGGATGCCGCCGACAAGGCGCTTGATAAAGGTCACTCATTGAGCCCCTTGCATGGCGTACCGGTTGCCATCAAAGACAATATCGAAATCGCCAACACCCTGGCGTCGGCAGGTTCGTTGAGCCGCCTGACCACAATCAGTTCCGTGACCAGCACCGTCGCGCAACGATTACAGGCGGCCGGAATGGTGATTGTGGGCAAGACCCAAATGACCGAATTTGCCTTCGGCCTATCCGGACAGAACCCAACCCGAGGCACGCCCTGGAACCCCTGGGACGCCAAGCTGCATCGCGCCCCGGGCGGATCTTCTTCAGGCGCGGCGGTAGCTGTCGCAGCAGGGCTTGTACCCATTGCCGTCGGTGGTGATACCGGCGGATCGATACGCGCTCCCGCCTCGTTTAATCATTTGGTCGGCTTCAAACCGTCCAGCGGGCTCATCAGTTTGGACGGTGTCGTTCCACTCGCGCCAAGCCTGGACGTGCTGGGCCCAATCGCCCGCGACGTTTACGACGCACATGCACTCACTGCCATCATCGCGAGCCCGTATACCGGCAATGGATTGAACGTTCAGGCTGAACTCGCAAATGAGCTGGTGCCAACCCAGCCGGGAACCGTGTGTGTACTGGACCCCCGTGCATTCCCCAGTGCGCTGTGCATCGGCGCACGCCGGGTATGGGATCAAGCCTTGATCAACCTGAGCACGGCCGGCTGGACGCTGGAGTACTGGGTTCCAACTGATGAGTTGGAGATCGGTCGGCTTTCCGAGTGCAACTCGATGATCATTGCTTATGAGGGATATCGCGAGTTTGGCCACCTTGCACATGACCCCGCGCAGCTACTCTGGAAGGTTGTACGCAATCGAATCCTTGCCGGCGCGGATATCAGCCGTGACGCCTACGAAAACGCAGTTGCGCAGCGTGCACATGCAGCCGAGGCATTCACGCGAGCGATCGGCTCATCCGGCGTTCTGTTGATGCCTGTCAGCGGTCACGGCGCCCTGCCCCTTGATGACCAGGACGCTGATCACGCCAGTATCGGCAAGTTCAGTCGAGCCAGTAACTACCTCGGCACACCGGCAATCGCCCTCCCCTCTGGATTCGATGAAGCCCAGATGCCGATTGGCGTGCAGTTGCTTTCCCCGGTATTTACTGACATGCACTTACTGAACATCGCGAGCGCGATGGCACCTGCACTGTTACTTGACGAACGCAAGCCTGAGCTTGGGCGATGGGGGCTTTAAGTCGCACCTGACAGAACGTCTCCAGTAAGGCTTGCGCAGGTGTTATCCACGCAGGCCATTGTAGAGGGCTGCACTTTATTGACTTATCAAGCAGCAGATCGCATGCCAGGTAGTCGCAAGCGATCCAATTTCTGGATGCGCTTGAGGTGGGCAAACAACATCGATAGGGATCATGTAGCAATGTAGGCGAGAACCGGCTGGAGGCAAGTGAGCGGCGGTGCCGACTCAAGCATGTCGGTAGATTCACACCATGGATAGCTGCGACCTTGAAGCCAATCCATTATTTTGCGCATATGCAGGGCAGGACACTCCAACATGTGTTCGATCGTAATGGACAGTTGAATAGCCAGTCCGCTTTGCGGTGAAAAGACCCAATGATATTCCCCGCAGCCTACACGTAACTCTCCAGTCGCCTTTGTTGACATGCCAACCAGCCATTTGCACTTATGAACATTTGCGTCGGGCTTTGGAGGGGCACCGAAGCAGAATGTATAAACGTTCTCATATTGCAGGCTAAAACTGCGTACCAGTACTTCAGCAATATCTTCGCGGCCCTGGACGCTGGGAGGAAACAGGATGGTGCTTGTCTTCACTAACACGTTAAGAGCGGCGTCTGGACTGAAAGCACGCTGCAACAAGTCAGGCCGATTTCCGTCCTTGCCGAAGATGTAGTTCTCAATCGCGCTGGTTGCATTGTTCATGTACAAATCCTAGTACTGCTACAGGTAGGCTAATGGGGGTTTCGCGCGGGTTATTGGTTAACCGAAACCTCCCCCTTCGCGGACGTTGGTACATCAAACACCCTATCAAAGACCCACTGAAACACCAGCGCGTAAAAGAAGAAGAAAACGAACAGCCCCAGATCGGTGACCAGTGCAGCCCACCAAGAAATCTCCAGCCACCATGCCACCAGTGGCACCAACAGTAGAACGAGCCCCCCCTCAAAACCCAGTGAGTGGAGCAAACGTCTGCCCAACGTGCGAGCACGCTGCGGCTGACGCGCTTCCCAGAATTCAAAAACGTAGTTGAACAGCACGTTCCACAGCAGCGCGCATACAGACAACATCAACGACAGCGCACCCGCATGGGCCAGACCTTCGTCGTATATCAACGAGATGCTGGGCGACAGCACCGCAATAGCGATTGATTCATAGAGGATGGCTTGAAGAATTTTTCGCGAAGGTCCTTGCATGGTGTTTTCCGCAGGTTGAGTAGATCGAATATCTGCGACGGTATCGCTGCGTACACATCAAGAAAAATGAGATAAATTGAACAGTCATCAATTCAATTCATCTAGGGAACGATGCGTGTTTTCGACTCTTGCGCTTAACGCGCTGCGCACCTTCGAGGCGGCTGCGCGACTGGGTAGCTTTAAAGCGGCAGCTGAGGAGCTCTCTGTCACCCCCGCGGCCATTTCCCATCAGGTCAAGACGTTGGAAGCCCGCCTCGCAGCGATGCTGTTCAAGCGATCAGGACAAGGTGTGGTGTTGACCGAAAAGGGTGAGTTGCTATATCGCCAGACTCATCGCGCCTTATTAGACATTCGCCGCAGTCTGGAAGCTTTTTGTCCGGACACTGTTCCCCAGACCCTGACCATTTCCACTACACCGGGCTTGGCGGCTGCCTGGCTGATTCCCCGGCTGGGTGGTTTCTATCGGAGCTTTGCGCAATTCAATGTGCGGGTCGATACACGTAACGAAGTAGTCGATCTGCTGCGTGATTCCAGTATTGATGTTGCTATTCGCTCGGTCAGTCGCGATGACCCGAAGTTGTTCCGTCAGGAGTTGATGAACGAGCAATTCTCGGTTTACGGCGCCCCGGATCTGGTGGCCTCGCTGAACGTAAATCAGATCGAATTGATCAACCTTCACTGGAAAATCCCGGGAGATTTTTCAATCAACTGGGAAAGCTGGTGCGCGGCCGCCGAATGCCAGGCATGGCTTGAAACCGCGCAGATGCGTGAGTTCGACGATGAGCATTTTGCTTTGAGCGCTGCGGTTGCGGGTCATGGGCTGGTGCTGGCAAGCAATGTATTGGTGGCCGACAGCCTCAGGCGTGGGGAATTAGTGGCCTATAGACCAGAAGTAAGCCTGCTGGGTCCGCGTTACGTTGCGGTGTGCGTGCCAGGGTGGGAGCGGCAGGAGCACGTGAGCGCGTTCCTGATGTGGCTGGCAGGTGTCGCTGCGCAGGATGACGCTTGACCGTTTCACGACACAAACGGCCGGTTGCGAACGGCAGCTTTAGTCGGTTACTTCATCTACTGATTTCAGACTTTTGCCCCTCGTAGCCAATTGGCCTGGGACTATGTCGTACTCTGCGCCTCTTCGATAACCCACTCCACAAACGCCTTGACCTCATCACGTTGCATCGCCTCCGGCCGGGTCACGACGTAGTAGGCAAATCGTGCAGGCCAAGGCTTATCCAGGACTTGTACGAGGCGGCCCGCAGCAATTTCCTCTTTCGCATATTCCACTGGCACCAGGGCGAGCCCCTGCCCGGCTTCTGCTGCGCGAATTAGCAGGAAGTCATCTTCGAAAGCGCTCCCGCGTTCGGCGCGTGGGTCGTTGCCAACGCCATGGGCCGAGAGCCATAAGGACCAATCTGCGCGGTCTGAGTCGTGCAACAGAGGGTACTTGAGGCAATCCTGCGGCTCAGTGAGCACGGCGTTTGCCAGCACAAGGGAGGGGCTGGCCACCGGCACCAATACCGGCGCCATCAAGCGCGTGACGTGCAGGTTGGGATAGACCCCAAGCCCATGGCGTAATGCAACGTCGACTCGATCTCGGCGCATGTCCGCGATGGCGGACGTCGCTTCGACCCGCACTTCGATGTGCGGATATCGCTGGTTGAAACGGCCCAGGCGCGGCACTAGCCACGACGCCGCGAACGTGGCAACGGTACTGACCGTCAAGGTTTGCCAGGACTTGGCTTGTTCCAGCGACAGTAAAGTCTTCTGAATCTGTTCGAACGCCTGGAGCAAGGCGGGATGTACGCTTGCCCCCGCTTCAGTGAGACGCAAACCGCTTCTCTCACGGGTGAAAAGCGTCATGCCTACCCGATCTTCCAACAACCGAATCTGTTGGCTTACCGCCCCCGATGTGACGTTCAGGGCCTGGGCAGCCGCCTTGATACTGCCGCGCTGGCCTACCTCAACGAAGGTACGTAACGCCAGATAAGGAAGGGATGCGGCCATGATCTTTAGTTTTCCTGGATTCAGCGGCTAGAAAGGATCGTTTCCACTGCGCCGCCGCGAGCCTGATGATAAGCCTTGTTTAGCAAAGTTAAACATCATTAGAAAAACTATATCAATCAGCACACCTATGAATCACCGAGGCTGGCGGCTCTGCAGTGGGCCTGGCTGCGGGTGTAGCCGTGAGCATAAGCCTCTTTCAAAGCGCCGCATAAACAAGGGCTGACAGCCGGCCAGGACGGGGATCAATCATCGTATGGCTGCCCGAAGTCGTAGTGACAAAACCAAAGCTCACGCGACTTTCGGGATCGGCGAAACTCACCGGACCGCCAAGGCCGAGATGGCCAAATGCGTTTGGGCCCATGGCAAGCGAAGCCGTCGGATCGATTTGCTGCTCCAGCATGCAACCTAATCCATAACGCATTGGGCGCATCCATGTCCGGTCCATGCCGTGACTGTGCTCTTGGGTGAACTCATTGAGCAGTTCGCGACCGATAAAGTTTCCCGCCAGCAATGAACTATAGAAGCCGGCCAGGCCGTGAGCGGTGCCGTGTCCGCACACCGCCGGTTGCCGATACGCCCACCAGCGAGGGTCATTGGTGCGTCTAGGCACCATACCGGGGTTGGTAAAGGCAAATGTCGCGATATGCAATGGTTGGTTTTTCAGCACGGTCCGCAACGCTTGTGAGTAGGGATCACCGATCCGGCCTGTGGCATTGTCGAAACGAGCGATACGGTGAAAGTGCTTTTCGTCCACGCCAAGGTGAACGTCGAGGTCATGGGGGTCCAGAATCTCTTCGTGGATAAAGACACAAGGATCGCGTCCGTCCACCCTGCGAATCAACTCGCCGAGAATCCAGCCGAAGGTGGTGGTGCCATATCCCAGGTCTGTTCCCGGCTCCCACCACAGCGGCTCGGCCTCCAAGACCCGTATCATATGTTCCCAGTCATACATCATGGGGTTATGGTCGGGTGCTCGCAGCGCCGGCAGGCCCGCGGTGTGGTTCATCACCTGACGCAAGGTCACCTTGGCTTTGCCGCTCTTGGCAAACTCGGGCCAGTAACGGGCCACCGGCGCATCCAGTTCCAGCTTGCCCTGCTCGACCAACATCAGCACAGCCACCGCGACATAGGGTTTTACAACGCAAAAGGTATTGGCCAGCGTGTCGCGCGTCCAAGGCTTGATCCCCTCTTGATCCGCCATACCGGCCCACAGGTCGACAACCCTCTCTCCATTTACCTGCACGCACAGCCCGGCGCCTCGCTCTTGTGGATCATCAAACATGTCCTCGAAGGCTTGCTGGACCGCTTCAAACTGCTTCGCACACATCCCTTGCGCTTTCATGCCTCAGACTCCTGGTATTTGCAGTACTGCCCTTAACCATCGACAAGTTTGCCAGACGACAAGAAAGATCCTGCTGCCTGGCAGGCCCGTATTAAAACAACACTACTTTCGCGGACCACATCATTTAATGTTTGGGGGAACTCAACCCCGCGAACGCGTTTGAGAGTGGTCCATGGAAAAACGGTTCGCTCGTTTGTATGTGCCGAAGTCATTGAATCTGACACCTGCCTGTGCCATGACTTTATGCGCATAAGGTGCCGTCATCTGACGCAAGTAAAACGGGTCTCGCACAACGAAATGGTGAATGCTGTGAGTGCTGCCGAAGTTAAAACAGAACATCTGGAACGGCCACAGCCACCAAGGATTCATTACCTGGGTTTGCTGTAACGCATTTCGCGGGGCAACATCACCGTAATAGTGCATATTTGAACTGATAAAAAACAGACAAAACTGCCTTATCAGATTGGGAGCGACCAGAATAACTACAACGCTATTGACGACATCCATTAACGCCAACGTCGCAGCAGAACTATGGACGTCCGCCCCCACGATTGACCCTGACCAGACATACAGGTGATAGCCGAGGAATACATACCAGCACCCCCAATACAAAAGCCCGAAAGGTGTATTGAGTCGAATGATTTTGCCTAACAATCTTACCTTTTGCCGCCACCCCGGAGCAAAAACCGCATTCAGGAAACCAAACACAAATCCATCCATCAGTTTTAACAACCGGAGAATTCCCCAGGGGCTACCACTGGTGGTGATCCAGGCCTCCACATCCGAATCTGTTCCGGACTCTTTATGATGATGAAAGTGCAGACTGCGTCTTAGCCAGGGGCTGGGCATTCCCGGTCGTGCCAACCAACAAAAAAACATCATGGCATTATGGGCCAGCGGTTGTTTTCTGAAATAAAGCCGATGAATCAAGTCATGTTCGATTTCATGAATAAACGAAGTCAGCAAGGCATTGATAAAAATACACGTCCACCCGGGGATAAAACCCTTTATATAGAGCCCTCCCGTGACCACCATCCCTACCAGGGAAAACACCATGACACTCGCACCCAGTGCATCCTGATGCTGCAGGATCGGGTAGCGCTTGCGCAGGTAGTTCCCGTGCTCGGTAATTCGTCGGGTGACATCATCAATCTTTTCCTGATCGGTACTTAGGCGATCAAATTCGATGGCTTCTTCCAAGACCTTCATCCATTCATCCTCTGCTTGCGTCGGGGAATTACCAGCCTCGTCAAGCCGGTCAAATCAATTGTTTGATCGATAAACAGTAGGCATTCAAATTCATTGGACGAATTGACCCGCCCTATTCAATAAATATGAAGTCGACTGCTTGCGAAAAACTTGTTAGGATCATTCCAAGCTTCAAAAGGATAAGACAAGTTCAATTCTTTGCAACTGTGTATTTTGGGCGAGTTCAGCGTTACAGGCACTTGTGTAATTTTTAATAATTTAGTTACAGTTTGCCCAAGGATAAAACAACTGCGTACAAGTATTGCCAAGGAGGCACCATGAGGTTGCATCGCATCAAATATTTCCGGCTCTCTCTACAAGAATCCGAGGGTAGCGCGGAGAAAAAAACGAGCCATGATGTATTTGACGCAGTGTTCTACGATGACCCTGCAGACAATGCCGCAAATCGCCCAGGCCTTGAAAGGCTGATTCGCTACACACAGTGCGGGGATACTGTGGTTGTCGACAGCATGACAACGCTCACCTCCAGCACCGAGCAACTGTGCACCATCACTCGCCGGCTGATTGAAAAGCAGGTAACCCTGGAGTTTTTGAACGAAAACCTGATTTTCCGACATGACTGCCTTGAAGTCATGGGGCCCATTATTGCGGTAATGGAACGGATCGCAGAGTTCGAGCGTGCAGCAATGAGGGAAAAACAGGCAATAGGGATTGCCAGCGCAAAGATGCGTGGGGTTTACAGAGGGCGCAAGAAAAAACTGTCTGACAATCAGGTTGTAAGCTTAATTGACCGCGCCGGTACTGGAGAAAGTAAATCTAAACTAGCGCGTGATTTTGAAATCAGCCGTCAGACACTTTACCGGTATTTGAGATCTACTTAGGGGACTCTTCGGTCACATCCTGAATCACCACCCACTTAGTGATTTCTTGAACTCGCAAATATGTTTTTTTTGGTGTCTTGGTCGATGATATTGCCCTGCACCTCAAACAGCAGCGCAGCATTTGTGTATTTTTTGCCAGGGGCAAGATTGAATTCGTAATCGAAGCCCATTGGGTTCTTGCCTTGGTTATGCAGCAGCATCGTTTCCAACTTATCCAGCGTCTTGACCGCTACGGCCTCGCCATAGCGAGCGACCCAGCCGCTCGCTGATCCGCTCCTAGCGCATTACAAAACTCCCCCACCAAGAACACCTGCGCCAATCAAAGCCGAAACCGCCCCACCGACTGCGCCAACTGCCCCGCCAGCGCCGACAACTCATCGGTAGTCCCCGCCGTTTGGCCAATCACCCGTGTATTGCCTTCCGACATCCCGGCAATCATCTCCACCTGATGCGCGATCTCATTACTGGCCAGGCTCTGTTCACCAATGGTGCGGGTAATGTCGTTAACCAGTTGCGTGGTATTCAACGTCGCCTCAAGAATCTCGCGGATTGCTCGCTCCACATCGGCCGTGACCGCCATGCCTTTATCCACCTGGGCCACCCCCGCCTCCATACTGGTCACCGCCTCGCGGGTACTTTGCTGGATGCGCGCGACCATACTGGCGATTTCCTGGGTGGAGGCGCTGGTGCGTCCTGCCAGGCTGCGTACTTCGTCAGCCACCACGGCAAAGCCGCGGCCCTGTTCGCCGGCGCGGGCCGCTTCGATGGCGGCATTGAGGGCCAGCAGGTTGGTCTGGTCAGCAATGCCCTTGATCACTTGGATAATGCTGTAGATCCCCTCGGACTCCTTGTCCAGGGTGCGAATCACTTGGGCCGACTGTTGCGCCGAACGAGCGATGGCGTCCATGTCGCTGACGACTTGGTGAATGACTTGCCCACCGTTCTCGGCCAGGGTTTGCGCCTGATTGGCCATTTCCAGCGCGTGCTCGGCATGCCGGGTGATTTCTTCGATGCTGGCGGTCATCTGGCTGGTAGCGGCCGACATAGTCCCTGCTGCAGAACTCTGCTGCTGGCTGCTGGCGGCAACTTCATGGCAACCGCTGCTCAGCTGTTGACTCATGCGCGTGACGCCCTGGGCGTTGTTGCGCACCACGTCAATCATGCCGCGCAGGTCATGTTGCATAACGGCCAGGCTGCGAATCAGCATGCTTGCCTCATCGCGGCTGGCAGGTTCGGGAATCGGTTCGCTGAGGTTGCCATGGGCGATGCTTTCGGCAATCTGTCGCGCCAGTTGCAGCGGCCGCATGATGCTGCGGGTGACCCAGTAGCCCTGGGCAACCAGCAACAGCAGGCACAGCACCAGCACCACGGCGAGGGTGAAATTGGCGCTGCGCACGGTTTGACGGGTCTGCTCGCCACTGGCTTTGGAGTTGTTTTCGATCAGTTCACTGAGGCTAGCCATCTGGCCTTCCAACTGGGTGAAGGCGTCGCTGAAAGTGCCCAGTTCTTGCTGGGCCGCGACGGGATCGTCCAGCGCCACACCGACAATCCGCTCACCCGAGGCGATGTAATTGTCGAGGCTGGGCTTGATATCGCTCAGTGCGGTCTTGAGGCTGGGGTTGAGCGCAAGCGCGAGGTTATCGTCCAGCGACTTGCGAAAATGCGCCGCGTGTTCAGCGATGGCCCCCAGCACTTCATCCCGGCTGCTGACACTTTTGCCCAGCCCCACCAGCATTGCCGACAACACATCGGCGCGCAGCGCGTCGTGCATCATGTCGGCTTCCAGATGATTACTCAGGGCGGTCATGCTGACCTCACTGTCAATCATCGCCGCCTCCATCCGTGCATTCCCCAGGTAGTTCACCAGGCTGATGACCAGCACGGTGAGTACACTGGTGCCGATCAGCAACAACAGTCGAAGTTTTATCGACATCCCTAAGCCCTCTGCGGTTATGGACTAAAACAAGGTATTGACGGCTGTCGTGTAAAGCCCATCGACGCGTTCGTTATCCCTGATTTAAGCCTACTTGCAGGTTTTCGCTTGGGTGATCCCGGTTTGGGTTGGCCCTGGGATGTCTGACGCTGACGCTCGCCTTGCTCTACAGCGCCCCCTTCACCTTATCTGCGACACGGCGCGCAGGGTGTCCGCAACCATTTTTTCGGCGGCGCACGCCCCGTCAATGCGCAAGACCGGCACCGTCTGCCTGGAAATCCACGCCTCATGCCGCGCTCTGTTGCGTCCCGAACACAGCGGGTCGTCAGTTAGTGGGCAGCCAGTAAAAGTCATCCACATCAACGTGGATTAAGCCCAGCGACGCAGCAAGGGCTTGCCCCAAAGTCGTGACGCCTGCGCACGAAGCGCCGGTAATGTAGATCCGCACTGTTCTCTCCATGAATATAAGTCGGCGTTGGATTCTACAAGGAGCCCAGGGGCGAACCCATTCACTCAAAATCGCGTTTTTTGCTCACTGTAGCGCTTGACTCTGCCCGCTGGGACAAGCCCTACCCTGCCTTATCTCTTTCAGTTTCCGCCGTCAGCGGATAAGGCAAACGTGCGCGGCGCCTCCAGCCCCAGCCATAGCGCGCAGCCGGACCTCAACGCACATTGCGGTACAACATCAGCCGCGCGCTTTCATTCAGGCCTCGGGTCAATTTGACCAGACGCTGGAATTCATCGGGGTTTTGCCCAGCCACGTTGTCCAGGGGGGTCAGGGAGCGCAGGTCGTGCAAGGTCGGCGCACTGCCGTCATGCTGCATCTGTAACAGATAATCCTGGGTGACCCCGCCGATCAGCGGGAAAGTGCCCTCACGCAAGACCAGCGGTACCACACGCTCGCCCTCCGGGGCCGGTTGCTGTATATCGCGCCCCATCGCCCCATTGTTGAACGCCACGCCCACCATCCCCGCGACCGTCGGCAACAGGTCCGCCAGCCCCACCGCCTCCTCGATCACCCTGGGCTTGAGCAAGCCCGGGGCGTGAATCAGCATTGGCACGTGGTTGCTTTCCAGGCCCAGTTGCTCGAAAGCCGGCGGCATATGGGGTATCTGGCTGATACGGGTGTTGTGGTCACCAAAGAACACGAAAATCGTGTTGTCGTAGTAACCCCCCGCCTTGGCCATTTCCATCAACTTGCCGATATTGAAATCCAGTAGGCGCACCGCGTTGTACTGCTCGACACTGCGTGAGCCGGCGGCTTGCACTTGCTCCAGGGACAGGTTGCTGCGCTTGAAACCGTCATTGTCCCGAGGAATGGTGAACGGGCGATGATTGCCCGCCGTCTGGACATAGGCAAAAAATGGCCGGTCCCGCGGTAGATCGCGCAGGATCCGGTCGCTTTCCTTGAACAGATCCAGATCGGAAATGCCCCATACATCGACTCGAGGTGACTGCCAGTGGCGCTCTTCATACAAGCGCACGCCGTCGATGCTCTGCTGGATCAAGGCGTTGATATTGGCCCATCCGGCATTGCCGCCAATCATGTACAGCTTCTGGTAATCGGTGAAGGCATTGATAAGCGTGTGCTGGCGTGTGATCAGGGGATGGCGGGTCGCCGTTTCCTGGCGCGTGACATCCGGGACGCCGGTGATACTCGCCCACACGGTCTTTGCGGTGCCAGTGACCGGCACGTAGAAGTGTTTAAAGAACCAGCTCTGGGTCGCCAGCCGGTCGAGGTTTGGCGTCGGGTTCAGCGGGTTGCCATATGCGCCGACCGCACTGGTGCCCAGGGATTCGAGCATCACAAACATCACGTTCGGCGTTGCGCCCAGGCGGTACGGCTGCGCGGTTTGCTCACGCTCGAACGTCAGGCTCTGCGGATCGGGGCGGTCCACCCCCAGGTAGTGGGCAACCACTGGGTAATGTTCACGCACCTGTGGCTCATCGAACTGCGCCTGGCCGGCCTTGAGTGTGTCGTAGAAAAACAGCACCGGATTCAGGCCCAGTGCCGCGATCTTGCCGTTGCCAGAGAAAAACGCATCGCTCCAGCGCAGTGGTACCGGGTTTTGCAGGTTGAGACTTTCCACTCGCCCAAGCAGCGCCAACAGCACAGCGATCAACCCCAGACCGCTGCCGAACGCCAGTGAAGCGCGTCGAATGGCCTGGGGTGGACGCCCCAGTGTCAGGCGTTCCAACCTCACAAAAGCGCAGAACCACACACCCAGCACCAACAACCAGGCAAGGACGATCCACAGCACCGGATAGGTCTGCCAAACCATCTGCTGCGAAATTTGTGCGTCTTCCAGGTAGCGCAACACGCTGGCGTTAAGCCGAACCCCAAGATAGGCGTAATGGCCGAAGTCGATGATGTACACCCAGCCGACGAAGCCCAGCGTCAGCAGCCAATAGCCCCGTGCCACAACGCGCAAGCCCGCAACGCGCACCAGGTTCCAGCGCGGCATCCAGGCTAGCACCGCCAACGGCAACACCAACAACACCGCCAGGCGCAGGTCGAAACGCAAGCCGATGCCCAGGGTGTCGAGCAACTGCCGGTTATCAGCGAACTGCGCCGGATCGATGCCGGAAAACCCCAGCACAAACACCAGCCGCAACCCTGCAAACAGCAAGAACGCCAGACCTGTCGCCCCTACGCCATAGCGCAGTCGCCGCGATTGCAACCAACCCATCATTGACCTCTATGTAGTTTGACGCTCTTGACGCAGAGCACGCTGCCCGCCACCAGGCAATAGCCCACCAGCAGCGGATCGATCAGGTAGTCCCAGTAGTTTTCCGACGCTTTCAGGCGTAACGCAAAGGCCAGTGTGCCGAGCGCGAGCATCCACACGGCCAACGTATTGCGCAGCCACAACAGCCCCAAGGCGAGCAGCGCAACCAGCACAATCATCGGCCTTGGATTGAAGCCCCAGCGATAGGGATCGAAGTAAGTCAGGCCCATGGTGGCCGGGTACAACAGCGCAGCTAGCAGTCCAAACAGCACCAGCATCTGGGCGCGCGCCCGAGGCTCTTGCGGCTCGACCAGCCCCAACCGCACCAGGCTTACCCAGCCCAGCAACACCAGGGTGCTGATTGCCAAATCATCGGTAAAACTGCGCACGTACGCCGCCAGCGGCAGGTCATTGAGGGGGATAAAGCTGACCAACGCCAACCCTGGCAACAACCACGGGCGCCAGGGCTGTAGGCAACGCAACGACCCGAGCAGGACAAAACCCAGGAGGATGAAGGTCAAATGGGCCTGCCACAGCATCATCATTACAGGCGCTCCGCCAGCCAGGCTTCGTTGAAGCTGACATGCTTGATAAAGGTGTTATTCCATGAATAAACCAGGTGATACACGCCGTCCTGGCCACGGCTGAAATACGGGTACTCGTACTCGAAATCACAGCCCCGAGGCTTGCACACCCGGTAGTCCAGGTTACTGAGGAAACGCTGCTCCAACGGCAAGCGCCGTGCGCCGCTGGAGGCCCGAAAGCCGGCGCCGATGATCGCCTTGTAGGCCTCGGGGGCGAAGGGTTGGCCAAGCGGATCCGGTGATTGATCCAAGTCGATTACATTGCGCCAGTCATTGAGGTCCGCGTCGGTGCCATACAGGCTGAGTTTGAAGCGCCCGTCACGCAGGTCATTGAGCGCCACCAGCAAGCCGTTATCGGCAGTGCCGACCGCGGCCAGGGATGAGTTGGGATTGGCCGGTTCCAGAGGGTAAGGCTCACTCCAGGTCTGCCCGGCATCATCGGTGCGGCTGGCCAGCACACGATGATGGGTATCACCGGCATAACGCAGCATCGCTACGGCGCGACGCTCGTCCAGAGGCACAATGGTCGGCTGCAGCGAATGCTTGCCCCGGCTGATGCGGAATTTATCAATCACTGCGCCATCCGCGCTCAGGTACAGGTATTCGGAAAACTTACCCATGAGTTCGTGATAGACCGGCAAACCAATCGAGCCGTCGGCATGAAAAACCGGCGCAGCACGCACCAGGGTGCTGACATTGAAAAACGGTGAGGTGATCAGTTGCCGGGGCGCAGACCAGTTGCGCCCCAGGTCTTCGGACACCATCACATTGATCGCGCTGGTCGCCCAGCCCCCCACAGACACCGACACATAGAACATCCACAGGCGCTGGTCCGGCGCCAGTGCAATCACCGGGTTGCCCAACTTGCGGATGTAGCGCCCGGTGCCATCGCGAGTCGACTCGCGGGTCGCCAACACATGCTCGGCGCCCCACTCCGTGGTCTTGGCGTCGAACCGCGCAGTACGGATCTGCACGTCGGCGGCGCCTTCACGCGAGCCGGCAAACCACACGGCCATCAAGTCGCCGCCCGGCAGTGCGGTAACCGACGACGAATGCACAAAGTCATCCAGTTGCGAGGACACGAACCGGCTGTTGTAGACCGGCTCGGCGCTAGCGGCCAAGGGCGCGGCAGGCCGGGCGAAAGGCGCCAGAACATGGGCCGGATGACTGTGCCAGGCCGCCCAGAAGACCAGGCATAGCGCCAGGCTGGCGAGAATGAATTTCAAGCGAAAAGACAGCACGCGCATAGTGAGCTCATGGCAAATGCAAGGTGGGGAGTGGAGACAAGACAGCGGTGTCAGTGCGCAGAATCATCCGGCAACCGACGCCGGCGACCGGTCAGCATCGATAACGGCAGGTTGTCGCGTACCTGGAAGCTTTCAAACACGGCCGCTGCGATATGCAAGCACACCAGCACCAGCAGGCCATTGACCGCAGTTTCATGCACTTGCAGCGGCCAATCGGCGCCCCATAAGGCATCGACCTCCTCCATGGCCCAGCCGCTCAGGCCCGCCGTCAACATCGCCAGGAGCATCAAAATCATCACCAATGCACCCAACGGCGAGTGACCGAGGCGATGTTCCGGGCGCCTGGCGCGCAGGGAGCGCACATGGGCGGCGAGCCTTGCCGGGGTCGGCCAGAAGTCCGCCCAGCGCGCACTGCGTGGCCCGACAAATCCCCACAGCAGCCGTACCAGCAATCAGCCCATGGCGTAATAGCCGAGCCAGACATGCCAATCGTCGCCGGCCTCAGTGAAGAAGTAGTTGGCGACAAAGACCCCGGCGATGGACACGTGAAACAGCCTCACCAGCGGGTCCCACAGTGCGATGGAGTTGCCTGGCATCAGCCCTTGATCTCGGTCTTGACCGCTTTGCCGCTGACCGGGTCGTGGTAGATCTCGACCTTGCGCTTGTCCTTGTCGAACCCGTAGATCTCATAGCAGTTGCCATCGGTGATCTTGAATTTGCTGATCTCGTAGCCCTGGGCTTTCAACTGGTCCTGGAACGCCTGCGGGTCTTGCCATTGCGCGCGCTGCTCCGTGGTGCATTGCGGGCCGGCAAGGGCCAGGGGGCTGGCAACAATCAGCGACAACAATAGAATTTTGCGCATGGTGACACTCTCGCTCGTTGAGTAAGGTCTCACTGTGCAAAACCAAGCTTAATGAAGTCTTAGCTGGTAATGAGTGGTTACATGTTTCTCGTCACCCGGCCTGCCACGCCCGTCTCGGCAGCGGCATGATGCCGCCGATATCACATCGGGAACACACCATGCGCCTATTGTTGGTCGAAGATGATCGGGCCCTCGGCCAAGGCATCCGCGTCGCCCTGAGCAGTGAGGGCTACACCCTGGACTGGTTGCACGACGGCGCCAGTGCGCTACATGCGTTACGCAGCGAAAGCTTCGATCTGCTGCTGCTCGACCTTGGCCTGCCGCGCCTCGACGGCCTGGCCCTGTTGCGTCAATTGCGCGATCGGCAACAGGACCTGCCGGTATTGATCCTGACCGCCCGCGACGGCACCGCCGAACGGATTGCCGGGCTGGATGCCGGCGCTGACGACTACCTGATCAAACCCTTCGATGTCGACGAACTCAAGGCCCGCATCCGCGCCTTGCTGCGGCGCAGCCAAGGCCGCGCGCAGCCACTGCTGGAGCATGCGGGCGTGTGCCTGGATCCGGTCGGCCAGCAGGTCACCTGGCATGGCAACCCGGTGGTGGTGACGCCGATGGAGTACCAGTTGCTCCATCAACTGTTGGCACGCCCCGGCAACGTGGTGACCCGCGAACGCCTGTCCCGGGCCTTGTATGGTTGGCAGGAAAAGGTCGAGAGCAACACCCTGGAAGTGTTGATCCATAACCTGCGCAAAAAACTTTCGACCGAGCTGATCCGCACGGTGCGCGGCGTCGGGTATGTGATGGAGCTCAAGCCATGACCTCGATACGTACACGCATCCTGGTGCCGGTGCTGATCCTCGTTCTGCTGGGCGATGTGCTGATCAGTTGGCTGGTGCTGCGCGACAGCCACCACGAGATCGAAGAAGTGTATGACGCCCAGCTCGCGCAAAGTGCGCGCCTGCTGCAAGGTGTGCTGGCACAACGTGCGCCGGGGGACAACGATTGGAACCGGCTCTACCAGGCCTTCGACGCAGCCATGAGCCGCGTGGGCGACACTGGAGCAGCGCACCCTTACGAAACCCGCCTGACATTCCAGGTGTGGCGCACTGACGGCCAATTGCTGGTGCGCTCGGCCGAAGCCCCGGAACTGAAGGCACCACCGGCGACCCTCGGCGCCCACGACCTGATGGACAACGGCCACGACTGGTGTGCCTTCCTGCTCAAGGACCCACAGCAAGGACTGCTGATCTGGGTGGGCGAGCGTGATGACATTCGCCAGGACCTGATCCAGCGCATCGTCGGCCATACGCTGTGGCCCAGTGTGATTGGCGTGCCGCTGCTGGCCACCTTGATCTGGCTGACCATCGGCTGGGGGTTGCAGCCGTTGCGCGCAATGGCCCGTACCATCCGTGGACGCACTACCGAAACCCTCAAACCGCTCAACCTGCGCCCCCTGCCCCACGACCTCGAACCCATGCAGACCGCGCTCAATCGCCTGTTGCAACAGATCGACAACCTGCTGGCGCGAGAACGACGTTTTATCGCCGATGCCGCCCACGAGCTGCGCACGCCTCTGGCGATCCTGCGGATCCATGCGCAAAACGCCCAGATGGCCGGCACCCCACAGCAACGGGAGGAAGCCCTGGAGTTTCTGGTCAGCGCCGTCGACCGCGCCACGCGCATCGCCAGTCAGTTGCTGACCATGGCGCGTATCGAGCCGCGCCTGGCCAACCCCGAGCGATGCGAAGTGGAACTTACCGAGCTGGTGCGGGAGGAACTGGCCGAACTGGCCCCCCTGGCGCTGGCAAAGGATATCGAGCTGATCCTCGACAGCGACCACCACTGCCTGGTCAAGACCGACCCTGTCGCCCTGGCGATCGCCCTTCAGAACCTGGTGACCAACGCCCTGAACTTCGCCCCGCCTGGCAGCGAGGTCAGGGTCCAAGTACAACCGCAGGGCTGCGGGGCGGTGTTTATCAGCGTCGAGGATGCCGGCCCCGGTATCGATGAGGGTGAATATGCGCGCCTGTTCGAGCGCTTCTACACCCAGGGGCACGGCAACGGCGCCGGGTTGGGACTGGCGATTGTGCAGATGATCGTCAGCAAGATCGACAGCAGCTTGCAGTTGTACAACCTGCCCCAGGGCGGGCTGTGCGCTGAACTGCGGATCAACCAAGGCGCGCCGCTTCATTCAAGTTGAGCGGCTTGCTGGCGGGCTTTGACGTTTTTTTCATGTTTGTGCGCATAAGATCCCGGTCCTCGTTGGGGAGTAGCCTGCTTGTGAGCCTTTCGCAAGCGTTCGTATCAACATTCTCGGCAACCTGCCGTGGTACGAACACCTTTTGGTTGGTGAGACCAGCGACACATCCATGCCTAAAGTCGGGCGTGTGGTTGTGTCGTTGACTCATAGCCCGACTGGAAGATCACCCGTGAATCCTGTTTCCCTGATTCTCCTGGCCCTGGCCATGTCCACGGATGCCTTTGCCGTGGCTATCGGCAAAGGCTCAAGCCTGCACAAACCTCGCCTGACCGAAGCGCTGCGCACCGGCCTGATTTTCGGCGTCATCGAAGCCATCACCCCGATCATCGGCTGGCTGATCGGCCAAGCCGCCACGCGCTGGGTGGAAAACTGGGACCACTGGATCGCCTTTACCTTGCTGGTGGTATTGGGCCTGCACATGATTTACAACGGCCTTAAGCATGAAGATGAGGCCGAAGAGAAAAGCGCCCAGCACTCCTTCCTGGTCCTCGCCGTCACCGCATTTGCCACCAGTATCGATGCCCTCGCGGTCGGTGTCGGCCTGGCGTTTGTCGATGTGAATATCTGGGTGGCCGCCGCCGCCATCGGCCTGGCGACCATGACCATGGTCACCATCGGCGTGATGCTCGGCCGGGTCCTGGGCACCGTGTTCGGCAAGCGCGCAGAGATCGTCGGCGGCGTGGTACTGATGAGCGTCGGTGCAACGATTTTGTATGAGCACCTGTCCGTCTGACTCGCGACCTTGTACCAAGCAAAAGCCCCGATTAACGGGGCTTTTGCATTTGTGCGCAGACAGAATGTACCAAACGGTTAATTAGCTTGCTATCATTCGCCCCCTGGACCATCACCCTCGGGCTTTCTCGACATGAAACACACACCCCGCGCCGCTGGCGCCTCTCGATTCCTGTTGCTGGGCTTGGGCGTCATTATCGTCCTGCTCGGCTTGGCCTTGGCTGTCGGCGGCGCAAAACTGCTGAGTCTGGGAGGCTCGGGCTACTTCCTGGTCGGTGGCGTGGTCATGGCCATCGCGGGCCTGTTGATTGCACAGCGCAAACCGGCGGGTGCCTGGTTGTTCGCGGCATTTTTGCTCGGTACTGCCGTGTGGGCGGTATTGGATGTAGGCCTGGTGTTCTGGCCGCTGTTTTCGCGGCTGTTCATGTTCGCCGTCATTGGCCTGGCGGTGGCGCTGGTCTATCCGTGGCTGGCACCGGGCGCGGGCCGTGGTGCCTACGGCGTGGCGGGCGTGCTGGCGGTGGCATTGGCCGTGGCGGCGGGCAATATGTTTGTCGCCCACCCCAGCGTCGCACCAAACGGCGATGGCCCAGGCCTGACACCCGTTGCGCCGGCAGAGGCGCAGAAGGACTGGGCACACTACGGCAACACCGAAGGCGGCAGCCGTTTTGCCGCCCTGGACCAGATCAATCGCAGCAACGTCGACAAGCTCAAGGTGGCCTGGACCTATCGCACCGGTGATGTGGCCATCAGCGACGGCAACGGCGCCGAAGATCAACTCACGCCCCTGCAGATCGGCAACAAGGTGTTTATCTGCACGCCCCATAACAACCTGATCGCGTTGGATGCCGACACCGGCAAAGAGCTGTGGAAGAACAGCATCAACGCCCAATCGGCGGTGTGGCAGCGCTGCCGTGGCATGGCCTATTTCGACGCCAGCGCGCCTATCGCCCAACCGACCCAGGCCAACAGCTCACCGATCATTGCCGTCAGCGTGCCCGCCGGTGCGCAATGCCAGCGGCGCCTGTTGACCAATACCATCGATGCACGCCTGATTGCGGTGGATGCCGATACCGGTGAGTTCTGCGAGGGTTTTGGCAACCACGGCCAAGTAGATCTGAAAGCTGGCCTGGGCAATGTGCCGGACAGCTATTACCAGCTGTCTTCAGCGCCATTGATCGCCGGCACCACCGTAGTGGTTGGCGGGCGCGTCGCCGATAACGTCCAGACCGATATGCCGGGCGGTGTGATCCGCGGTTTTGATGTGATCAGCGGGCAAATGCGCTGGGCGTTCGACCCGGGCAACCCTGAAGACAAGCAGGCGCCTGCCGCAGGCAGCACCTATGTGCGCAGCACCCCCAACAGCTGGGCGCCGATGTCCTATGACCCGCTGATGAATACCGTATTCCTGCCGATAGGCAGCTCGTCCACCGATATCTATGGTGCCGAACGCACCCAACTCAATCACAAATACGGCGCCTCGGTATTGGCGCTGGACGCCTCCACCGGTGAAGAGAAGTGGGTGTACCAGACCGTGCACAACGATCTCTGGGACTTCGACCTGCCCATGCAACCGAGCCTGATCGACTTCACCCTGGCCGACGGCAAAACCGTACCGGCCGTGGTGATCGGCACCAAGGCCGGGCAGATCTATGTCCTGGATCGCACCACCGGCAAGCCGCTGACCGCTGTAGAAGAAGTCCCCGTCAAGGCGGCCAATATTCCCAATGAGCCGTACTCCCCCACCCAGCCAAGGTCCGTGGGCATGCCGCAGATCGGTGCGCAGACCCTGAGCGAATCGGACATGTGGGGCGCAACCCCCTATGACCAGTTGCTGTGCCGCATCGACTTCAAAAGCATGCGCTACGAAGGCTTGTACACCGCACCGGGTACCGATAAGTCACTGAGTTTCCCGGGTTCCCTGGGCGGTATGAACTGGGGCAGCATTTCCACCGACCCGGTACATGGCTTTATCTTCGTCAACGATATGCGCCTGGGCCTGTGGATCCAGATGATCCCGTCGCAGAACAAGGCCCAGGCCTCCTCCGGTGGCGAAGCGCTGAACACCGGGATGGGCGCGGTCCCCCTCAAGGGCACGCCTTACGCTGTGAACAAAAACCGCTTCCTGTCGGTGGCCGGTATTCCGTGCCAGGCACCGCCGTTCGGCACCTTGACCGCCATCGACATGAAAACCCAGAAAATTGCCTGGCAAGTACCCGTTGGCACGGTTGAAGACACCGGCCCGCTGGGCATTCGCATGCACCTGCCGATCAAGGTTGGTCTGCCGACCCTGGGCGGTACCCTGTCCACCCAGGGCGGCCTGGTGTTTATCGCCGGCACCCAGGACTTCTACCTGCGCGCCTTCAACAGCGCCAATGGCGAAGAAGCCTGGAAAGCCCGCCTGCCCGTGGGCAGCCAGGGTGGGCCGATGACTTACGTGTCGCCCAAGACCGGCAAGCAATATGTGGTCATCACGGCCGGTGGTGCGCGCCAGTCCACCGACCGTGGCGACTACGTAATCGCCTACGCACTGCCTTGATCCCCGCTGTTTGAAGGTGGGAGCCGGCTTTCCCGGCTCCCAGGCAACTGGATTGAGCTTGATCAGGGTTGCCTGATTGGAACACGATGGCGGACTTCAACCGTTGACGAAAGGACTGTCGTTATGTTCCCACTGGATATCTGGCTGACTTATACCGCTGCCTGCCTGTTGCTGGTGCTCTCCCCCGGACCGGACAATCTGCTGGCAATCGCCAGGGGTCTGAGCCAGGGGCGTATGGCCGCAGCCATTTCGGGTATCGCGTCGGGCACCGGGATTCTGTTTCACGTGGCTACGGCATCGCTGGGCTTGACCCTGTTGATGCAGACGTCCGCCGTGGCCTTCTGGGTGGTCAAAGTCATCGGCGCCAGCTACCTGTTGTGGCTGGGCATCAAGGTCCTGCGTTCGCGCAGCCTGATCAACTTCAAACCGGCGGCGCGGCAACCACTCAAAAGCATCTTCCTCACTGGCTTCCTTTCGGCGGCACTGAACCCCAAGCCGGGGCTGTTTGTGCTCGCGTTCATTCCGCAGTTCGTCAACCCGTCATTGGGCTCGGTCACCGTGCAAATGATGGTCTACGGCGCCTGGTTCGCCGCGTTGACCGCACTGGGCTTTGCGCTCATGGGGATTTTTGCGACGCGCCTGTCGACCTGGCTGCAGCGCAAGCCAAAAGTGGTCAATGGCCTGAATGTGGGCGCCGGACTGACCTTCGTCGCGTCCGGGCTTTCGGTGGCGGCACTCAGTCAAAAATAGACCGGCCTAAAGATGCTATTGCTAGCCAGGCACCCGTGCCTGGGCCAGCATGTCATCCAACTGCGCAATCAGGTCATCGGCACTGACCTCGACAAAATTCCCACGGGCAGCTGCAAGGATTTTCTCGGCAAACTCGGCGCTGTATTCCAGATACGGCGTCTCGGTTTCCTGGCCCAGGTCATAGCCAATCATAAACAGCGCAGCCTCCATGGCACGCAATGGATCATTCGGCGCTGCGACCTGCTGGAAGCGGCTGCCGGCAGCGCCAGGATGCTTGAGCACGGCGCTGAGCAACCAGCTGGCGCGCAGGTTCCACATCGCGTGGTGGCGCCCGGAGCGCAAGCCCGTGAACTTGAACCCATCGCCACCGGGATTGCGGCGCTTTGGCGCGAGGGCATCCTTGTCTTCCTTGGCGTTGGCCCAGGGGAAGCACAGGGCCGACGGTACTTTTACCAGGCCGTGTGCATGACAGTATTTCACCACCAACCAACCCAAGCCTGCGGCCACGCGGCTGTCGTAGATAATGAAGTCCTTGCACAGCAGGGAATACACCTTGGTCATCCCGGCGTTGAAGCGCAGGTGGTCGGAACGCAACACCGGTGCACGCTCATCACCTGCGTCCAGCGCTGCCACGACGGTTTGCAGCATACCGGCCAGCCCAACCTTGTTTGTCTGCAACCAATCCACGTTGTGCGCCGTGACCCCACCCCAACGCATGACATCGCTCGCCGCTTCAGCACAGCGGGAATCGTCGCCGGCAGCCGCCAGCAGGTCTTTACGCAAGGCCGCCAGGGCCATCCCGTTGCTGAGCGCACTGGTGCCTGGAGCAAAGTCCAGGCGCGCATTGCCCGGATGGTTCCAGCGATAGTGTTCGAATGCGTTGTACAAGCTGCTGCACGACCAATGCACGCCGGTTTTGCGGTTGACGTACTCATGCTTGAACAGCACCGTGGATTCAAGCTCCGAGGCCAACCAGCGAGTGAACGCAATAACGTGCGGCAGGGCTAGATAGGTTTTGCAGTTCATGAAATGCTCCTGTTGACTGGCGCTCTAAATCGCGGGATTGCTTGCCAGCGAGCACATAGTCCCAACGAATGAACCCACTTTTTGTCTTTGAGTATCGGCAATGATCAATTATCACCGACGCCGCACCGCGCTGCGCAAAATTCTCCAGCGCAGCGGCACGTCGATGAAGACCGCAGACATCCATACAGCTCTGTGCAAGTGGTTCGACGACTTCAGCCTCCATGGCAAAACCACCCTGCGTGACCTTGAGGCCCTGGCCGAAACCGAACTGGTCACAGTGGGGGAAAAAGGCCCGGATAAAAAAGCCAGGTACTGGAAGTCCGGCCGCGAGAGTTTCGACCTGACGCTCTCTCCCACCGAAGCCATGACCCTGGCGGCGATTTTCGAGCATGCCCAGCGTTTTGGGTTCAACGCCCATACCGAGCAGCTCGGTGAACTGCGCGAATACGCGGCTTCGCAGATGACCAAGCACTCCGCCCGCCCCCAGGCCTGGTCCCAACGCATCACCAGCGGCACGCGGTTTACCCTGCTCAAACCCGGCAAGCACGACCCGGCGCACCTGACCACGATTCAAGCGGCGATCCTCGAAGACGCGTCGCTGGAGGTAACCTACCTGCCCCGGGACGCCGACGGCGTCGAGTGCCGGTACCTGCTCAAACCTTTGGCTCTCTCCTATCAGGACTCCAATGTCTACCTGTCCGCCTACGTGGTGGAAGAGCATTGGCCCGCCGGGTATGTGCCCAGGGAGCCACGAGGCAAGTACAGCAGCAACGGCCCGCACTCACTGTGCGCACTGATGCTGCATCGCATGCTGGCCGTGAAGACAAGCTGGCTGAATGTGCCCGGCCCGGATCACTACGATGTCAATTCGCTGGAAGCGCAAAAGCACCTGATGACCATCCATGGCGAGGCACCGGTCCCGCTCAAGCTGCGCCTGAGCGCCAATCTGCATAATCGCTTGAGCGAGAACCCGCTGACCGACGACCAAGTGATCGTGCCCCATGGTGAACAGCATTGGGACTTGAGTTGCAGCCTCTACGACACCCAGGGCCTGCGCCTGTTTTTGCTGAGCAATGCAGCGGATATTGAAGTCATAGCGCCGGCCACCCTGCGCAGCCACGTACACCAAACACTGCAGCGTGCCGTAACGCTTTACGCCAGCAATGAAACCGCGCCAAAGGACACTCCGTGAACCGAGACCAGCTTGAGCAGCACCAGATCGCGATCTATTTCGTGGCGGTCATCATTGCCGCCGTCGGCGGCCTGCTCGCCCCTCAGGCAGCGCAGAGCCTGGGGGGCCTCGTCACCCCGGCGATTGCCGTGTTGATGTACGCGATGTTCCTGCAAATCCCGTTTCTGCAACTGCGCCAGGGCCTGGCCAACAAACGCTTCATCGCAGCGTTGCTGGTGGCCAACTTTGTGTTGATCCCCCTGCTCGTCTGGGCGCTTACCCTTGGCCTGCATGATCAACCGGCGATCCTGATCGGCGCGCTGCTGGTGCTGCTCACGCCATGCATCGACTACGTGGTGGTGTTTACCCATCTTGGCAAAGGCGATGCGCGATTGACGCTGGCCGCTACGCCTTTGCTGCTGTTGCTGCAACTGGCGCTGCTGCCGTTGTACCTGACACTTATTCCAGACAGTGAGACGACGGTAGCGATCGCTTTCGGGCCGTTTGTCGAGGCGTTTGTGCTGCTGATCGCCACACCTTTACTGCTGGCGGTGCTGACGTGTGCCGGGGCGCGGCGCTTGCCAGGTATTGCGCGCTGGAACCAGGGCTGGGCGTGGATGCCGGTACCCGCCATGGCGATCGTGCTGCTGGTAGTGATTGGCTCGCAGATCGCGTTCGTGGCGCAGCAGATCGAGCAGTTGTTGCCAGTGATCCCGGTGTACCTGGGCTTCATGTTGCTCGCACCGATGGTTGGCGCCCTGACGGCACGGGCGTTCCGGCTGCCGGCGGCCACGGCGCGTTCAGTCACCTTCAGCAGTGCCACACGCAATTCGCTGGTGGTCCTGCCATTGGCGCTGGCCTTGCCGGAAGACATGCGCATGCTGGCCGCAGCGGCGATCATCACCCAGACATTGATCGAACTGGTCTGTGAGCTGATCTATATCCGGGCGATCCCGGCCCTGGTCTGGCGAGCCTAGGCCTGCTCGCGCGTAGCGTGCCAGCACAGCAGCGAACCTGCCGTGACCAACACCGCCCCCTGCCAGAACTGCGGGGTGAGGTGGGCGCCCAGCCACAGCGCGGCGAAGGCCGACGACAGCACCGGCGCGCCGTAGGACGCGGTGGCCAGCAAGGTCAGATTGCCGCGCAGGATGCCGATATTCCACAGGGCATAACCGCCCGCCATGGCGATGCCCGTGGCCAGCAATTCCAGACTACTGCCCAGGCTAAAGGCCGGCAGCACCTCGGCACTCAAGCCGTATTTGACCCATAGCACCGCTGCGGTGAGGATGAAAAACAGCACCACCAGGTTTTGCCCACCCGCGTAGCGCCGTGTGACGTTGCAATACAAGGCAAAGGTGACTGCGCAACCCAGGGCCAGGCTGTAGCTCAGTGGGTTGGATTGCACATTGGCGACGATGGTTGCCAATGCCAGGCCATCGCCACTCACCACCCAAAGAATCCCAAACAGCGCCAATGCACTGCCCGGCACGATGATCCAGCGGGCCTTTTGCCCGTTCATGACAATCGCCAGCAGCACCGTCAGGCACGGCCATAGGTAATTCACCACGCCTAGCTCGATGGCCTGGTTGCGGCTGCTGGCAAACCCCAGGGCCAGAGACAGACAGACCTCGTAGGCCACAAACAACCCGCTGCCCATGATCAAGTAGGACCAGGACGTGGCGCGCAAGCGTGGACGTCCGAGCCAGGACACCAGCAGAACCGCACCCAGCGTATAGATCAGCGCCGCGCCGCCCAGGGGCCCGAACACCTCGCTGACGCTGCGGATCAACCCGGCGGCGGTGCTCCATAAAAGGATTGCCACCAAACCACACGCCGTCGCGGCCCGCTCTCCCCTGATCTGCATGGATGCCTCTCTAAGAATGTCCACAGCCACAGCACCTGCGGCACAAAGGCCGCAACGGTACACGCTGGGGTATTGCTTGTCTCCTTGTGGGGTCCGTGGATGCTTTTCTGGCTGAACTGGCGCAGCCCCACAGGGGATCTCTTCAAGGTAGGCAATCGAGATTGGCTGCAGATCGCGCAAAGGTGTTTTGCTATCAATGGGATTGATAGCATCCTAACGAAAACCCCATGCTAGAGGGCTTTCCCCAGGCTTATATCATTCCGAATGATAGTTACCTTTGTTTCATTCGATTCGTGAGATAGCACACTGCCGAGCATGATCCGCCCATCTCAAATACATTGGCGGATGCACCTCATGGAACAGTCACTCAAACATTTGCGCTATCCCCTGGCCCTTTTGGCCGTGCTGGTGATGAGCGCATGCGGCAAGGCCCCCGAGCAAGCGGCCGCCATGCCCGCCAGCAAAGTCAGCGTTGCCAAGGTGCTGGAACAACCGGTCAACGAATGGGACGAGTTCACCGGCCGCCTCGAAGCCCCGGAAACCGTACAAATCCGCCCACGCGTGTCGGGCCAGATCGACCAGGTAGCCTTTACCGAAGGCGCGCTGGTGAAGAAAGGCGACCTGCTGTTCCAGATCGACCCGCGTCCGTTCCAGGCTGAAGTGCGGCGCCTTGAAGCCCAGCTTCAACAGACCCGAGCCGCTGCTTCGCGCAGTGACAACGAGGCCCAGCGTGGCGAGCGCTTGCGCCAGAGCAATGCGATTTCCGCCGAGCTGGCCGACTCCCGTACCACTGCCGCCCAGGAAGCCCGCGCCGCTGTGGCCGGGATCCAGGCGCAGTTGGACCTGGCCCGTCTGAACCTGAGTTTTACCCGCGTCACCTCGCCCATCAGTGGACGTGTCAGCCGCGCCGCGATCACCGCCGGTAACCTGGTCACCGCCGATGTCACCGAACTGACCAGCGTGGTCTCCACCGACAAGGTCTACGCCTACTTCGACGCCGATGAACGCGTGTACCTCAAGTACACCGAACTGGCGCGCCAGGGCCGTCGCGGCGCGACCACCCCGGTGTACCTGGGCCTGTCCAATGAAGATGGCAACCCGCACCTGGGCCAGATGAACTTTGTCGACAACCAGGTCAACCCGGCCACCGGCACCATCCGTGGCCGTGCAGTGTTCGATAACAGCGACGGGCGCTTCACGCCCGGCTTGTATGCGCGCCTGAAGTTGGTGGGCAGCGGCACCTACTCCGCCGTGCTGATCACCGACGAGGCCGTGGGCACCGACCTGGGCAAGAAATTCGTACTGGTGATGGATGGCGACAATAAGTCTGCCTACCGCGCCGTCGAATTGGGACCAAAGATCGAAGGCTTGCGCATCGTACGCAGCGGCCTGAGCAAGGACGACACCATTATCGTCAAGGGTCTGCAGCGGGTGCGCCCGGGATCGCCGGTCGCCCCGGAAACGATCCCGATGGCCAGCCAGGCCACCCTCGCCGCCTTGGCCCAACAACGACAAGCGCTTGAAGCCAGCAACCTGGAACAAGTGGCGCCGGATAAAGCCGCGCCCAAGCTCGCCAGTGTCGCGACTCCACGCGGTTAAGGGACTACACACAAGATGAATTTTTCCAAGTTCTTCATATCGCGGCCGATCTTCGCAGCAGTGTTGTCGCTGCTGATCCTGATCGCCGGCGCGATCTCGCTGTTCCAATTGCCCATCAGCGAATACCCGGAAGTGGTACCGCCGACCGTGGTGGTACGCGCCAACTTCCCCGGCGCCAACCCCAAGGTCATTGGCGAAACCGTGGCCTCACCGCTGGAGCAGGCAATCACCGGCGTCGAGAACATGCTCTACATGTCCTCGCAGTCGACCGCCGACGGCAAGTTGACCCTGACCATCACCTTCGCCCTGGGTACCGACCTGGATAACGCCCAGGTGCAGGTGCAAAACCGCGTAACGCGCACTCAGCCAAAACTGCCTGAAGAAGTGACGCGCATCGGTATCACCGTGGACAAGGCCTCCCCCGACCTGACCATGGTGGTGCACCTGACCTCCCCGGATCAGCGCTACGACATGCTCTACTTGTCCAACTACGCAATCCTCAATATCAAGGATGAGTTGGCACGACTGGGTGGCGTGGGCGATGTGCAGCTGTTCGGCATGGGTGATTACTCCCTGCGAGTATGGCTGGATCCGAACAAGACCGCCTCGCGCAACCTGACTGCCACGGATGTGGTGACCGCGATTCGCGAACAGAACCGCCAGGTGGCCGCCGGTGCCCTGGGCGCGCAGCCTGCGCCCAGCGACACCAGCTTCCAATTGTCGGTCAATACCCAGGGCCGCCTGGTCACCGAGGAAGAGTTCGAAAACATCGTGATTCGCGCCGGCGACAACGGCGAGATCACGCGCCTTAAAGACATCGCCCGCGTTGAGCTGGGCTCCAGTCAATATGCCCTGCGCTCGCTGATCGACAATCAGCCGGCGGTGGCGATTCCGATCTTCCAGCGTCCGGGCTCCAACGCCATCGACATCTCCAACGATGTGCGCAGCAAAATGGCGGAGCTGAAAAAGAGCTTCCCCGAGGGCATGGATTACCGCATCGCCTACGACCCGACCGTGTTTGTGCGTGGCTCGATCGAGGCGGTGGTGCACACCTTGTTCGAGGCGTTGATCCTGGTAGTACTGGTGGTGATCCTGTTCCTGCAGACCTGGCGTGCGTCGATCATTCCCCTGGTCGCGGTGCCGGTATCGTTGATCGGCACCTTTGCGGTGATGCATCTGTTCGGCTTCTCCCTCAATGCGCTGTCGCTGTTCGGCCTGGTGTTGGCTATCGGCATCGTGGTGGACGACGCCATCGTGGTGGTGGAGAACGTCGAACGTAACATCGAGCTGGGCCTGGAGCCCTTCCCGGCCACGGAAAAAGCCATGAGCGAAGTGACCGGGCCGATCATCGCCACGGCGCTGGTGCTGTGTGCAGTGTTTATTCCGGCTGCCTTTATCAGCGGCTTGACCGGGCAGTTCTACAAACAGTTTGCGTTGACGATTGCTATCTCCACCGTGATCTCGGCGTTCAACTCCCTGACTCTGTCGCCGGCCCTGGCAGCAGTATTGCTGCGCAGCCATGACGCGCCGAAAGACCGGTTCTCCCGGTTCCTCGACAAGCTCTTTGGTGGCTGGCTGTTCCGTCCATTCAACCGGTTTTTTGAAAAAGCCAGCCATGGCTACGTAGGCACCGTGCGCCGGGTGATTCGCGGCACCGGTATCGCGCTGTTCGTGTATGGCGGGCTGATGGTGCTGACCTTCTTCGGCTTTGCCCATACACCGACCGGTTTCGTACCGGCCCAGGACAAGCAATACCTGGTGGCTTTCGCCCAGTTGCCGGACGCCGCCAGCCTGGACCGCACCGAAAACGTGATCAAGCGCATGTCCGACATCGCCCTGAAACAGCCCGGCGTGGAAAGCGCCATCGCCTTCCCGGGCCTGTCGATCAACGGTTTCACCAACAGCCCGAACAGCGGCATCGTGTTCGTGACCTTGAAGCCCTTCGGCGAGCGCAAAGACCCAAGCATGTCCGCCGGGGCGATTGCCGGTGCGTTGAACGGCAAGTACGCCGATATCCAGGAAGCCTACATGGCGATCTTCCCACCGCCGCCGGTACAGGGCCTGGGCACCATTGGTGGGTTCCGCCTGCAAGTCGAAGATCGCGGCAACCTGGGCTACGAAGAACTGTACAAAGAAGTGCAGAACGTCATCGCCAAGAGCCACAACGTGCCGGAACTGTTTGGCCTGTTCACCAGCTACACGGTCAACGTGCCCCAGGTCGATGCGGCTATCGACCGTGAAAAAGCCAAGACCCACGGCGTGGCGATCAGCGACATCTTCGACACCCTGCAGATCTACCTGGGCTCGTTGTATGCCAACGACTTCAACCGCTTCGGCCGTACCTATCAGGTCAACGTGCAGGCTGAGCAGCAGTTCCGCCTTGACCAAGACCAGATCGGCCAACTGAAAGTGCGCAACAACAAGGGCGAAATGATCCCGCTGGCGACCTTTATCAAGGTCAGCGATACCTCGGGGCCGGACCGCGTGATGCACTACAACGGCTTTATCACCGCCGAAATCAACGGCAACGCAGCACCGGGCTACAGCTCGGGCCAGGCTGAGGCGGCGATCGAAAAACTGCTCAAGGAAGAACTGCCCAACGGCATGACCTACGAGTGGACCGACCTGACTTACCAGCAAATCCTCTCGGGCAATACCGCGCTATTCGTGTTCCCGCTCTGCGTACTGCTGGCATTCCTGGTACTGGCCGCCCAATACGAAAGCTGGAGCCTGCCACTGGCGGTGATCCTGATCGTACCGATGACCCTGTTGTCGGCCATTACCGGGGTGATTTTGTCCGGTGGCGACAACAACATCTTTACCCAGATCGGCTTGATCGTACTGGTGGGCCTGGCCTGTAAGAACGCGATTCTGATCGTCGAATTCGCCAAGGATAAGCAGGAAGAAGGCCTCGACCCGCTGGCTGCGGTACTGGAAGCCTGCCGCCTGCGTCTGCGGCCGATCCTGATGACCTCGTTCGCCTTCATCATGGGTGTGGTGCCCTTGGTGTTCTCCAGCGGCGCGGGTGCCGAGATGCGGCACGCCATGGGTGTGGCGGTGTTCTCCGGGATGATCGGGGTGACCTTCTTCGGCCTGTTACTGACGCCGGTGTTCTACGTGTTGATCCGCCGTTATGTGGAGCGCAGCGATGCGCGCAAAGCGGCCAAGGCCTTGCAGCTGGAGACACAGCAATGAGTGTGAAAGTGTTCCTGCCGAGCCTGCTGGTATTGGCGCTCGCCGCCTGTGCCGTGGGCCCGGACTATAAAACCCAGCAGTTGGAGGCGGCCAATATCACGGCCGCCGCCGATGCCAAACAGTACGACCACGCCAAGGTCGAAGGCATCTGGTGGCAGCAGTTCGAAGACCCGATCCTCAACCAGTTGGTGACGCAATCGTTGAGCGGCAACCGCGACCTGCGCGTAGCGTTTGCCCGCCTGCGGGCCGCCCGGGCGATTCGGGATGACGCCAGCAATGACGCAATGCCCACCATCACCAGCCGCGCCAGCAGCGACTTGGCCAAGGGCCAGATCCCTGGCCAGACCACACGCCGGGTCAACAGCGAGCGCTATGACCTGGGCCTGGACATGGCCTGGGAGCTGGACCTGTTTGGCCGCATCCAGCGCAACCTGGAGGCCAGCGACGCCGACCAGCAAGCCGCCGAAGCCGACCTCTATCAACTGCAAGTCAGCATGATTGCCGAACTGGTGGACGCTTACGGCCAATTGCGTGGTGCGCAGCTACGGGAAAAAATCGCCCTGGCCAACCTGAAGAACCAGCAGGATTCACGCACCATCACCGAAAGCCTGCGCGATGCCGGCGTCGGCGACCAACTGGACGTGGTACGTGCCGATGCGCGCCTGGCAGCGGTTGAAGCCAGCGTGCCGCAATTGCAGGCCGAACAAGTGCGCGAACGCAATCGTATCGCCACCCTCCTCGGCCAGCGCCCGGACAAACTCACGGTAGACCTGAGCCCGGCCAACCTGCCGGCGATTGCCAAGGCCTTGCCGATTGGCGACCCGGGGCAGTTGCTGCAACGGCGCCCGGACATTCTCAGTGCCGAACGCAGACTGGCAGCGGCCACCGCACGTATCGGCGTGGCCAAGGCCGACCTGTTTCCGCGGGTCAGCCTCAGTGGCTTCCTCGGCTTTACCGCCGGCCGAGGCTCGCAGATCGGCTCGTCTGCCGCCAATGCCTGGGCCCTGGGTCCGAGCATCACGTGGGCCGCCTTTGACCTAGGCAGCGTACGCGCCCGTTTGCGCGGCGCTGATGCCGAGGCCGACGGCGCCCTGGCGACTTACGAGCAACAAGTGTTGCTGGCGCTGGAAGAGTCCGAGAACGCGTTCAGCGACTACGGCAAACGCCAGCAGCGCCTGGTTTCACTGATCCGCCAGAGCGAATCCAGCCGTGCTGCGGCCGACCTGGCCGAGATCCGCTACCGCGAAGGCACCGCCGACTTCCTCGTACTGCTCGACGCCCAACGTGAACGCCTAGCGGCCGAAGACGCCCAGGCCCTGGCCGAAGTGGACCTGTATCGCGGCATCGTGGCGATCTACAAGGCGTTGGGTGGCGGTTGGCAGCCACAGACTACGGTCGCCAGCCTCAAGTGATGTAAAGAGCTCCTTTGGTTGGTCGCATCCAGCCAATTTTTAGCCCCGTGGTCCATTCGGTCACGGGGCTTTTTTTGCTCTGGTGTTTACGACGGATTTTGTGGCGAGGGGGCTGTCGTGGCGAGGGGGCTTGTCCCCCGTTGGGCTGCGTAGCAGCCCCAATAAGATCACCGAGGTGTGTCAGATCAACCGAGGGTGCAGGTTTTGGGGCTGCTGCGCAGCCCAACGGGGGACAAGCCCCCTCGCCACACAAGCCTCCTCGCCACACAAGCGCTGTTGCCATGCACACGCTGCGCAGTGCCGACGGCTTAGTTGGCGTCAGTAAGAATCAAGCTGCGGTAATGCCCAGGATTGGAACCCGACCACTTGCGAAACGCCTTATAGAACGAACTCACATCGGCAAACCCCAGGCGGCTGGCGATCTCGGCGAAGCTGATATCAGCCTCGGCCAGCCAGACAACCGCCAGTTCCTTGCGCACGCTGTCCTTGAGCCCCTGGTAGGTCTGCCCTTCTTCGGCCAGGCGCCGGCGCAGGGTGGAAGCCGACATGCACAACTCTTGGGCCAGGCTTTGGGTTTCCGGCCACTGCTGGGCCGGGCGTTGGCGCAGGTCGTGCTTGATGCGCATCGCCAGGCTGTCGGGGTCGCGGTACTTGACCAGGATATTGGCCGGCGCGTGGGCCAGGAAGCGCTTGAGTTCTTCGGGGCTGCGTTTGACCGGCAGGTCGAGGCAGTCTGCCGAAAAGATCATCCGCGTACGAGTGCGATCAAAACGCAGGTTGTCGGAAAACATCACCTGGTAATCATCACAAAAGGCCGGCTGCGCACTGCGCAATTCGATGGCCAGGATCGGAATGCGTCGGCCAGCCAGCCAGCAAGCGACACCGTGGACGATCATCCAGTAGCAAAAATAGGTGAACGCCCGTCGCGGTTCGGGCTCGGGCTCCAGCAAGACAATTTCCGCCAGGCTTTGCTGGCGTACCAATTGCGCCGGCAGGTGTTCGAGCATCAGCGACAGGAAGCCCAGGCCGGTTTCCAGGGCTTCACCCAGGGTGGGCTGGGCCATGGAGGCGCGACACAGGAACTCCAGGCTGCCGGACTTCAACTTGCGCGGGTCCATGCCAAAGAACTCATCATCCCGGCGCCGCGCCAGCAAGCGCCAGAGCCGCGCGTACGCCAGCGCCGGAACCCGGGCGGCGGGCTGCTCCAGCAACGCTGGGTCGATCCCTACCTTGTTCAGGGCCTCTCGCGTCGCCGCACCGGGGGCGCAACTTTGCAACAAGGCTTCGCGAACCAGGTGGATGGAGATTGTGTCTTTTTCCGACATGGGCAAGGGCTCAATCTTGTAGGTCGGCCATTGTAGGAGCGTGCTGGCCTGGAAGGAACAGAGAGGCCTGGCATTTCATCAATCCTTGCAGAAGCCAGGAGATAGAGGGCTGTTCAGCGGCTGTTCAGGAAACGTCAAGATCCTCTGTTTAGCAATGAGTATCATTATGTTACAACTTAGCACCCTAACTAATTACGTTGCGGTGCCCGATGCTCGTTCCCTTTCTCATCATGCTGCGCGAAGGCATTGAAGCCGCATTGATCGTTGGCATCATCGCCAGCTACCTGCAACAGACCGGCCGTGGCCAATGGATGCCAGCGGTATGGATTGGCGTATTTCTCGCCGCCGCCCTGGCCCTGCTGGTCGGTGGTGGCCTGGAGTTGGTCAGCGCCGAGTTCCCGCAAAAGCAGCAAGAACTGTTCGAAGGCATTGTCGGCCTGGTGGCCGTGGGCATTCTCAGTTCCATGGTGTTCTGGATGCGCAAGGTCGCACGTTCCATCAAGCATTCCCTGCACCAATCCCTGGATCACGCCTTGGCCGGCTCGCGCAACCAGGTGATTGCGCTGATCGCCATGGTGTTTTTCGCCGTGGCCCGCGAAGGCCTGGAAACCGTGTTCTTCCTGCTCGCGGTGTTCCAGCAAAGCGAAGGTCCGGCAGCGCCCGTCGGCGCCCTGCTCGGCCTGGTGCTGGCGATTGTCGTAGGGTTCCTGATCTACAGCGGCAGCATGCGCCTGAACCTCGCCGCGTTCTTTCGCTGGACCGGGCTGTTCATCCTGGTAGTAGCCGCCGGCATCCTCGCCAACTCGGTGCAGGCCCTGCATGAAGCCGGGGTGTGGAACCACTTGCAGCGCGTGCTGTTCGATTTCAGCGCCACTTTGCCGATGGATGGCCCGCTAGGTTCGGTACTGGCCGGCATGTTCGGCTATCAGGATGCGCCGACCGTCAGCACCCTGGGTGCCTACCTGATTTACCTGGTGCTGGCGTTGGTGATGTTCTTTATGCCCGCCGCGCCAGCCACCTCCTCTTCCGTCTCCAGCCAGTAAGGTCGTCCCTTGCCAAACCAAGCCCCTGCCCCCGCCTCGCCACCTCGCGCCTTGCGTTGGGCGCTAGCCGGTTCGGTGATCGTGATGATCGCCGCCGGTGGCCTGTTCTACTACGCCTCGCAATTGGCCGCTGCCAAGCGCCAGGTCAATCACAACGAAATCGCCGTGATCATCCACGCCCACGCCTGCGAGCCCAACGCCCTGACGGTGCCGGCCGGTCGTACGAGTTTTCGCATCATCAATCGCTCGGATCGCGCAGTGGAGTGGGAAATCCTCGACGGCGTACTGGTGGTCGAAGAACGTGAAAACATCGCCCCCGGCCTGAGTCAGGTGATCAACGCCAACCTGTTGCCGGGCGACTACGCCATCACCTGCGGCCTGTTGAGCAACCCGCGCGGCACCCTGCATGTCACCCCGACCGCCGAGTCCGACGCCCAGGCCAAAGCCAAGCCATCGATGGTGGCCTTTATCGGCCCGCTGTCGGAGTTTCGCGTGTACTTGAACAGCCAGAGCGGCGCCTTGATCAAGGCCGTCAGCGCCCTCGAACAAGCAATTGCTGCGGGCGACCTGAACCAAGCCCAGGCCCTGTACCTGCCGGCACGCGAGGCTTACCAGCGCCTCGCCCCGGCGGCCCAACGCCTGGCCGAGCTGGACAACGCAATCAATGCCCGCGCCGATTACTTCGAAAAACGCGAGCAGGACCCGGCCTTCAGCGGCTTCCATCGCCTGGAATACAGTCTCTTCGCGCAACACAACCTCGACGGCCTGGCACCGATTGCCCAGCGCTTGCTAAGTGATGTCACCGCCCTCAAGCAGCAGTTACTCGCGCAGTCACTGCCGCCCGAGCAACTGGTGAGCATCCTGGTGCGCAACCTTAACAACCTGGCCGACGTGCGCGCCGCCAGTGGTGAAGAGGAGCGCTACAGCCACCTCGACCTCAATGGCTTTGCCGCGAACCTGGCGGTGGCACGCAAGGTGGTGGACCTGATGCGTCCGCTGCTGAGTAAGTCCGCCGCCGACCTGTTGCCGGGGATCGATAGCGCGATCAGCGCCTTCGCCGGGCAACTCGACGGCCTGCAGGTCGATGGCAACTACCGCACCTATGACCGCGTTACCGCCGATCAGCGCCAGCAGATCGCCGACAAGGCCAAGGCTCTGGCCGCCGCACTCGATGGAATCGACCCAGCCCTTGGCCTCCCAGGCATTAAGTGAAGACGACCGAATAAATGACTGATTCAGAACAGTTCAACGCCCAGCGCCGCCGCGTATTGCTGGGCATGGCCGCCACCGGTGCGGCGATTGCCGGCAGCAGCCTGAGTTGCCCGGCCATGGCGGCCGGCGCGGCCCAGGTCACCGCCGCCCCCAGCAGCGAAAAAACCCAGGACCACCACGCCTTCCACGGCAAGCACCAGAGCGGCATTGTCACCCCGCGCCCGGCCTGCGGCATGCTGGTGGCGTTCGATGTGTTGGCCAGCGACCGCGAGGACCTGGAGCGCCTGTTTCGCACCCTCAACCAGCGCATCAGCTTTTTGATGACTGGCGGTAGCGTGCCGCAAGTCGATCCGAAACTGCCGCCCACCGACTCCGGGATCCTCGGCCCGGTGGTCACTCCGGATAACCTGACAATTACCGTGTCGGTGGGTGAGTCACTGTTCGATGAGCGTTTCGGCCTGGCCGGCGCCAAGCCCAAGCGACTGATCCGCATGGTCGGCTTCCCCAACGACGCCCTGGAACCGGCGCAGTGTCACGGCGACTTGAGCCTGCAGTTCAGCTCCAACACCCCCGACACCAACATCCACGCCCTGCGCGATATCGTGAAAAACCTCCCAGACCTGTTGCTGGTGCGCTGGAAACAGGAAGGCAGCGTGCCGCCCCAGGCGCCCGCCCGGGCCGGGCAACCGGCACAGAGTGCGCGCAACTTCCTGGGTTTTCGCGATGGCTCGGCCAACCCGGACTCCAACGACGCCAAGGCCATGGACCAACTGGTCTGGGTCCAGCCCGACAGTGACGAACCCGCCTGGGCCGCCAATGGCAGCTACCAGGCGGTGCGGATCATCCGCAACTTCGTCGAGCGCTGGGACCGCACGCCCTTGCAGGAACAGGAAAGCATCATTGGCCGGATCAAGACCAGCGGCGCGCCCGTAGGCGGTCACCGCGAAGACCAGGTGCCCGACTACAGCCAGGATCCAGAAGGCAAACTGACCAAACTCGATGCCCATATCCGCCTGGCCAACCCGCGCACCGCCGCAACCCAGGCCAACCTGATCCTGCGCCGGCCGTTCAACTACTCCAACGGCGTGAACAAGAACGGCCAGTTGGACATGGGCCTGCTGTTTATCTGCTACCAGGCTGACCTGGAGAAAGGCTTCATTACCGTGCAAACCCGGCTCAATGGCGAGCCGTTGGAGGAATACCTCAAGCCGGTGGGCGGTGGGTACTTCTTCACGCTGCCAGGCGTCAGCGGGCCGCAGGATTTCATCGGCCGCACCTTGCTGCACAGCACTGCCAACACCTAAACCCCATCCCCAGCGGAAACCGTCCCATGAAGATGTCGTCTCTTGCGTTGTTGTTGACCCTTTCTCCGCTCGCAGCCTTTGCCGCGACGGCGCCCCTGGACCTGGTGGGCCCGGTGTCGGACTACAAGATCTATGTCACCGACAAGATCGATGAACTGGTCACCCAGACCCAGGCCTTTACCGACGCGGTGAAAAAAGGCGACCTGGCCACCGCGAAAAAACTCTATGCCCCCACCCGCGTGCACTATGAGTCCATCGAACCCATCGCCGAGTTGTTCAGCGACCTTGATGCCTCGATCGACTCACGGGTCGACGATCACGAAAAAGGCGTGAAGGCCGAAGATTTCACCGGTTTCCATCGCATCGAATACAGCCTGTTTGCCGAGAACAGCACCCAGGGCCTGGGCGCCTTGGCCGATGGTTTGAACAAGGACGTCAAGGACCTGCAAACCCGCGTCGCCGGCCTGACCTTCCCACCAGTAAAAGTCGTCGGCGGCGCTGCCGCATTGCTCGAAGAAGTGGCCGCCACCAAGATCTCCGGCGAAGAAGACCGCTACAGCCACACCGACCTGTATGACTTTCAGGGCAATATCGATGGGGCGAAGAAAATCGTCGACCTGTTCCGTGGGCAGATCGAGCAACAGGACAAGGCGTTTTTGGCCAAGGTCGACAAGAACTTCGCCACCGTGGACACGATCCTGGCCAAATACAAAACGGCCGATGGCGGTTTTGAAACCTATGACAAGGTCAAGGAAAACGACCGCAAGGCCTTGGTCGGCCCGGTCAACACCTTGGCCGAAGACCTGTCGACCCTGCGCGGCAAGTTGGGCCTGAACTGACAGAAAGACTTAGGCATCCACACCCCCCTGTGTACAGGCTTGCTCGCGATAGCGGTAGACCTGCCGCCAAAGACAGTGACTGAACCACCGCTTTCGCGGGCAAGCCCGCTCCCACAGGGGATCTTTGCCGAGCACAAATTTGTGTCACACCGTCAGTCAAATGTGGGAGCTGGCTTGCCTGCGATAGCCATAGGTATCTACACAACTTTGCCGCAACGCCTAGATCCAGGCAGATAGCGCAGTTGTGGCGAGCGGGCTTGCCCCGCGCTGGGCTGCGAAGCAGCCCCAAAACCAGCCGCTGCGGTGTATCTGGTACAACGCATTCGGCTTATTGGGGCTGCTTCGCAGCCCAGCGCGGGCGATGCGGCGTTCCGACAAGCCCGCTCGCCAC
>NZ_JAAQWU010000020.1:0-119112 GCF_012985695.1 Pseudomonas sp. WS 5027 | reverse complement strand
TCCTTATCGGCGCTTAGGGTAGAAAGGGCGGGACGAGAAGTCTCCCACGGTCCGTACTGGCTAGAGTCGGAATCGGGCTTTTAGTCGCCGCCCACCCCTTCAAGTCTAAACATACAAGCGGGCTTGCTCGCGAAAGCGGTCGATCAGCCAATACATTTATCGACTGATACACCGCTTTCGCGAGCAAGCCCGCTCCCACAAGGGTTGTGCGCTGTCAGATGAACTCGTTAGAAACTTCCGACCACAGGCTGACCTTCTGCCCACGATTCTTGAAGAACTCGATCTCGCGCTTGATCCCCGAGCTCAGGTCCCAGCCCGGCAAGTCGAGGATGATCAGTTCTTCCATCATGTCCATGAACAGCGCATCCACCGGCGCCCACAGTTTGCCAATGGTCGCGCTGTCCTTGCCTTCAAACGCCAGGTTGATCGGGTGCGACATCGACACCTGACTGAACACCCCATGGCCCGACTCGATGATGGTGGCCGCCACCTTGTTGCACTGGATAAAGCGCTCATGGGTGACCGATGCATCGGCATGGCTATAGGGGCAGGCCAGAAAGATCTTTCTCATTGTTACCTCAGGGCAAGGCAAGGGCTCGCACCCTTGCGGTGTTTAAACAGTTGGCGTCATGCCGGCTGGGCTGCTGGCACACCCGCTGCGTCGGCCTCTTCGCGCTCGCGCTCCTGAGCTTCGTAACGCTGGGCAGCGGGCACGGAGATCTTGATCGCGATGGCTACCGCAAGCAGGCCGCCAAACAGCTTGGCCAGCAGGATCGGCATGATCAGCGTCGGCTGGAAGTTCGCGGTAAAGGCCAGGTGATCGCCAATGGTGGCCTGCGCACAGACGCCCAGGGCCACGCACAGGACCTTGTCCCGGGCGTTCATCTTCTTGAACAGGTGATAAACCGCGATGATGTTGGCAAACACCATGATGAACGCCGCCGCGCCATCGGCCGACAGCCCGATGTGCCTGCCCAGCACTTGCATGGGTTTCTTGCAGTAGCGATTGAACAGGTAGCAGATCGGGAAAGTACCGGCGAGCATGATGCCGATGTAGCCGGCAATCTCGATGGCCCGGAACAGTTCCTTCTCGTCGGCGAACATCGGGTCGAAGCCCCACACGCCGAAGTTTTTCATGAAGAACCCGGTGAAATGCTCGACGATGGCCAGCGCCAGGACGATCTTGATAAACGCGTCCATCAACTTACCGAACACCAGAAACCCGGCCACCATCCACGACGCCCGATAGCGCAGGCCGGCAGCCAGCAGGAAACAGAACACAAACAATGGCGCCAGCAAGCGCACGCAATCGACAAAGCCCAGGCTCAGGTAATGCAGGGCCGGTGAGGTGGTGGAGACGATGTCGCGCACCGGCAGGTTGAAGGCCGTGATCATCATCAGCGACGCAAGCACCGCAAACGGGATGCTGATCAGCCCGGCCATGGCCCCCAGGGCCAGGTACTTGTGATCCTTGCGCTCGAGCATCATCAGGCCGACCGGAATCAGGTAGACGATGGTCGCACCGGAGGTGTAGCCGACGATCATGGCGGTGATCCACATGTCGCGGTTCGCCGCCAGGGCATCGGCAAGCTGGTAGCCACCCATGTCCACGGCAATGATCGACAGCGCCGCAATAGACACGTCAGAACCCATCGCGCCAAAGTATGGCCCCAGCGCAACCTCGATGAATTTAGACAGGTACGGGATCGCTACCATGATGCCCGCCTGCGCCAGGAACACCGGGCCAATGGAGTGGATGCCGTTGACAAACTCCTTGCCCAGGCCACTGTCGGGCTTGATCACAGACGCAAAGGCGCCCACCACCGCGCCGATCATGATCAGATAAATAACGTAGTTGCCGAATTCCGCCATTGCTTTCGCTCCATCTGTACTGAATCAATTGTTTTTGTAGGAGTACGCCCCAGTTCGGTCGCTCCATTGGCCAAACGCGTTTTACAGCCCCATTTGTGGCGCTTTCACACCCTATAACTAACCACTTCCCATGCCAATCGTGTGTTTCTTGTGGTTTTGCGGGTTAAACACACTGGAATCGGTCAATTCTATTGCGTAATCTCTGGTCACACCTTTCAAGGCAGCGGACTCTATGGCCGTGAACGGCAAACGGCAATACCAAGTTCACACCACCCGCGCCGGCGCTCAGGCGCCCCACCGCGTGCTGCTGCGGCATCATTTGAGTGCCTCGGTAACAGCGCTGCGCTCCTGTGGCGCACTCACGTAGCATCAAGAGGAGATTGCCCATGCGCCCCAATGAAAGACGCCAACATATCCTTGAACTGCTACGCCAGCGTGAACGCATCTCGGTCGACGAGTTGGCGCGCACCCTCGCCACTTCGCAAGAGACCATTCGCCGCGATCTCACGGCCCTGGCCGACGCAGGCCAAGTCACCAAGTTCCATGGCGGTGCCTCGCTCCCCCCCAGCGGCGAACATGAGAACGCTTTCCAGACCCGGATGAACGAATTCTCCCAGGAGAAACGTGCGGTGGCGCGGTTTGCCGCCGGGCTCTATGCGCCGGGCGACAGCCTGCTGATCGATACCGGCACCACCACCCTGTTCTTCGCCCGTGAACTGGCAAAGCTCAACCGCATCACGGTCATTACCAATTCGTTGCTGATCGCCGCCGCCATTGGCGCCAGCGGTAATCGTGTATTCGTGATCGGCGGCGAATACCGCCCCGAATCGGAACAGAATATCGGCGCCCTGGCCATGGAGCAGATCGCGCGCTTCAACGCCGAGCATGCGGTGGTCACCATTGGCGCCCTGAACACCGACGGCGCCTTTGACTTCTCCATCGAAGAAGCGGAAATCACCCGCGCCATGATCGCCCGCACGCGCTACCTCACGGTGATTGCCGATTCCTCGAAGATGGGCAAGCGCGCACTGTTCCAGGTATTCCCACTGGAACGCATCGACCGCCTGATCATCGACCGCAAACCCTTGGGTGAACTGGCCAAGGCCCTGGCCGAGGCCCAGGTTGAAGTACTGGAGGCCCCTGCCCTGACCCGGCCGGAGTGGTAAGCCGTCAGCGCCAGTCGCGGCAACGCGTCACCGCATCGCTGAACGAGGCGCGCCACTGCTGGGCTTGCGCGGCACTGACTTTCGGGTGAAAGGTGGTGCTGGTGTTACGCGGCGGCTTGAGGGCCACGCCCAGGCCTTTGGCTGCCAGCGCTGCGCAGCCGAACGCCGTCAGCTCATCGAAACGCTGGGTGACGATGCAGCGCTGCAAGGCATCGGCGAGGAACTGCGCAAAATATGGGCTGCGCGCCAGGCCGCCATCGATGGACAGGTGATCGGTGACACTGAGAAAACCGTCCATGGCCGTGATCACTTCAACACTGCGCAACGCCACGCCTTCCAGCACGGCCTGGCACATATCCTGGCGCGTGGTGCTGCCATTCATGCCGACCCACAGGGCTGCCGCGCTGCGGTCCCAGTGGGGGCAAGCGAGCCCGGACAACGCCGGCACAAACGCCAGTTGGCGGCCAATGGCCGGTGGCTCGTCAAATGCCGCCAGTTCCGAAAAGTCGCTGAACAAGCCAAGCCGTCCTGCCCACTCCACGGCGGCGCTGGCATCGTAGACGCCACCGTCCATGGCATACGTGGGCTTGCCGTCGATCTGCCAGGCAATGGTGGCCAACAAGCCCTTGTCCGGCGCACGGATGATCTGCTCGCCGGTCAAAGTCAGGGCGAACGCCCCCGTACCGTAGGTGATCTTGGCGTCACCCTCGTTGCGGCAACCATGCCCATACAGTGAGGCTTGCTGGTCGACAATCGAGGCGGTGACTGGCGTAGCGCCAATCTCGCCAAAGTGCCCGACGGTATCGCGGATCTGCGGCAGCGTTTCCATGGGCACGCCAAACAGCTCGCAGAGCTGGCTGTCCCACTGCCCGGTCGAAAGGTTCATCAGCGAAGTGCGCGAGGCGGTCGTGACATCGGTGGCAAAGACCCCGGTCAGGCGGTCGAGAAAGTACGCATCGGTGGTGCCCAGGCGCAGCCGTCCGGCTTTCAAGGCGCTTTGCGCGGCCGGCAGGTTGCGCACGATCCAGGCCAGCTTGCTCGCCGAAAAATACGGATCCAACGGCAAACCCGCACGCTCCAGGGTCAGGGCTTCGCCCCCGTCGCCGCGCAACTGGGCGATCTCGGCCGAGGTGCGATTGTCCTGCCAGACGATCACCGGGGATAACGGCTCGCCGGTCTTGGCATCCCACGCCAGGCAACTTTCACCCTGGTTGGCAATACCGATGGCATCCACCTGGCCGGTGGCCTTCAGGCAACGCTGCAGGTTGTTGAGCAATTCCAATGGATCGTGCTCCACCCAACCGGGGTGGGGATGGTGTTGCTGATGGCGCAACGAGAGCTGGATATCAGCAGACCCATTGTCACTCACCACCAGCACACGGGTGCTGGTGGTGCCTTGATCGAGCGCGGCAATCCGCATGTTAAAGACTCCTCGGCAGGTCTTGTTATGGGCCGACAAAGTCGACTTCGAGTTGCTGTACGCCCTGGGGCAGGTTCAGGCCGGCGATGGGGATCAATATCCGCCGCTCTGGCAACCAACTGCCGGTGCGCGACCAGATTTGCGTACCATCGGCCCGTACCACCAGGCGCCCTTTTACCCCACGGCTGACCCGCAGTTGCAGGTGCTGCATGCCCGCCACAGCGGACGGGCTCAGGCGTTGCGGCACGCAGAGTTTCACGTCGCCCTGGCAGGCAATCTCGATGCTCGGCGCGCCAGTCGGCAATTGCCCCTGCAGGTCGCGGGCGATCATCGTAGCGATCTTATGGCCTTCGCGAAACGACCAACCTGCCGTCTCGACGGGACGCAGCAGATTACCTGCGGCAAAGTAGGCCGGATCGCTGCAGCGCCCGTATTGATCAATGTGCGGGCCACCGCTTTTCGGGTCGAGCCGCAGCTCGCTCAAGCGTACCAGGCTGGATTCGGGGGTGAACTGGCCGGTGAGCAGCACGCCGTCACAGTCGAAGGTGGTGGTCTGCCCGTTGGCCAGACGCACGGTCGCACCCTCCACGCGCCCGGTGCCATGGATCTGCAGCAGTTGCGCGCCGAAATGCACCGGCACCCCGCACAACCGCGGGAACAGCGACAACGGCCAGCGCGCCGTGGCCCGCTGATTGGCCTCGATCATCGCCACCGGCTGGATCCCGGCTCGTCGGCAGCTCATGACCGCCGACAGGCTGACCAACTCGGTACCGACGATCAACGGGCGCTCAAAGGGCTTGAGGTGCTCCAGGTACAGATAGGACTGGAACGCGCCGGTATTGATGACCCCCAGCGGACGATCGCCGCCCAGCAGGCGCGCCGAACGCGGCGTTTCCCGGGCCCCGGTGGCGATCAGCACCCGACGCGCCTGGATAACCCTGGCGCCATCCGGGCTTACCAGTTCCAGGCGCCCGCCCTGGCCCATCTGCGTCACCGAATGCTTGACGCGGATCTGCACCCCCGCCTTCAACGCCTGCGCGACATTTTTGCGCGCATACGCAGGCCCCGTGTAGAGCCTGCCGTATTCACGCAGGCCAAAAGGCGGATGCCCACAATGACGCGGGATGCCGCCAGCCTCAGGCTCACGCTCAAGCACCACGACCTTGTCGACGCCCAGCTTGCGCAAGGTGATCGCCGCCGACAGCCCCGACGGGCCGCCACCGATAATTGCGACATCAACGTTTTCGATTTCAATGGGCGGCATGACAAACACCTGTCGCAAGGGGAATGGCCAAATGGCCAGCGCTCAACTCAGCCACGCGCGCGCCACAATAAAAACCCTGGCAGCGCCCCATGCAGGCTCGCGTGCGGCGCTTCAAACCACCCAGGTCACCGGGCGGCAGCGCGCTGGCCAAGGCATTTTCGATTTCCCGCAGGGTCACCATTTCACAATGGCAGACGATTTCGCCGTAGCCCGGGCTCTGGTAATCGCGCGGCAAATGCTCGGCGAGGTTGGGCAGCTTGGGCCATTGCAGGATTTGCGCAGGCACCGCTGTGTGCTCGCGCTGATAAAGACTGAACACGTGCCGGGCAATGCCCAGCGCCGCCGTCAGGCCGGTGGAGCGGATGCCGCCGACGCTGATCCAGTTCTTACCTTCGACCCGCTGCACTCGGTACTCTTTCTTTTCCGTGGCCGGTCGCAGCGCGGCATACGTGGCGGTGACCGGCATGCCTTCGAGTGCAGGAATCCGCTCGACGGCGGCGTCCACCAGTTGGCGCAGCACATCGCTGTCGAGGCCGGCGTGCACGCGGTCTTCCTGCTCCTCGGCGGTAGGCCCCACCAGCAGATTGCCGTAGACCGTACGGGTCAACACAATGCCCTTGGTACGTTCATTGGGCACCGGCAAGATAATGTTGCCCAGATAGCGCGCGGCGGCCTTGTCGAACACCACGAACTGACCTTTGCGCGGGTGAATGGAGAAGCTCGATGCGCCCAGCAACTGTTGCTCCAGTACATCGCCAAACAACCCGGCGCAGTTGATGATCGTGCGTCCCCGGATAAACCCGTTGGTGGTCTCCAGGGCCCAGAGTTCGCCGTTGAAATAGCCGCCGTTGACCTCGGTATTGAAGCGCACCTGCGCCCCGTGGATCATCGCCTGAAGCAGGTAACCCAGGGGCGCCGACCACGGGTCGATAAGAAACTCACCAGGAACCTCGACCGCCCCCAGGGCGTTATGTGCCAGGTTCGGCTCCAGGGCGCGCACCCGCTCGCGGCCAATCAAGCGGACATCGGCAATCCCATTGGCGTGTGCCTGCTCGACGATGCCTTGCAGCTTGCCCAGGTCTTCCTCGTTCCAGGCCACCACCATCGCACCGGTCTTGAGCAGCGGCAGTGACATCTTCTGGTGGATTTGCAGGTATTCCTGATAACCGTCCTTCATGCACTGCAGCTCCAGGCTGCCGGTCGGCGCATCGAAGCCGGTATGCAAAATCGCGCTATTGCCTTTGCTCGCCCCAGACAAAATGTCCGGGCTCTTTTCCAGCAACAGCACTCGCGCCCCCTCCAGGGTAAAGCGCCGGACCATCGCGCATCCCACAACGCCACCGCCCACAACGATGACGTCGTAGATACCACTCTGATTCGGGAAGGGTTTGGTCATTATCAAGCCTGTAGTGAAGTGAGCGCATGAGTTGCCTAGGGTGGGTGCAGGGCATATGCCACTGACCGAATCTTGGTTGGAATGACCGTTTGACCATGGCCGTTCACTCACTGCTCGGAAACTGTGTCGCAGAAGCAGCGCTTTCCACCCTGCAAAAGCCCAATGTTTATTGCAGATACCTCCTTGAAAAAGACTGACCGGTTGGTTGCGCACAGAGCTGATTCCGTCAAAAAGGCGTTACTGTGGACTCGATCAACAGCCACAAATACGCTACATAACTACACGCAAACTTTTTACATGGTTACCTTTCAACACATCCAAGGCATATTTCAGCCTGTTCCCCTACGGCCATATCGCGCTTAACGACCGTCACCCAGTCATAAAACCAACCAAATTTGACCGATACCAAAAATTAACCACATACACCTCGCTTGTTGACGATGGGGAGCCTTCTTTCTTCGACTCCTTCTATAAAGACGTTGAAGGGACCGGTTCTGAGACCTCTTCCTTACAGCGCTTTGAAAAACAGTCTTTTGGTTAATAAGGGGAGCACCGACCTGTGGCGAGCGGGCTTGCCGGAACGCCGTATTGCCCGCACTGGACTGCGCAGCAGCCCAACGGGGGATCTACCGTTACCGCTTTTTGAGAGAAATCAGAGAAATACATAGCAACAACCTATTGACAGAATGCGGGAATCAATTCGGACAGAACGCTACACACGGTTGATGCCACGGCAGCCACTTCAACCCAGCACAACTCCCGAATCTTCAGGCCGCAGACCTTATGAACAACATTTCCAGCCAGCTCAGCGCCCCCCCTCAACCCTCCTCCATTGGCGACACTCAACAGGCACAATCACTTTCCCGACAAAAGCGTGAGTCGTCCTCCTCGCCAGATTGCGCCGCGAGCTCTCGCGCCGCAGGTGATCGCGCACTGGCAATGGAGTACCACTCGGCACTGCTCAAGCTTGCCAACCGAGAGCGAAATGTCACGATCAACACCGTTGCGCCCGACTCCACCTTCGGCCAGTGGTGGAGCCATTTGCGAGACACCCTCAAATCACCCGAAGTCCGTCAGTGGATGGAAGAACAAGGCGTCAACCCGGGGTCGATCACCCTCAACCTGCAGACCGGTGACATTTCTTTCAAGCGCCAGCGCCATCTCGATCCGGAGCAAAAACAGCACACCGTTGGCCAAAGCGACAGGCACTGGGGCGCGATCAACGGGCCTGTCCTGGAGGCCGCACGCGTCGTCTCAGCCGGCCACGCCGATACGGCATTCACGCCCCCGCAAAGTGACCTCGATGAGCCCGTTGCGCATTGGCGGGTCGGGCGCTTTTACCAGGAGCCGCAGAACCTCACGGGGCCGGCAATGCGTCAGCGCGCGGCACAAATCGACCGGGATCAAAGGTTTGGGAAACTGGATCCGGTGACCTCTGCCGATTTGATTAAATCCCGCAGCGAGGACTCGATCCAGGTCCAGAAAGCGTACTTGGGAGACGTGCATAACCGCAGCCTCGCCGCCGGCCAATTGCGTCAGTTGGCGACCTCGGTAAAAGAGGCCCCGCACGCTGTCGGGCCCATAAAGGATGAATTGCAGAAGATCACCCTCGAGCTGTCATACGACAGCAGCTATCAGCCAGCCAATACCGGCCCTGGGAACAGCATCAGCCTGCTGAAATTTCTGGAGGATCACGGCTGGGATATCCCCACCGACCACGAGCAACTGGAAAACCTCGCAACCGCGCTGTCTACCCCAACCCCCAAGGCCGCCATCCATGGCAACCTGGGTGGCGCACTGGCGTGGCCTGCGCCCCTGGACCCGAGCAACCAGGCCCAACTGGCGGCGGATATAGGCACCGGCAAATTCGGCGCTACGACGCTCACGCCCTTCAAGAGCGTGCTGGACTACCTGCTGAACAGCAGGCCCATTACCCCCGAGGCGCTGCGCAACCCTCGCGCGTTGATCGACAGCCTGGTCAATTCGCCCAGGGGCCAGGAACTGGGGAGTGCCATGGCGTCCCTATTCGAGGCGCGCAACGTCAAAGGCAGTGCCAACGACTGGTTGTTAGCCAGCTTGAATGTGGAAATCGACAACAGCGCTGGCGGCCCCGCAGACCGCCAGGGCCAGGTCGCAGGTTATCGACTGGTCTCGCCCGTCAATACGGGAAAGTCTGCCGCCACGATCACCCGGGAACTCGCCGCTCACCTGCTCGCCACAGGTAAAGCATCGAGCCCAGAGAAGGCCGCGCTCCAGGCGCATCTGCTGTTGGCCAATCAGGCGCCCGAGTTTCTCGTCAAGGACATTCCCAGCCAGGTGGTGGTCGGCACCCACAGCTGGGTCAGTTTCGTCACGGCCACCGCGCGCCTTGAAGCAAAGGCGCCAGGGGTCACGGCCACAATGAGCTACGTGCAGATCATGCTCGAAGCCGGAACCGCACCGATCACCGATCAAGAGCGCCAGGTTGAATATGCGGCGCAGAACGAAGCGATCATGCAATGGGGGGTCGCCAACGGCATGGCTTACCCGCAGACCAAGGCCGCAATCGACAGCGTGCGTGAGGCGTTCACAGCACAAATTCGCGAACTGAGGGAGGCGTCCGAATCCCCCCTCTCAGAGATGCCAACGACCAAAGCCATTGCTCTGGAACAGTTGAAGAAAGCGCTGCCGGACATGGACCCGAAACTGTTCGAAAAAAAATGTATTGAATCCCAGCCGTCGAACATTTTTTTACCGGGGCCTTACTCGATTCTGGACCTGTATATCGATGGACGTGCGCTCCATGGTGCGCCTGACTCGAACAATGGAACGGTAGGGGAAGAAGGGTTTCGCACCACTATCAAGGACATTCTTGGTGAGAAATTCACCTCTGAGCCTAACGGTCAACCAGCAGTGTGGGTTTCCTCATTAGCGGCCATCAACGCCAACGAGATCATGCCCAAACTCAGAGCACTGCCGCGGCCTTTGGAACACTTCCAAAGCTCATTTGACGGATACGCCGCAACCGTCAAAAAGGCTACGTCTGCGCAGCTCAAAATGCTGATTTCGAAACTGCCACTGGAAGACCGCGAAAACCTTGAGTTCGGCAAAATAACCATCCGTAAGGAAATACGCTACGACAGAGACGATCTTCCCATTCGTGTGGCACCGGGCGTGCTGCTGGTCAAGACCGAACGCAACGGCAAAGTCATGACGTATGCAATCGATCGATTGCAAGGCACCGTGACTCGCAAACCGGACCAGCAATACAAGGAATACGAGCCCCGCAGCAGCTTTATGCATTCCTCGCCAGGGAAACGCTTTGATGTGATAAGACCGGCTGGTCAGGCGGGCATCGAGGATGAAAACAAAGCGTCACAAGGCGCACCCAATAGCTTCGCCAGCCCCAGGACCCAATACATTGCAGATGCGCTGATCGCGGATATGGAGCTGCCTGCTGTCGAGCGATACGCACGGGGTGCCACAACCTTTCAGACGGAAGTACCGACCTACAAAGTACTGGAAGAAGTTGCATTGAATCTGATCCCGTTCCGGTCAGCCATCAAGAACTTCATAGACGGAAAAATTGGCGAGGGAATTGTTGACCTGGCCTTTGATATCTTCGGTTTCGCCGTCGGCCTGGGGGCTGCGGCCAAGGGCGCAAAAGCCGTTGCCGTCGGGGCATCGACACTGTCAAAGGTCGGCCAGGTTAGCAAGATCGTCGGTCGGGCTGCGGTGGGTGCACTCAATCCATTGGGCGGCGTTGATGACTTGGCGCGGGGTGTCGTGCACCTGGGTCGTGCCGGGTATAAGGGCGTTAAATCCCTGCGCGGCTCTTACCGCAGCGTCAATCTGCTGGAGCTGGCAAAAAAACCGGACCTGGCCGAAGGCACCTACAAAGCGGCCAATAGCGCCCTTGAAAGTAAAACCCTGGCCAAGTTCGATGAGGCGACGCACCAGTGGTACGCCTTCGACCCCCGCACCCAGCGGGCCTATGGCAAAGCCCTTGATCAGTTTTCCGTAGCGCCACCGACATCAAGTGACCCCAACAGTCTGTCTGCAATCGCCAGCAACGACGGGGTAAAAGCGGCAAGCCAGCAGCACGGCCTGGCGGCAACAGGCACGTTCAAGGTGGGGACAGAGACCGTTGAAGGCCGCGTTGTGATGTTTCAAGGCAACTGGCATCAATACGACCCCCTCAAGAAACGCGCCTTCGGCCCTCCGCTCAAAGATTTCCAGCCTAAACAGGTGGCGGCCAATGGCGAGGTGAGGTCACTCAATTCCGACCTATTGGGCTATGAGGCCAAATACATCGCGCCCGATGAGCTCAAGCCCAAGGGTTTGCAAAGTAATGTCTATGTAGGCCGCAGCAACAAGGAGTATGTGAAAGTTGATGGGGTGCTGTATGAATCGCGCGTGGCGGATGGTCAGCGCGTCATCCGCCACGCAGCAGGCGCAGGCCCGGATATACCGGTGAGGGAACTGGGCGTCGCCGGGTGGGAGCCCCTATCGAGAGGCAACCGTCTGCTTGGCGGTGCGGGAAGTGCACCAACGCCCTGGAGGCTCGCTGACAGTACTTATGTCGTGCCGATGGACGATATCACTGCGAACCAAAACTTAAACGCTCCCTTTACCGTCAATTACAAGGGCGTGGATCATAGCGTTCGCTTCGACAGTTCAGCCGGCGCATGGAAAGCCACCAACGTCTCGACGGGTGTTGATGGGACCAACCCTATGTATTTCTGGCGCAGCGGCAAAGGCAAATGGCAGCGGGGAACATTCAATGAGCTGAAAAAGGCCAAACAAATCGACGCCCATCGATTCCAGTTTGTCGATGTTGCCTCCTCCGCAACCATCGCCGTCCCCAAGGATGCAAGGCCTTTACCCAAAGCGCTGCACTATTTTTGGGCTGGTCAGGAAATCCCCCCTCACCTGGTCGACAAAATGGTTGAAAACGCGCGCAAAGCCTCAGGGTATAAATCCGTCGTACACGTAGATGCCGACAACCCGGCCATTTTTCAAAAAATAAAAAGTGAACTGGAGAACAAAGCCCCCGGCATGACGGTGGCAAACCTCAATGACGACGAGATTTTCAAAGAGTTGAAAAACAGCGAGCTCTACAGCTTTTTCCGCCAGGGCCCAGGCAAAAACCTGGCAGCCGCATCGGATGTCGCCCGCTATCCAATCATGAACAAACACGGCGGGATTTATCTCGATACCGATGACCTCATTCAAGCCAATGTCGGCAATGCGACAGTCATGGCCGGCGCCAATGACTTCCTCCTCAATAAGCCTGTTGTTCATTACGTCAATGACTACAAAACGTTCTACAACACCAGCAACTTTGCAACGCAACCCGGCAATCCAGTAATAAGCGACATAATCACCGAAATGAAGCAACGGTTTAGCAAAAACAAGCCCTATTTCGCTGCCAATCGACCTATCGCCACCCGCCGACCTGATGGATCGATTATCTACACACCGGAATTCAAAGCGTATGAGCGTAAAATTTTTGAGACCGTGGGGCCCAACCTGTTCAACGACACCCTGAAAGCGAAAAGGCCTGATATGTATGATCTGGGCTTCGATGGAATGACCCGGCAAGCCAAAGCTGTCGAAGGAGAACAAGAACTGGTCGCCATCGGACCGGTGGTCAATGTCCTGGACAACGCCCGCAACGCCTACGCAAAAAAGGGGATTGCGCACCCTGACCTTCTGGGCCTACAACTCCTTAGAGCCAAGGAACACTACTTACCGCTTTTTCACACGTTCAACGTCAAGATTGGTGCTGAACACTCGTGGATCGGCGCCTAGGCGCGCCCGTTTCCTGATCCGGCGCAGTCAGTCCCAGTAGTAATGGGCCTGCTGTGGCAAGGGGCTGTTCCCTTGCCACAGCAAGCCGCCTCAATAACCCGCCACCACCCACCGCACCCTCAACAACGCCGCACGCAACGCGCCTTTATCCACCGAGCCCAATGCCAGGCGTATCGCGTGGGGCACATGGTCCGACACCGAAAACGGCTCTGCGGTGGACACCGAGATATTCTCCCGCGCCAACGCCATGGCGATCTGATCGGCCCGCACGTCTTCCCCCAGCGCCAGCCATAAAAAGTACGACGCGGGATGGGCAATGTAATCCAACCCCGCCAACACCTGCGCCGCCATCGCTTGCCGGGCCCGGGCGTCCTGGCGCTTCTGCGCTTCCAGTTGCAACACCGTGCCATCTTCGATCCAGGCCGTAGCAAGGGCGGTCATCACGCCAGGCGCATTCCACACGGTGGCCATGATCGTACGCTCCAGCGCCGGCACCCACGCAAGCGGCGCCACCACAAACCCCACGCGCAGGCCCGTGGCGACGCTCTTGGACAGTCCCCCCACGTAAACCGTGCGCTCCGGCGCCAAGTGCGCCAGCGGTGGCGGCGCGTGTTCGGCGAGGAAGGCGTAGGCGGCGTCTTCGATCAGAATCAGCCCATGCTCGCGGGCGATGCTGACCAGTTGCTCGCGCTGCTCGATCCCCAGCACCCAGCCCAGTGGGTTATGCAGCGTCGGCATGCAGTACAGCGCCCGCACTGGCCGGCGCCGGCACAGCTGCGCCAGCGCCTGCAGATCAGGGCCGCTCGGCGTGATTGGGATCGCGACGATTTCCAGGTGCAAGGTCTCGGCCAGCACCTTGAACCCCGAATAGGTCAGCGCATCCACCGCGATCACGTCTCCCGGCTTGAGCAGCGCCATCATGCTGACCGCCAGCCCGTGTTGCGCACCGCCGACCACCAGCACCTGCTCGGCCGCAACGCTCAGGCCACGCTGCAGCAGATGCCGCGCCATCACCGCCCGCTCATGGACGCGCCCGGCGTGGGGCTGGTAACGCAGCAGCGCCTCCAGGTCGCCGGACAACGCCAACTGGCGCAGGGCCGTGCGCAGCAGGTCGGCCTGGCCGGGCAAGGACGGGTAGTTGAAGTTCAGATCGAGCATGCCCGCCGCCACGGCCATCTGCCCGCTGCCCTGGCCCGGCGCCAGGGCAATTTCGCGCACAAAAGTGCCACGCCCAGTCTCGCCGCTGACCAGGCCCATGGCCTCCAGTTCGCTATACACCCGGCTGGCCGTGACCAGGGCCAGGCCGTGGCTGGCCGCCAATTGGCGGTGGGTGGGCAGGCGCGTGCCGGGCACCAGGGTGCCGGCGCGGATATCCCGGGCAAAGCTATCTACCAACGATTTGTAACGGGCGCGGGGCATGGGCGATGTATCCATGACAATTTTTTGATTGTCGAAATCTTCAGCCCTAGGATGCCCCAAACGCAACCCTCACTTACCGAGCGCCCCCTTCATGGAACAGACTTCCCGGATCATCACCCCCGAACATAGCCGCAGCGCCTGGATCAATGGCTTGATCGGCGTGCTGATTTTCAGCGGTTCGCTGCCCGCCACGCGCGTGGCGGTGCTGGAGTTCGACCCGGTGTTTCTGACCGTGGCCAGGGCGAGCATCGCCGCCGTACTGGGCCTGTGCCTGTTGTGGCTGTTGCGCGAAAGGCGCCCGGTGCGCGAACAGTGGGGGCCGTTGCTGATTGTGTCGCTGGGGGTGGTGATCGGCTTCCCGCTGCTCACCGCACTGGCCTTGCAGTATGTGACCTCGGCCCACTCCATCGTGTTTATCGGCCTGCTGCCCCTGGCCACCGCCGTGTTTGGTGTGCTGCGCGGCGGCGAGCGACCGCGCCCGGTGTTCTGGCTGTTTTCGATCCTCGGCAGCCTGTTGGTAATGGGCTATGCCCTGGCCCAAGGCCTGAGCGCCGCCCCCGCCGGCGACCTGCTGATGCTGCTGGCGGTGCTGGTGTGCGGGCTGGGTTACGCCGAAGGGGCCAAGCTGTCGCGCACCCTCGGCGGCTGGCAGGTGATCTGCTGGGCGCTGGTGATGGCGCTGCCGGTGGTCGCGCCATTGACCTTGCTCCTGGCCCCCGCGTCCTTCGCCGGGATCAGCCTGCCGGCGTGGTTGAGCCTAGGTTACGTGGCGCTGTTCAGCATGTTGATCGGCTTTGTGTTCTGGTACCGCGGGCTGGCCCAGGGCGGTATCGCTGCAGTCGGCCAGTTGCAGTTGCTGCAACCGTTCTTCGGCCTGGCGCTGGCCGCCAGCCTGCTGCATGAACAGGTGAGCCTGGGCATGCTGGCCGTGACCGTCGCGGTGATTGCCTGCGTGGCCGGGGCGAAGAAGTTTGCACGTTAGGGGGGTGCGCCTTTAGGCTCGTGGATTGGCCCCAGAACAATAAGGATCGACGATGCACACCCCTTCCCTGCAAGACACCACCGCGCCAGACGGCGTCTGTTACGGCTGCGGCCCGCGCAATGCCCATGGGCTGCACATCCAGAGCCGCTGGGATGAAGACGGCGTCCACATCGTCGCCGAGCACCTGCCCGAGGCTCAATATTGCGGCTGGCCGGACCTGGTCTACGGTGGCCTGATCGCCATGTTGGTGGATTGCCACTCCAACTGGACGGCCATGGCCTATCACTACCGTGCCGAACAGCGCGAACCGGGTGTACTGCCACGCATCGACTGCGTGACTGGCAACCTGGGCATCAAATTTATCAAGCCGACCCCAATGGGTGTGCCACTGACTTTGCGCGCCAGGGTCGAGGGTGAGGTCGGGCGCAAGAGCCGCGTGGTGTGCGAGGTGTACGCCGATGGTGTGCTAACGGCGATGGGCGATTCGATCTTCGTGCGGGTCGATACCGGGCGCCTGGCGGACACCGCCCATGGCCGGCAAACCTGACAATGGTCTACATTCAACGCCACACGCCGCTATAGGAGCCTGCCGATGCCTCGCCTGACCGCCAAAGACTTCGCCCCTGAACTGCTGGAACTCTACGACGGCTACGCCCACGGCAAGATCAACCGCCGCGAGTTTCTCGACCGCGCGGCCCTGTTCACCTTTGGCGGGCTAACCGCATCGGCGTTGCTGGCCTCGCTGAGCCCCAACTACGCCCTGGCCGAACAGGTGAAGTTCACCGACCCGGACATCGTTGCCGACTACATCACCTACCCCTCGCCCAAGGGTAATGGCCAAGTGCGTGGCTACCTGGTGCGCCCGGCCAAGGTCGAGGGCAAACGGCCGGCGGTGGTGGTGGTTCACGAAAACCGTGGGCTCAACCCCTATATCGAAGACGTCGCCCGACGCCTGGCCAAGGCCGGATTTATTGCCCTGGCCCCCGATGGCCTCAGCTCGGTGGGCGGTTACCCCGGCAATGACGAAAAAGGCGTAGCACTGCAACAGACCGTCGACCCGACCAAGCTGATGAATGACTTCTTCGCCGCCATCGAATGGCTGATGCACCACGACGCCAGCACCGGCAAAGTGGGGATCACCGGCTTCTGCTACGGCGGTGGCGTGACCAATGCGGCGGCAGTGGCCTACCCGGAACTGGGCGCGGCGGTGTCGTTCTACGGACGCCAACCCGACGCCAAGGACGTGCCGAAGATCAAGGCGCCGATCCTGTTGCATTTTGGCGAGCTGGACACGCGGATCAACCAAGGCTGGCCGGCCTATGAAACCGCCTTGAAGGCCGCCGGCACGACCTATGAAGCGTATATCTACAAGGGCGCCAACCACGGCTTCCACAACGACTCGACCCCACGTTACGACGAAGCGGCGGCGAACCTGGCGTGGGAGCGCACGTTGGGGTGGTTCCGCAAGTACCTTGCCTGAGCGCTAATGTCGCCCGCGCTGGGCTGCGAAGCAGCCCCAAAACCTGCACCCTCGGTCTATCTGATACAACTCAGCGGTCTTATTGGGGCTGCTTCGCAGCCCAGCGCGGGCGATGCGGCGTTCCGACAAGCCCGCTCGCCACAAGAAGCCCGCTCGCCACAACCACAACCACAACAAGGCAGCTCAAGCCAGCTCAATCGCCGTCACCTCCTCCAACCATTGCCTGAACGCCAGCATGGCCGGGGTTTCCGCCCGCGATTGCAAGCGCGTCAGCCAATAGCTACCCGTGGTGATTCCCACGTCGAACGGCTGACGGATCACGTCCTGGGCCAACTGGCGCGAGAACATCATTGCCGGCGCCAGGGCCACGCCACTGCCCTGTAACGCCGCTTCCATCATCGCCAGGGACGAGTCGAACACGATGCTGCGCGGCACCAGGGTGTCGGCGGGCAAACCGGCGGCCTGGAACCAGAGGCTCCACTCATCCGCCCGATACGAGCGCAACAACGTGTGCTTGAGCACATCGCCCGGGCCGTGCAACTGGCGGGCAATCGCCGGTACGCACAATACCGTCAGCGGCGCCGCCAGCAACTCACAGGCGTGGGTGCCATGCCACGCGCCGGCGCCAAAGCGGATTGCATAATCCAGACCTTCGGCTGCCACATCCACGCGGTTGTTATGGGTCGACAGGCGCAGATCGATAAACGGGTAGCGCGCCTGGAAATCCGCCAGGCGCGGCAGCAGCCAGCCCACCGCGAACGTGCCCACCGCGCCCACCGTCAGCACTTCGCGGTAGTGCCCGGCCTGGAACTGGCCCAGGGTCTGGGCAATACGGTCGAAAGACTCACGCAATACCGGTAATAGCGTCTCCCCTTCGCGGGTGAGCATCAGGCCACGGGGCAGGCGCTTGAACAGGGTGACATTGAGTTGTGCCTCCAGGCTCTTGACCTGATGACTGACCGCCGCCTGGGTCACGCACAGCTCGATGGCCGCCCGGGTAAAGCTCAAATGCCTGGCGGAGGCTTCAAACGCACGCAGTGCGTTAAGGGGCAGATGGGAACGCAACATGGTTTAAGCCCAAATTTTTCTAATGACTGGTGCGAGATATCATCGGTTGTCCAGGGCCGGAAAACTGCCTATCTTGGCCACGCCTGCGCAGGCCGTGATACATCCGATCATCCTCATGGAAGCGACCTCATCATGTACCAACACGTGCGTAACGTCACGATTCTCAGCCTATTGCTCGGCGCCGGCAACTGCATGGCCGCCGCCGACCTGCGCCAGGTGGTGGACGCCACCGTCAAGCCCCTGATGCAGCAACAGGCAATTCCCGGGCTGGCCGTCGCCATCGTGCAGGACGGCAAGGCCCGATACTTTAACTACGGCATCGCCGCCAAAGACAGCCAGCAGCCCGTCAGCGAAAACACCCTGTTCGAGATCGGCTCGGTGAGCAAGACCTTCGCCGCCACCCTGGCCGGCTATGCCCAGGCCACCGGCAAGCTGAAGCTCTCTGCCCCCGCCAGCGACTATTTGCCGGCCTTGCGCGGCAGCCTGTTCGACCACATCAGCGTGCTCCACCTGGGCACCTACACCGCAGGCGGGCTGCCGTTGCAGTTCCCCAACGAGGCGGACAATGCACAGCAGATGATCGGCTACTTCCAGCACTGGAAAGCCGCTTTCGCCCCCGGCACCCAGCGCCAGTATTCCAATCCCAGTCTGGGCCTGTTCGGCTATCTGGCGGCGCAAAGCCTGCAGCAACCTTTCGACGTGGCGATGGAAAAGACTCTGCTGCCCAAGCTTGGGCTCAAACACACCTATCTCACGGTGCCCAAGGCACAAATGGGCCTGTACGCCCAGGGTTATGACAAGGCCGGCAAGCCGCTGCGCGTCAGCCCAGGCGCACTGGACAGCGAAGCCTACGGCGTGAAAACCAGCCCTGCCGACCTGGCTCGCTACATGGCGCTGAACATGAACCCGACTTCGCTGGAGCAGCCGCTACAACAGGCGATTGCCGCCACGCACACGGGTTATTACACCGTGGGCAACACTACCCAGGGGCTCGGCTGGGAGATGTACCCTTACCCCCTGAGTGTCGACGAACTGCTAGCTGGCAACTCAACGCCCATGGCCATGGAACCGCACCCGGTCAAGTGGCTGACACCGGCACAGCCACTGCGCGCCAATACCCTGGTGAACAAGACCGGCTCGACCGGTGGTTTTGGTGCCTATATCGCTTATGTGCCGAGCAGAGGCATCGGTGTAGTGATCATGGCGAACAAGAACTACCCCAATGCCGAACGGGTGAAAGCGGCCCACGCGATCTTGCGGGCCATGGAGCAATGACCCCATAGCACCGCGCTTGCTTGTGGCTAGGGGGCTGGCTATGGATAGCTTTCTGTGGCGAGGGGGCTTGTCCCCCGCTGGGCTGCGCAGCAGCCCCAACAAGATCGCTGAGTTGTATCAGAGAGACCGAGGGTGCAGGGTTCGGGGCTGCTTCGCAGCCCAGCGCGGGGCAAGCCCGCTCGCCACAAGCAAGCCCCCTCGCCACAACAAGCCCCCTATCCATAGCCAGCCCTCTAGCCACAGGGGTATCAGGTCGCTCCAGTCGCCAGGCCTTTACCGGCCCGTTCCAGATTGCGCCATAACCAGGGCGGCAACACGTCCGGGTCGAGGCTGTCGATCAGGTTTTTCAGGCCCAACCCCAACTCCGTATCCCCCTCGATCACCAACCGCCGGCGGAAGAACAAGGTGTCCGGATCTTCCTGGCGGCTGGCCAATAACAGGAACTCGCGCCAGTTGCCGCTGATGGTCACCTGGGCCTCGGCCCGTTCGGCGATGCGCAGCCCGTCGCGGCCCAGGGTCAGGTACCAGCGCAAGCCCAGGTCGGGAATGCGCAGGCACATCCAGCGCCCACGCAGCAGTTCAAAACCGCCATCGCGCAAGGGCTCGGCCAGACAGCGATTCAATGCCTGTTGCAGCGCCAGCCGTTGCACCACAAACGGCACCTTGCGCATCAGCGGTAATAAGCGGTCGGCGCCCTTGAGCAGCCATTGCTTGCGATTCAGCACAGCCCCACCTCCTCGACCCGCAACATCCCGGCCTGACCATGCCAGTAGCCATTGCAGCCTTCGACAAATACCGGCGGCGTGGCGCCCTGGCGCACCCGATCAAAAGCTTCGACGATGCCCACCATGCCCTGCGCCCTTGGGCTCAGGCGCAGCAGGTCGGCGCCGCAACTCACAAGCCCCGGATAGTCGGCCAGCAGGTTGGTGACATCCGCCGACATGGTCTGGATGCCATTCAACGTAAACAGCGCCTGCCCTTCCTGGCTGGTCAAGGCCATGCCATCGGGGTAGTTCAGGCAGCAGAACTGGCAGTCATCCTTGGGCCGGTTCTCCGCTCGGGCAGTGAAGCAGCGCGCCGAGTAGGCCAGGGGCAAGTGCCCATAGGCAAAGACTTCCACCTCCGGCAACGGCCGACCCAATTCACGCACCTGCTCCAACACATCACCAATCAGCGCGGCCGAGCACTCCACCGGCGGCACCCAGCGCATCATCCCGGCATCCAGCAGTTGCACCAGGGCATGGCCGTTATACAAATTCAACGCCGGCCCACCGACAAAGGGCAGCTTGCGCTCGGCAAGCAGTTGCACGGCGCCCATGTCATTGGCCTCGACCAGCACCTGGCCGTTGTCACACAGGCGGCGCAGGCTCGACAGCTCCGATGCGGCCTCGATCAGGGTCAGGCTCGACAGCACGATTTGCGCGTGGCCCGCCGCCTGCAATTCGCGGCCCAGGCCCAACCATTGATCAAGGTTGAACGCGCGACGCTTGGAGCACACGGTTTCCCCCAGGTAGATCACATCCAGCGGCAAGCTGGCCATCTCGGAGTAGAACTGCCCCAGTTGTTGCTTATCCCAATAAAACAGCACCGGTCCCAGGCTGAGTTTCATGTGCGGTTCCTCATTGCCACGAACGATGGTAGGCGCCCAGGGTGGTCTGGCTGCCTTCGGATAGACCGGCCAGCACGCTGCGCCACTGGTCCTTGACCACAAAGCGTTCCGGCGCACTGCGGTGGGCGTCCAGCGCGGCGCGCCAGACCCCGGTGACTTGCTCGACATACGCCGGGCTGCGCTGGCGGCCTTCGATTTTTACCGCTTCCACGCCCATGGCGATCAACTCGGGGATCAGGTCCAGGGTATCTAGGCTGGTGGGTTCTTCGAGGGCGTGGAAGCGTTTGCCATCGACCATGAAACGGCCCTTGCACAGGGTCGGATAGCCCGCCGGTTCGTCCGGGGTATAGCGGTCGATCAACACTTCGCTCAGGCGTGCGCTCAGGCCATCGGCGTCTTCGCTCCAGCGCACCGCCTTGGCCGGCGAGCACACGCCGCACAGGTTCGGTGATTCGCCGGTAATGTACGAAGACAGATGGCAACGGCCTTCAGCCATGATGCACAGGCTGCCGAAACCGAAGACCTCAATGGGCACCGAACTGCTGGCGGCCACGTGTTTGACCTGGGCCAGCGACAGCACTCGGGGCAGCACCGCACGGCGGATGCCGTAGCGCTCGGCGTAGAACTGCAACGCTGCCGCATGGGTCGCCGAACCCTGTACCGAGAGGTGCAAGGCCATCTGCGGATGACGGCTGCTGGCGTACTGCAGCACGCCCGGGTCACCGGCAATCAGCGCATCCACGCCATGGTCGGCGGCGCGATCCACTGCCCGTTGCCAGCGCTCCCAGCCTTTGGGCTGCGGGTAGGTGTTGACCGCCACATACAGCTTGCGCTGGTGCTGGCGGATATGGGCGACGGCGCCGTCGAACTGTTTGTCGTCCATGTTCAACCCGGCAAAATGCCGGGCGTTGGTGTCATCGCGAAACCCCACATACACCGCATCGGCACCTTGGCGCACGGCGGCTTTAAGCGCAGGCAGGTTCCCTGCCGGGCAGACCAGTTGCATGGTTGATCCTCATCAGAAAATACATCACCAACACCACATTGATTACCGCCGACAGTTACTGCATCAGTTCGGCAAAAGACACGAACCGCACCAGGCCGCCCTTCTCCACCAACTGTTCGCGCTCCACAATCGCCAAACCATCGGCCCAGCACGCCGCGCTCAACATTGCCGAGCTTTGCCGTGGGTGCAGGGTGACGCACGCCTGGCCATCGATGCCCGGCGCCAGGCGTGCGCGCAGGTATTGGCGACGGCGGTTGCGCTGGGTCCAGGTAAAATCGGCGGGCAGCAACATCGGCACCGACGTGACCTCAGTCACACCCTGGGCGCGCAACAGAAACGGGCGCACCACCACCAACGCGGTAATCAGCGCCGCCGAAGGGTTGCCGGGCAAGCCGATCCACGGTTTGCCCGCCACGTCACCAAATGCCAGGGGTTTGCCCGGCTGGATCGCTAAACGCCAGAAATCCACGCGGCCCAGTTCCTTGATGGCTTGCTTGAGATGATCTTCCTCGCCCACCGACACTCCGCCAGAGGTCAGCAGCAGGTCACATTCCGAAGAGGCCAAGGTCAACGCATCGCGGCTGACGGCCAGTTCGTCGGCCATCACCCCATAGTCATGCACTTCCACCCCCCAGCCTTGCAGCAGTGCTGCCAGGCAGTGGCGATTGCTGTTGTAGATCTGCCCCGGCGCCAGGTGATCACCGGGCTCGCGCAGTTCGTCGCCACTGCTCAACAGGCACACCCGCAGCGGTCGGTAGACCTTGACCTGAGCCAGCCCGGCCGCCGCGAGCAAGCCCAACTCCTGGGCGCGCAAGCGCTTGCCGGCCGGCAGCAGCAAGGCGCCTTGGGTCACTTCTTCACCCTGCTTGCGCACGTGTTCGCCGGTGCGCATGGGTGGGCACCAGATACGCTGGCCATAGACCCGGCAACGCTCCTGGGGCACCACGGTGTCGGCCCCGGACGGCAAGGGAGCACCGGTAAAAATGCGCATGGTCTGCCCGCTGCTCAACGCCGTCGCGGCGCCGTCGCCAGCAGCGATGCGCCCGGCCAGACGCAGGTAGCCGCCCTCGGCCGGCAAGTCCGCGGCACACAGCGCGTAGCCATCCATGGCGCTGTTGTCCCAGGCCGGCAGGTTGACCGGGGAAAAAATATCGCCGGCCAGCACCCGACCCAAAGCCTGGCCGGTTTTCACCTGCTGGGTCGACGGGGGTGGGGGTGCCTGGGCCAGCAGGCGCTCGATGGCCTCGTCCACCGGGATCAATTCGCCGCTTTCACACACCGATAGGCTCATGACCGCGCCTCGCAGGGTGCTAGCGCTTGCGCAGCCTGGGGCTTGAGGTGCGGGGCGAAATTGCACGGCCCGGTGCGGCTGTCCAGTTGCCCCAGCAGAATCTTGTCCCAGCCGGTGCGGCACGCGCCAGGAGAGCCGGGCATGCAGCACACCAGCACGCCGTTGCTCATGCCGGCCAGGGCGCGTGATTGCAGGGTCGACATGCCGATCTCTGGCACGGAGACCTGGCGAAACAGCTCGCCAAAGCCTTCGACATGTTTGTCCAGCAACGGCAGTACCGCTTGTGGGGTGTTGTCCCGCGCAGTGAAGCCGGTGCCGCCGGTGGTGAGGATTACCTGCACCTGTGGGTCGGCGATCCACTGCGAAATGCGTGCGCGGATCTGGTAGATGTCGTCCACCACCAGGGCCCGGTCGATCAGTTCGTGCCCGGCCGCTTGCACGCGGTCGCACAGGGTTTGCCCGGAGGTGTCGTTGTCAAAGTTGCGTGTGTCGCTGATGGTCAGGACGGCGATATTCAGTGAGACAAAATTGCGTTGAGTCAGGTGTGCCATGGTGAAAATCCCGGGATAAATGAGCAATGGCCCAAGCCTGCACCGCAAAGGCCGGCGGGCCTATTCCTCCGAGGAGGTACCTCTAGGCGGATTCAGGGGGCCAGGCGGCTGCGTTGCCAGGTGCCGGCGTGGCGGCGGTAATCGAGGCGGTCGTGCAGGCGGTCGGGGCGGCCTTGCCAGAACTCCACGCGCTCGGGTTGCAGGCAATAGCCACCCCACTCCTCCGGGCGCGCCGGTTGTTGGCCGGCAAAGCGCTGGGTGACGTCGCGCAGGCGCCCCTCCAGTTCGGCGCGATGGGTCAGAGGCTGGCTTTGCGGCGACGCCCAGGCGCCGATCTGGCTGGCCAGCGGCCGCGAGTGGAAGTAATCGTCGGACAGCTGCGGCGCCAGGCGCGTGACGGCGCCTTCAATGCGTACCTGACGCTCCAGGCCCGGCCAGAAAAAGGTCATGGCCGCGCTGGGATTGCTCGCCAGTTCCTGGCCTTTGGCGCTCTGGTAGTGGCCGAAAAAGGTGAAGCCCTCGGCACTGAAGCCCTTGAGCAAGAGAATCCGGCAATGGGCACGGCCCTGGGCATCGACCGTGGCCAGGGCCATGCTGTTGGCCTCCACCGGTGCCACTTCGGTCTTGCGTGCCTGCTCCAGCCACTGGCCGAACAACACGAGGGGATCGTCCTGTACCAGGTCATCCCGCAAACCGTACAGGGTGTAGTTGCGGCGCATCTGCGCCAGGGAAAGGGGCATGGGGCGAACCTCCGGTCAGTTCGCCACAGTCTGATCAGCCGACGCGCCCGGCACCTTGACCGCGGTCAACTGCGCACCGCGGCATGGCGTCGCAGCGTTGCTACTTGAGGCCCAGGCGCCGCGCCAATTTGTGCAGGTTGCTGGAGTCCAGGCCGAGCATCCGCGCGGCGCTCGCCCAGTTATCGCCCGACAGGCTCAACGCCTGGCGCACCTTCTGGCGCTGGCAGTCGTCCACCGCGTCGCTCAAGGTCTGGAACGCCTGCACCGGGGCTTGAACGACAGGGGCCTGCGCCAAGGTGGCGCTGTCCAGGTCCAGCAGTTCGGCTTCCAGGGTCATGATCTGGTTGCGATTGCCGCCACGGCTCAGTTGCTTCAAGGCGGCGCGGCTGATCACATGTTCCAGCTCGCGCACATTGCCCGGCCAGGCATAACCGAGCAGGGTTTGTTCGGCCGCCGGCGACAGGCGCAAACCGCGCAGGCCCAGCCGTGCACGGTTGAGCTCAAGGAAGTGCCCGGCCAACAGCAGCACATCGTGACCGCGCTCGCGCAAGGCCGGGATCGGCACCGGGTACACCGACAGCCGGTGGTACAGATCAGCGCGAAACAGCCCTTCACGAATGCTCTCGGGCAGGTGGCGGTTGGTGGCGGCGATGATCCGCACATCCACATGCAGCGGCTTGTCGGCGCCCAGGCGCTGGATCTCGCCGTTCTGCAAGGTGCGCAATAGCTTGGCCTGCACACTCAATGGCAGCTCGCCCACTTCATCGAGGAACAGCGTGCCGCCGTTGGCCGCATCAAAACGCCCGGCACGGTCACTGGTAGCCCCGGAAAACGCACCTTTGACATGGCCGAACAGCTCGCTCTCGGCCAAAGATTCCGGCAGCGCCGCGCAGTTGACCTGGATCAGCGGCTTTTTGCTGCGCCGCGACAGGCGATGCAGGCGCCGCGCGAACAGCTCCTTGCCCACCCCTGTTTCGCCGAGCAACAGCACCGGCAAATCCGAATCGGCGAGCACATCCAGCTCGTTGAGCAGTTGATGCAGGACCGGGCTCTGGCCGAGGATCTCGCCATCTTCGACGCTGGGCGCACCCGCCACCGGTTCGCTGCGCGACAGGCGCAGGCTGCGGTTTTCCTGCTCCAGGCGCGTGACCCGCACCGCCGCCTCGATCTGCAGGGTGCAGCGTTTGAGTTGCTCGCGGGCATTGGCATCGAAGGTTCCGGCATGCAGCGCATCCAGGGTAATCGCGCCCCAGGGCCGGCCTTCGACGAACAGGCTCACGCCCATGCAGTCATGCACGGGTAGCGGTTCGCCGACCTGGCTGTCCAGCAGCCCGTCGTACGGGTCCGGCAGGCGGCTGTCGGGTTCGAACCAGGTCGGTTCGCGGGAGGCCATGATCGCCGCCAGCCGCGGATGTTGGGCGATCACAAAGCGCCGGCCAAGGGCTTCGTGCACCAACCCCACTGTGGCCACGGGGCGCAGGCTGTCGTCGCCATCCAGGCGCAACAGGCCCACGGCGCCGCTATGGAAATATTCGCGCAGGGTCTGCACCAGGCGTTGCAGGCGCACCGCGTTGGGCAATTCGACAATCAGGTCGGCCGACAGACTTTCACGCAGCATGGTCATTACTACCCTTGTATGGTCGGTTCTACCGTGCAGCATCAGGGTGATCCTGACCACTACAAAAAATTAATCTCTATTTTTCAACAAGTTGCCAATGGCACACGGCATGCAATCACCGCTTCATCTGTTCACTTGATGAGGAAAGCCGATGAACGCCATCGCCCCCCACAGCCTGCCCCAGGCGCAACTGATCGACCATTTGCTGCAGCGCTACCACGCCCGCCACCGCGAACAACTGCCGGAGCTGATTCGCCTGGCCAGCCGTGTCGAGCAGGTCCACGGTCACCACCTGGCCTGCCCCAATGGCCTGGCCGACTTGCTGCGTGACATCGAGCAGGAACTGGAGGGCCATATGCTCAAGGAAGAACAAGTGCTGTTCCCGATGCTGCAGATGGGCCTGGGCCCCCAGGCCGCGCCGCCGATCAACGTCATGCGCTGTGAACATGAGCAACATGGCCAGGCTTTGGAACAGTTGCAGGCGCTGACCAACCACATCCAACCGCCCAGCGATGCATGCAATACCTGGCGCGCGTTGTATCACGCGCTGGAGGTGTTTCATGGGGATTTGCTGGAGCATATTCATCTGGAAAATGACGTGTTGTTTGTCCGCGCACTAAAGCCCTGACCGACCTGTAGGAGCGAGCTTGCTCGCGAAGAACATCAACCAAAACGCGGGCTGCCTGGGTAGACGCGTTGTCCGTGAGTTTTTCGCGAGCAAGCTCGCTCCTACAGGAAGGGATCAAGGTGTCTTAACGCAGCATCAGCTTGGCCAGGATCACGATCAGGACCATATGCCCAAGGATGCTGCGCCGGATCCACACCGCCCGCAGCGGGCTCAGGCGTTTTTGCGTCAACCAGTAGGCGAGCAACAGGTAATGTCCGATGATGCTCAGCGCCAACACGATCTTCAGGCTCAACATCGCCGAAAAATGGCTGGCCCATGGCGCGCCCAGCACACCGCGGTAATGCCAGGCCAGGCCGATGCCCGCGCCATACAACAGCACCACCACGCCATGCAGCACCTGCCGCGAACGCCGGGCAATGGCTTGGTCGCTGGTGAACTGCGCCGACCACGCCAACTCTTCACGGGCGCGGTGCCAGATGAAAACCTCAAAGAACAGCGTGCCGATAAAGGCGATGGCCGCCAGCAGATGCACAATCAATAGCCACGAATACAGCATTCCCGTTCTCCTAGCCCGGATGGCCGTCAACCCGCGCATGCCACAGCATTGGGGCATAGCGCCATAGATACACGCCAAGGCCCAGGGTCCAGCACAAACCCGCCAGCCACAGCGCGGCGTACGGCCAGATCAGCACCATCAGCACCCGGCTCAGGCAGGCCAGGTTCAACAGGATAAAGGCCAGGGTCATGCCCTTGGGCGGGGTCAGTGATCGGCCGGTATGGCCCAGGCTGACCCGTGCGATCATCGCCAGGATCAAGCCGCCCATCGCCCCTACCGTCAGCGCATGCACCGCCAGGCTTGGGTTCAGTGGCACGCCCACATGCCACAGCGCCATACCCAGGCAAGCCATGGCCAGCCAGGCATAGGCCAGGTGCAGCGACCACAGCAGCGGCACGCGCCACAAGCCACGGTCGTGCCAGCGCACCAGGCGCAGCAGATGGCCGACTCCCAACAGGCCAAACAACAGGCCGACCCAGAGGCTGGGCATCAGCGCTAAACCGCTGGCATACAACAGAGCGATCAGCGCCGAGCCTACCAACAACAGGTAATCCAGCCACGGCCAGGGCTTCACCGCTTCCGTACGCCCCAGGCCACGCTGGGTGAAAAACGGAATCACCCGACCACCGATCAAGCCCATCATCGCCGCCACCAGCCACAGCCCGGTCAACACCGCCTGGCGCTGCCAGCCTTCGTCACCGCGCAGCAAGCCATACAGGGACAGGGCGTCGGCCAGGGTCAACAGCAGCAACACCAGCACAATCGGGTAGTTGCGCTGTTGCCGCACTTTCCACAAGGTCCAGCCCATCAACCCAGCGACGGCCAGGGGAAAGGTCAGTTCCAGCACGGCCAACAGCGGCCATGGCAGGTTGAACAGCCAGGCCAGGCGTGCGGCCAGCCACACCCCGGCCAGCACCGCGAGGGGCGTACCGCTGATGCCGGGGCGACCGGTCCAGGTCTGCACCGCCGTCAGCAGGAACCCGCCGATGATCGCCAGGGCGAAACCGAACAGCAGTTCATGGCGATGCCACGCCAGCCAGCCACCCGCCGGCTGCCAGCTCGCGTCGCCGGCCAGGGCCAGCAACCACAGGGGAACCGCGAGCAACGCCAACAGGCAGCCACCGAGGAAAAATGGCCGGAAAGCCAGGCGAAACAACGGGGTTATCGACATGGCCTTGCGTCGATCCAGCACTTGCATACCACCACTCCTCAAGTCATTGCCGGCCCGATCATCCGGGATTGCCCGCGCCTGGCCCTTGTCGCAGATCAAGCAGGGCTTCGAGGCGGGGCAATATCCTGGGGGCCGTCGCGGGATTGGCATTGCAAGGGCCGGGCCGAACTCCCGGGTGCGCCGCCACCCTATGTGGGAGCTGGCTTGCCTGCGATGGCATCGCTGCGGTTTAACTGGAAGAGCGAGGTGCCTGCATCGCAGGCAAGCCAGCTCCTACATGGGATCGGCGCTGATCATGAGGGTTTAAATGACCATTAGAGGGTTAAAAAAACCCTTACCAACAGGGTCATTCAAACCCTGGTGACGCTACAGCCCACATTCTGCAACGCCCTCTCTTTGGCCCAGCTCTTGCTCTACCCGGTTATCCCGTCTTCCCCTGCCCCACGGAGTCCCCATGAAAAAAGTCATCCAGCCCCTGGCCTGGTTTGTGATCCTCGGTTCGATGATGGCGGCGGCCAGTGGCCTGTCGTTGTGGCTTGTATGATCACCGACGCACCGAGGGTCCTGCACCGCGTGCATCATCAGATCCTGCGCAGCCATCACCTGTTCGAGCCGCTCAACGAAGAGCAGATGGATGAGTTGATGGCCAGCAGTCAATTGCTGAGTGTCGACAAGGGCGAGCCATTGTTCCGCCAGGGCGAGCCGGCCGAGGGGTTTTACTTCGTGATTGCCGGCGCGGTGAAGATCTACCGCCTGACCCCGGACGGCCAGGAAAAAGTCTTTGAAGTGATCGGCGAGCGGCAGACCTTCGCCGAGGCGATGATGCTGATGGACACCCCCAATTACGTGGCCTGCGCCGAGGCGGTGTGCCCGACGCAGTTGTATCGCCTGTCCAACGCCACCTATATGCGCCTGCTCCACAGCAACAGCCGCCTGACCTTTGCCCTGCTGGGCAAGTTGTGTGTGCGCCTGCACCAGCGGGTCAACGAGATCGAGACCCTGTCCTTGAAAAACGCCACCCACCGCGTGGTGCGCTATTTGCTGACGCAACTGGTGCGCCTGCACAGTGCCGACAGTTCGTTCGAACTGCCCATGGCCAAGCAGTTGATCGCCGGGCACCTGTCGATCCAGCCGGAGACGTTCTCGCGGATCATTCGCCGGCTGATCGATGAAAAAATCATCACCCAGGACGGTCGACAGATCGCCATTCTTGATCGCCTGCGCCTGGAGCAATTCGAATGAGCGCAGCGCGAGTCTGCCTGTACTGCCAGCATGCCAACCCGCCGCCGCACGCTGCTTGCGAACGCTGCGCCATGCCCCTGCCCACCTCCACCGCCAGCCTTGAGGCGCGGCGGCTCAAGCGTTTCCAATGGTTCTGCCTGGGGCTGGCCGTGTTCTGCATCACCATGTTCTTGTGGCTGCCCCGGGACTTCTACTGATCTTCGGTCAACTGCCGGTACAGCTGCGGCAAGCGTAGTGGCAGTTGCTCCGGCTGGCGGATCAGGGTGTAGCCGTGGGCGCCGAACATGTACGGCAGGTAATCCCCGGCCTGTTTGTCGATGGTGATGCAGAACGGCACCAGGCCCTGGCGCCGCGCTTCCATTACGGCCTGGCGGGTGTCCTCCACGCCATAACGTCCCTCATACAAGTCCAGGTCGTTGGGCTTGCCATCGGTCACAATCAACAGCAGTTTGCGCCGTTGCTTACAAGCGCCCAGGGTCTGGCTGGCGTGGCGGATGGCCGCGCCCATGCGCGTGTAGTAACCCGGCTTGAGGCCTTGGATACAGCCGCGGGTGTGGTCGTCATAGGGTTGCTGGAATGACTTGAGCTGTTGCAGGCGCACCTGCTGGCGACGCAGGGATGAAAACCCATACAAGGCAAACGCATCACCCAGGCCCGACAGGCTCTCGCCAAACAGCAACAGGCTGTCGCGGATCACGTCGATGACCTTTTGCGTATCGTTCAAATGGGCGTCGGTGGACATCGACAAATCGGCCAGCAGCAAACAGGCCAAGTCACGCCGGGTGCGGCGCTGCTCCTTGAACAGACCGCGCTCGGCGCACGCGCCGTGCTGGCGCTCGACATGAAAATCCAGCCACGCCTGCAGGTCCAGCTCCGCGCCCTGGGGCTGTTGGCGCAACCATTGGCGATCGGTACGCAGTTGCTGGAACTGGCGACGCAACCGCGCAGCCTGGGGCAGCAAGCGTGCCGGCAGCGGCTGGGGCGTGCTGTCGCGCGGTTGCATCAATTGCAGATTGACGAAGTTGGCGTGCAGGCATTGTTGGCGGTAGTCCCACTCCGGCAGTTTGATGCCTGCGCCCAGGGGGATATCGTCGACGTCGGCCGGTGGCAGATCCAGGTGCAGCTTCAAGCCGCCGCTCTTGCGCACGCGCTGGCGTGACAGGCTCAGCTGGTCGAGGTCTTCGGCGACCCGCGCGGCATCTTCGTCCTCGGAGTCATCGGCCCAGCGATCGAGGTCGACGTGTTCGGTCCAACTGAACAGGTTTTCCAGGCGCACCACCAGCAGGCCGCCGTCGCGGCTGTTGTCGTCGACTCGGTTGGCTTGCTTGGGCGCGCCCTGTTGTTGGCCGGGGCGGGTTGCCAGGTCATCGCCCTCGTCCTCCAGATCGCCGGCCTGCGGGCTGTGCAGGTGCAAGGGTGGATACAGCCACAACGGCAGCGGCCAGGCGGCGCGCTCGCTGCGGGGTAACTGGCGGATGCTGCCGGGCTCGCGCAGGGCTTTGCGCAAGGCCTTTTCCACGGCGGCTTCGGCGGGGTTGAGGGTGGCGGGATCCGGGCGCAATTGCAGATGGGCGTCCACCAGGCGCTGATAGCTGGGGAGCATGGCCGGGTAACGCTGCAACAGCAGCCAGGTCCAGCGCTGGTTGTCCCGGGCCCAGTGGGTCATCGGCCCGGCATGTGCGGCCAGGAGCGCCAGCCAGCGGTACAGTTCCAGGTTCAGGGCGGCCGAGGGAAACACCGCCAGGCTTGCCGGCAGGCGCAGGCGATGACCATCGCACGAGGCCAGGGGGGCTTGCCGGCAGGTACCGGCAATGCGCATCAACAGATTGCGCCGCAGCAGCAGGTCACGCTCGCTGGCGGCCTCCAGGGCAATTGCGTGGGCGCCGCCCAGGGCGCGGAACAACAGCGCCAGGCTGCGCTGGCGGTCGACCAGATCGACCCGCGCCTCGGGGAAGTCAGCACTGGCACGGCGGGTGATAAAGCGGTGCCAGACACTGCCGACCCACTCTTCCAACTCAAGGGTAAAGGCCATGTGAAGTGCTCCAGACATAAAAACGGCCCGCACTACCTGCCGGGCCGCCCTCTTGGGGATTAACGTTGACCGCTCACGCAGTCACGGGGACGGCAGAGTCCAAGCCCTTGCCCCGCTGCCGGAAGCTCCACAGGTAGCAGAGCAGGCCCAGCAGGAACACCACGCCACTGGCCAGTCGCGCCCAGAACAACACGGTCAGGTGGTCCATGGTGGCCATGAACGGCAGTGCCACACCGTCTACCTGCCAGCGTTGCAACCAGACTTGCACCGCACCGGCCGCCGTCAGGAACAGGGTGATCATCACCATCGACAGAACCATCATCCAGAAGCCCCAGATCTCCAAGGTCTGCGAGCGTGCATCCGGCGCTTCACCGATACCGCGCAGGCGGGGCATGGCGTAGCTGATCAGGGTCATGACGATCATGGCGTAGGCGCCGAAGAACGCCAGGTGGCCGTGGGCAGCGGTCAATTGGGTGCCGTGGGTGTAGAAGTTGACCGGTGCCAGGGTATGCAGGAAGCCCCAGACCCCGGCGCCGAAGAACGCCGTGACCGTGGTGCCCTTGGCCCACAATGTGGCCGCCCGGTTCGGGTGCTGGCGCCGGCGCTGTTTGACCATGGTGAAGGCAAACATCACCATCGCCAGGAACGGCAGCGGCTCCAGGGCCGAAAAGATCGAACCGACCCACAACCACACCTCGGGCGCGCCGATCCAGAAGAAGTGGTGACCGGTGCCGATGATCCCGGTGATCAGGGCCATGGCGATGATCACGTACAGCCATTTCTCCACGACCTCACGGTCGACACCGGTGACTTTGATCAGTACGAAAGCCAGCATCGAGCCCATGATCAGCTCCCACACGCCTTCAACCCAAAGATGCACCACCCACCACCAGTAGAACTTGTCCCGTGCCAGGTTGCCGGGGTTGTAGAACGAGAACAGGAAGAACACCGCCAGGCCGATCAGCCCGGTCATCATCACCATGCTCACGGTGGTCTTGCGACCTTTGAGCAGGGTCATGCCGATGTTGTAGAGAAAGCCCAGGCACACCACCACGATCCCCATCTTGGTGATGGTCGGCTGCTCCAGAAACTCCCGACCCATGGTGGGCAGCAGTTCGTTGTGGGTCAGCTTGGCCAGGGCCGCATAGGGCACCAGCAAGTAACCGAGGATGGTCAACACCCCCGCCACGGCAAACACCCAGAACAGCAGGATTGCCAGCTTGGGACTGTGCAACTCGCGGTCGGCCTCTTCCGGCACCAGGTAGTAAGCGGCGCCCATGAAGCCGAACAGCAGCCAGACGATCAGCAGGTTGGTGTGGACCATGCGGGCCACGTTGAAGGGGATCAACGGGAACAGAAAGTCGCCGACCACGTATTGCAGGCCCATGATCAAACCGAACAGCACCTGGCCCAGGAACAGGATCAGGGCGAACACAAAGTAGGGTTTGGCCACGGCCTGGGATTGGAATTTCAGATATGGATTGACGGTACGCATCCCTCAGCCCTCCTTGTTTGGCGGCCAGCCGTTGGTGTTGATCTTCGAGCTCCATTTGAGGAACTCGGCCATATCGTCCACCTCTTGGTCGCTGAGGTTGAATTGCGGCATCGCACGCCGGCCGGGAACGCCCAACGGTTGCATCTTCATCCAGGCATGCAGGAACGGCTTGAACGCTTCCTCGCCGCCCCGGCGGTTGAACACGTTGCCCAGTTCCGGCGCAAAGTACGCGCCTTCGCCCAGCAGGGTGTGGCAGCCGACACAGTTGTTGCGCTCCCAGACGCCCTTGCCACGCACCACTGATTCGGTGAGTAGCTCTTGATTGCTGCGAGAGGGAAAGGTTTGTTCGGTGTGGTAGGTCAGGGCCAGGAATATCAGGAAGAAGAACACGCTTCCTCCGAAGTAGATATTCCTGGCCATGCCCTTGGTGAAGGTCTCTGACATGGTCGCTTCCTCATTGCTTGGCGGGGACCATGATAGGAAGTGAGGGGGTAAAAGCTGCTTGATGGCGATCAAGAAATGCCGATGGTTTTGGTCGGGTATTGGGTCATGACGATTGGCAGCGAGTTGTTCCTGTCTTCCAGAGCGGACGTATTGCACGGCTATAAGGAGCAACCACTGGAGCACGAAGCTACAGGCCGCGCTCCATCTTGATGATCTCGATGGACACCGGGCTATTGCCACGGCTGAAGGTGCCTTCGCCGATCTTGCGAAAACCCTGCGCGGCGTAGAATTTTTCGGCGGTCAGGGTCGCTTCCAGATAGGCCCTGCCATGCCCAGCGGCGGCGATCCGTTGCAAAGCCTCGGCCAACAGACGTGCACCGAGCCCCTGCCCCGCTGCCTCCCCGCGAATAAACAACTTGCTGACCTCATTACCGTCGATCTCCACGAAGCCCTGGAGCGTGTCGCTGCAAGCCAACCACAGGTTGCCGGCGGCGATGGCCGGGCGGTAGGTCTCGGGTGAGCGACCGTCCAGCCACATGGCGATCTGCTCGGGACCGTAGTCGGCGCTGCACAGGTTTTCGACGGAATTTTTATGCACCCGGAAGATGCTCTCGGCGTCTTCTTGGGTGGCTGGGCGGATCAGTAGATTTTTCATTCCCTTGAGATTCCAAGTGTGGCCAATAAACCCAGGCGTTATAGCTGAACTTACGCCTGGCAGCGACCGAAAACCGCACATCCTGTGCGTTGACCATCGTTCCTACACACCATATAGTGTGCCCACCCACGCAGCCGACCACTACATAGTGTGCGACGCCGGTAATTATCGAGTTTTCTGGACGGTCTCATCACCGTCAGAACAGACCAGGAAGGAGTATTTCATGCTGAGTTGGGATGAAGTCGACAACGAAGACACCGGTGCGGCAGTAGTCCGTGGCGCCAACGCCGGCCACGCCACCGAAGCCAACATGGACCGCCTCGACGGTGCCGGCGCTGCCGCCGCCATCGAAGCCCGCGCCGTGACCGCCAACGACTCCGCCGCCATCGTGCGGGCCAAGGCCGCCCTGGACAAACTCGACATCGCCGAAGGCCTGGCCGAGCTTGAGGGCGCTAGCGCCCGTGTCGCCGTTGACGAAAAGCGCATGATCAACTGCCGCGCCGACCTCAACCAACTCGTGCCTTTCAAGTACGACTGGGCCTGGCAGAAATACCTCGACGGCTGCGCCAACCACTGGATGCCGCAAGAGGTCAACATGACCGCCGACATCGCCCTGTGGAAAAACCCCGAAGGCCTGACCGACGACGAACGTCGCATCGTCATGCGCAACCTGGGCTTCTTCTCCACCGCCGACTCCCTGGTCGCCAACAACCTGGTCCTGGCGGTGTACCGCCTGATCACCAACCCGGAGTGCCGCCAGTACATCCTGCGCCAGGCCTTCGAAGAGGCGATCCACACCCACGCCTACCAGTACTGCATCGAATCGCTGGCCATGGATGAAGGCGAGATCTTCAACATGTACCACGAGATCCCATCGGTCGCTAAAAAAGCCGCCTGGGGCCTGAAATACACCCGCTCGATCTCCGATCCGAAGTTCGAAACCGGCACCGTCGACACCGACAAGGAACTGCTGCGCAACCTGGTCGCCTACTACTGCGTGCTGGAAGGCATCTTCTTCTATTGCGGCTTCACCCAGATCCTGTCCATGGGCCGTCGCAACAAAATGACCGGCGTGGCCGAGCAGTTCCAGTACATCCTGCGCGATGAGTCGATGCACCTGAACTTCGGCATCGACGTAATAAACCAGATCAAAATCGAAAACCCACACCTGTGGGATGCCGAAATGAAGGAAGAAGCGACCCAGATGATCCTGCAAGGGACCCAGCTGGAGATCGAATACGCACGCGACACCATGCCGCGCGGCGTGCTGGGCATGAACGCGGCGATGATGGAGGACTACCTCAAGTTCATCGCCAACCGTCGCCTGTCGCAGATCGGCTTGAAGGAAGAATATCCAGGGACAACTAACCCGTTCCCGTGGATGAGCGAGATCATGGACTTGAAGAAAGAGAAGAACTTCTTCGAGACCCGCGTGATCGAGTATCAGACTGGCGGGGCGTTGAGCTGGGATTGATTGACCCACACCATCTGTAGGAGCGAGCTTGCTCGCGAAGATCGTCAACGATAACCCAGGTATCCAGGCTAAACGCGGCGCCTAGGCGTTTTTCGCGAGCAAGCTCGCTCCTACAATCAGTTGCGGTGTACGGCCTCAGTTGGACACTTGCTCAAGAAAGATCAGTTTCAGCGGTTCCTGGAGCAAGTCGTCCGCCGTAGCGGCAAAGCGCTGGAAGTACGGCATTGCAAAATGCGCATCGAGGGCCGCCTGGTTCTTGAATGCTTCACGCATATAGAACGTGCCGGGTTCATCACGCAGTTCAAACAACACGTAATCCAGGTTGCCAGGCTCGGTGCGGGTCGGGTCGACCAAGGCCAGCAGGCCAGCCTTGAGCGCTTGTTCCTGGCCAGGCTTGGCCTTGAGTACGGCGATGGATATCAAAGGTTTGGTCATGCTGGCGACTCCATTGGTAGGTTGGCTGGCGCATCCGGCAAGCATTACGCACAGCGATAAGCCCAGGGCTTTGATCAGGGTGTTCATTGGAAATCTTCAAGCACAATCTTGCCTCGCGCCTTGCCGCTTTCTACCAGGGCATGGGCGCTGCGCATGTTGGCCGCGTTGATCGCACCAAAATGCGCGCCGAGGGTGGTGTGCAACACGCCCTCGTCGATCAGTTGTGCCACCCGATTGAGCAGATGGTGTTGCTGGATCATGTCCGCGGTCTCAAACAGCGAGCGGGTGAACATCAGCTCCCAGTGCAAGGACAGGGATTTGAGCTTGAGCGGCATGACATCCAGGCTGGCCGGATCGTCGATCAAACCCAGCCGCCCTTGGGGGCGCAGCACTTCCACCAGTTGCGGCAGATACTCCTCGGTATGGGTGAGGCTGGCGACATGGCTGACCGCGTCAATTCCCAGTGCCTGGAGCTGGGCCAGCATCGGCTGACGATGGTTGATCACATGATGAGCCCCCATGCGCTGAACCCACCCGATGGTTTCCGGGCGCGAGGCGGTGCCGATCACGGTCATGTTGGTAAGCTGACGGGCCAGTTGCACCAGGATCGAACCCACGCCACCACCAGCACCGACCACCAACAGCACCTCGCCCTCGCCGCCGCCTTCGGTCACGCCAAGGCGATCGAACAGCAACTCCCAGGCAGTGATCGAAGTCAGCGGCAAGGCGGCGGCGTGGGCCGCATCCAGTGTGCGCGGCTGGTGGCCGACGATGCGCTCATCGACCACCTGGTATTCGCTGTAGCTGCCGGAACGGATCAGGGAGCCTGCGTAGTACACCGCGTCGCCCGGTTTGAACAGGGTGACGTCGGCGCCCACCTGGCGCACGATGCCCGCCGCATCCCAACCGAGGATTTTCGGCTCCTTGGCGAAAGTACCGGAGCGCACCTTGGTATCGACCGGGTTGACCGCCACGGCCTGCACTTCTACCAGCAGGTCCCTGGGGCCTGGCTGGGGAACATCGATATTCACGTCGATCAGCGAGCGCGGGTCGTCAATGGGCAGGCCGTGTTGGGTAAAAGAGATTGCTTTCATGGGAACTCACGGTTGATGAGGGACGATGGCCCTCGATGGCTTGCATCTTTACCGTTCCCAGCGCGAAGAAAAATCGACAAAATGCAGCAACACTTTCATCTCTGGAGTGAAAATGATCCGCATCGATGATCTTGGGCTGTTCCTGCGTAGCGCGGCCCTGGGCAGCTTCACCGCCGCTGCGGTTGAGGCCAATCTGTTGCCTGGCCAGGTCGCCGCAGCCATCAAGCGCCTGGAACGGGAACTGCAAGTGCGCCTGTTTACCCGCACCACCCGCAGCCTGCGGTTGAGTGCCGAGGGCGAACAGTACCTGCCGACCGCCCGTGCCGTGCTGGAGCAGTTGGAGCTGGGCCGCGAACGCTTGCGCGGCGATGACGCGCCGCTGCGGGGCACATTGCAGATCGCTGCGCCTTCGGACCTGGGGCGCAATATCCTGCTGCCGATGCTCACCGAGTTTCGCCGCCTGCACCCTGGGCTGACCTTGCGCTTTCTGGTATCGGATCAGGTCACCAACCTGTTTCGCGACCCGGTGGACGTGGCCCTGCGTTATGGCTGGAATGAGGATGCCAACTATATCGCCCTGCCCTTGGCGCCATGGAATCGCCGGGTGCTGGTGGCATCGCCCGATTACGTGGAACGCCACGGCGCACCGACCTCCGTCGAGGACCTGCCCCACCACCCGTGCCTGCTGTACCTGCAAAACGGCCGCCTGCATAACCGTTGGGAGTTGGGCGAGCAAACCGTGCAGGTCTCCGGGCCCTTGTTCAGTGATGACGCCGACGTAGTGCGGCGCTGGGCCGTCGCCGGTGAAGGCATCGCCTACAAGACCTGGCTGGATGTGTACGCCGATGTGCAGGCACAGCGCCTGGTGGTGCTGCTGCCGGAAACTCCCGGGGATGTGTACCCCTTGAGCTTCGCCTGCCCCCATCGCGGGCAGATGTCGCGGGCAGTGACCCAGTTGTATCAATGGTTGAACCAGCGCTTCAGCGCCCTGGAACGCCTGTGAACCCTTTTGTAGTGGATTAGGAAAGACGCGCTTTTTATGCCCAATCAAACCATCAAGACGCCGTGCGTCGGTCTGTGTTCCACCGTTTATGGCGACCTGGTGTGCCGTGGCTGCAAGCGTTATCACCATGAAGTCATTCAGTGGAATGGCTATAGCGCCGAGGAAAAACAAGCGGTCTGGCTGCGCCTCGAACAATTGCTGGTGCAGGTCATGGCCAGCAAGCTGCAAGTGCTGGATGCCCCGCGCCTGCGCCAGCAGTTGGAAGCGCGCAAGATCCGTTTTATGCCGCACCAGTCGCCTTACTGCTGGGCCTATCAGTTGATTGCCCGCGGTGCGCGGGTGATTTCCAGGCTCGATGCCTATGGCCTGGCGCTGCTGCCGGAGTTTCGTGAGCGGCACCTGGCGGATTTGCGTGATGCGATTGATCGGGAGTTTTTCCTGTTGTCAGAGGCGCATTACCAACGCTATATCGCGCCGCAGTTTTTGCATGAGGCGTTTGGGCCCCAGTTGATAGCCACTCTCTAAAGCCCAGCACAAAACCCTGTGGGAGCGGGCTTGCTCGCGAAGGCGGCGGGTCAGTTGATGCATAGGTGACTGACCCACCGTCTTCGCGAGCAAGCCCGCTCCCACATTTGTTCCTCATTTATCTTGAAGGGTCATGTGCAGGCTGTAGCGCTCGATGGCCTGTTTGTCAGAGGCGCATTACCAACGCTATATCGCGCCGCAGTTTTTGCGTGAGGCATTTGGGCCCCAGTTGATAGCCACTCTCTAAAGCCCAGCACAAAACCCTGTGGGAGCGGGCTTGCTCGCGAAGGCGGCGGGTCAGTTGATGCATAGGTGACTGACCCACCGTCTTCGCGAGCAAGCCCGCTCCCACATTTGTTCCTCATTTATCTTGAAGGGTCATGTGCAGGCCGTAGCGCTCGATGGCCTGTTTGTCAGAGGCGCATTACCAGCGCTATATCGCGCCGCAGTTTTTGCGTGAGGTATTTGGGCCCCAGTTGATAGCCACTCTCTAAAGCCCAGCACAAAACCCTGTGGGAGCGGGCTTGCTCGCGAAGGCGGCGGGTCAGTTGATGCATAGGTGACTGACCCACCGTCTTCGCGAGCAAGCCCGCTCCCACATTTGTTCCTCATTTATCTTGAGGGGTCAGTGAGTCCAGGACGCGGCGCGCTCGGTGTGCAAGCCGTAGCGCTCGATTGCCTGCTGGCACACTTGCGCCTGCAGGCTACCCTGCTCCACCAGGGCCGACAGCGCGGCGAGGACGATGTGGTGGCGGTCTACCTCGAAGAAGTCGCGCAACGCCGCACGGGTGTCGCTGCGCCCGAAGCCATCGGTGCCCAACACGGTGTAACTCGACCCCAGGTAAGAAGCAATCATCTGTGGCACCGCACGTATGTAATCCGACACCGCAACCACTGGCGCGCCTTGGGGCAGGCAGGTCGCCAGGTGGCTGTGCCGTGGGCTTTGCAGGGGGTGCAGGCGATTGTGGCGCTCCACCTCCCGCGCTTCGCGGGCCAGTTCGCTGAAGCTGGTCACGCTAAACACCTCGCTGTCGATCTGCCAATCGTCTGCCAGTAACTGCGCGGCAGCCTGGGCCTCGCGCACCAGGGTGCCGGAGCCGAGCAGGCGCACCTTGGCGCCGGCACTGCCGTCGAGGCGGTACATGCCTTTGATAACTGCCGCTTCGACGCCCTCGGGCAGGCTCGGCTGCGGGTAGTTTTCGTTCATCAGGGTCACGTAGTAGAACTCGTCGACGTCGTGCTCAAGCATCTGGCGCATGCCATGGTCGAGGATCACCGCAAACTCGCCGGCGAATGCCGGGTCGTAGGCGCGGCAGTTGGGCACGGTCGCGGCCATCAGGTGGCTGCTGCCGTCCTGGTGCTGCAAGCCCTCGCCGCCCAAGGTGGTACGCCCCGCCGTGGCGCCCAGCAAAAAGCCGCGGGCGCGCTGGTCGGCAGCGGCCCAGGTCAGGTCGCCCACGCGCTGGAAACCAAACATCGAGTAGTAGATGTAGAACGGCAGCATGCGCAAACCATGCACCGAGTAACTGGTGGCCGCCGCGACCCAGGAGCTGATGGCGCTGGCCTCGCTGATGCCTTCTTCAAGGATCTGCCCGTCGGTGGCTTCGCGATAACTGAGGATCGAACCGATATCTTCCGGCTCGTAGCGCTGGCCGACGCTGGAATAAATGCCGATCTGCTTGAACAGGTTGGCCATGCCAAAGGTGCGCGCCTCGTCGGCGACAATCGGCACGATCCGCGGGCCCAGGGCCTTGTCCTTGAGCAGGTTGCTGAGCATGCGCACAAAGGCCATGGTGGTGGACATTTCCTTGCCTTGGGCCTGGGTCGCGAAGCCGGCGTAGCCACTTATCAAAGGTACGGGCACCGGCTCGGCGCTCTGGCTGCGGCTGGGCACATAACCCCCGAGGGCGGCGCGGCGCTGGTGCAGGTAGCGCATCTCCGAGCTATCGGCGGCGGGTTTGTAGAAGCTCAGGGATTCGGTCTGCTCGTCGGTCAAGGGCAACTGGAAGCGGTTGCGAAAGCCGATCAACGCCTCGCGGTCGAGTTTTTTCTGCTGGTGGGTGGTCATCTTGCCCTGACCGGCCTCGCCCATGCCGAAGCCTTTCTTGGTCTGGGCCAGGATCACCGTAGGGCGCCCCTTGACCCGCCGCGCAGCGTGATAGGCGGCATGGATTTTCAGCATGTCGTGGCCGCCGCGCTTGAGCCGGTCGATCTGCTCATCGCTCAAGCCAGCCGCCAGCTTGGCCAGGGATTCATTTTGGCCAAAGAAGTGCTCACGGTTATAGGCACCGTCCTTGGCGGCAAAGGTCTGGAACTGCCCGTCCACGGTCTGGGACAAGGTGCGCACCAACGCACCGTCTTCATCCTTGGCCAGCAAGGCGTCCCAGTCCGAACCCCAGACCAGCTTGATCACGTTCCAGCCGGCACCGGCAAACAATGCCTCCAACTCGTCGATGATCCGCCCGTTGCCGCGCACCGGGCCGTCGAGGCGTTGCAGGTTACAGTTGACCACCCAGGTCAGGTTGTCCAAACCTTCGCGGGCAGCCAGGGTCAGGGCTGACATGCTTTCCGGCTCGTCCATCTCACCGTCGCCGAATACGCCCCAGACGTGGCGGTCGGTGGTGTCCTGCAAGCCGCGATGGTGCAGGTAACGCATAAAGCGCGCCTGGAAGATCGAGCTGATCGGGCCGATGCCCATGGAACCGGTGGGAAACTGCCAGAAGTCCGGCATCAACCACGGGTGCGGATAGCTGGACAGGCCACGGGCGCCCGCCTTGACGGCGCCCAGTTCCTGGCGATAGTGGGCCAGGTCCTGCTCGCTCAAGCGGCCTTCAAGAAACGCCCGCGCATAGATGCCGGGCGCGGAATGGGGCTGGTAGAACACCAGATCGCCGCCCTCATTGTTGTGGCGCGCACGGAAGAAATGGTTGAAGCCCACTTCGAACAGGTCCGCCGCGCTGGCATAGCTGGCGATATGGCCGCCCAGTTCGCCATAGGCCTGGTTGGCCCGCACCACCATGGCCAGGGCATTCCAGCGCACCAGCGAGGCCAGGCGTTCTTCGGTGGCCAGGTCGCCGGGAAAGTGGGGCTGCTGATCCACGTCGATACTGTTGATGTACGGCGTGCCATGGCGCGGCTTCCAGCCGATGGCCGGGGTATTGCCGGCGTCGGCCAGCATATCGAGGATCTCCCGCGCGCGCTCAGGGCCGGCGTGGCGCACCAGTGAGTCCAGGGCATCGCGCCACTCGGTGAGCTCCTGCTGGTCAATGGCTGTTTGATTGACTGTCTTGACGAAACCGTTCATGGGCACCTCCGAGCTGTTTTTTCCAGTTTATGTCTGCCCAAAAGGATTTTTTGACTGTTCTGGGTAGGTCAAAGGCCGATTTGCAGCACAAAACACCGAAACACCGCTGATTAAAAGCACGTTGTGCTTCTACCACCTGAAACACCGCAATTGTGTTTAAAATGCCGCCCGTTTAATGATCGACGCTGCCCGATGACCCCAGACGCCCTCGCCCTGCTGCACACCCATTTGCTCGCTGCCCTGCGCGACGTTCCCGCAGAAACCCGGCGCCTGTTCCACGGCCGTGGCCGCTGCTGGCCGGGCCTGGAACAACTGACCGTGGACTGGCTGCAAGGCGTGGTGCTGGTCTCTTTGTTCAAGGAGCCCGAAGCGGTGCAACTGGATGCTTTGCAGCAATTGCTGCGCAACCTCTGCACCAGCAGCGAATGGCAGCAGGCCGGCGCACACACTCTGGCGTTGCAACATCGCTATCTGCCGCAAAGCACCACCGAATGGTTGTGGGGCCAGATGGTCGAGGAGCTGACCATCACCGAAGGCGGCCTGCTGTATCGCATCGACCTGGGCAAAAAACAGAACAGCGGGCTGTTTCTGGATATGCGCTACGGGCGCAATTGGGTACGCGAACACGCCCGTGGCCTACGGGTGCTGAACCTGTTTGCCTACACCTGCGGGTTCTCCGTGGCCGCCATAGAGGGCGGGGCCGAGCATGTGGTCAACCTGGATATGGCCCGTGGCGCCCTGAGCCGGGGCCGCGACAATCACCGGCTCAATGGCCATGACCTGGGCAAGGTGAGTTTCCTGGGCCACGACTTGTTCAAGTCCTGGGCCAAGGTCACCGGCAACGGTCCCTATGACCTGGTGATCATCGATCCGCCGTCCTTCCAGAAAGGCAGCTTCCTGCTGACCAAGGACTATCAGCGCGTGCTACGCCGCCTGCCAGATTTGCTGACGCCCCAAGGCACCGTATTGGCCTGCATGAACGACCCCGCGTTTGGCGAAGACTTCCTGATCGAGGGCGTCACCCGCGAAGCGCCGGGGCTGCGGTTTGAACAGCGCCTGGCCAACCCGCCGGAGTTTCCCGATATCGACCCGCAAAGCGGCTTGAAGGCCCTGGTGTTCCGTCAGGGCTGATGCCGAATCCGTCAACGCTTGCTACGCTAAACCTAACGCCGTGGTGGTGAACCTTATCCCCACCTTTCCGGTCGATACCTGCATCCCTTGGCCAGATTCGACGCGCAATCGCCGTCGGCTGCCGTGTTTCACCTTTTGGAGAACGCCCCTGTGATATCGACCCTGCATGTAGCCAGACTCAAAGCCTGGGGCGCCCATGGTTTTACCGCCACCGGCGTGGTACTGGCCTTCCTCGCGACGCTGGCGCTGCTGGAGAACCAACCCAAGGCCTGCCTGCTGTGGCTGGGCCTGGCATTGATCGTCGATGGCGTGGATGGCTCGCTGGCGCGGCGGGTCAATGTGCAGACCGTGCTGCCAAGCTTCGATGGCTCGGTGCTGGACCTAGTGATCGATTACCTGACGTATGTGTTTATCCCGGCGCTGTTTATCTACCGCTATATCGACCTGCCGGACTTCACTCACCTGTTCACCGTCTCGGTGATCCTGGTGTCGTCGCTGTTCTGCTTCTGCAACGTCAACATGAAGAGCAAGGACAACTACTTCCAGGGCTTCCCCGCCGCCTGGAACGTGGTGGCGCTGTGTGTCTACATCATCGACCCGGACGCCTGGATCACCCTGGCCACGGTGATCGGCCTGGCGCTGCTGACGGTGACGCCGATGAAGTTCCTGCACCCGTTCCGGGTCAAGCGCTTTATGCCGATCAACATTGCAGTGACCACGGTGTGGCTGCTGTGCAGCCTGCTGCTGGTGATCGACCAGCCGTACACCAACAAGCTGACCATGGGCTTGTGGTTGTTGATGTCGGCGTACTTCCTGGGGATTTGTATCTGGCGCACGGCGGTGGAGTGGCTGGATAAATCGCGTAAGGCATAAGGCTTATCGTGGCAAGCGGACTTGTTGTGGGAAGCGGGCTTGTTGTGGCGAGCGGGCTTGCCCCGCGCTGGGCTGCGCAGCAGCCCCCCCAATAACCCCAGACACACCGCGCAATCCGGTTTTGGGGCGGCTTCGCCACCCAACGGGGGCGATACGGCGTTCCGGCAAGCCCCCTCTCCACAAAAGCACCACTGCCACAACATACCGCAGTCAGAACGCCAGCTTGAAGCCAATCAACCCCAGCATCACCGCCAGGCACGGGCGCAGCAGTTCATCCGGCACCCGGCCTGACATATGGCTGCCAAAGTAGATCCCCGGCAGCGACCCCATCAGCAAGAACCCCAACAAATGCCAGTCCATGTTACCCATGCTCGCATGCCCTAGGCCTGCGACCAGGGTCAGCGGTACGGCGTGGGCGATTTCGGTGCCCACCAGGCGCTTGGTGGCCAGGAACGGGTACAGGATAAACAGCGCCACGGTGCCCAGGGCGCCGGCACCGATGGAGGTCAAGGCGACCATGGTGCCGAGGATCGCACCGGTGAACACTGTCAGCCCGTTGAGGTTGCGCGGGCTCATATGGTAGTTGTCGCCCGCATGGCGCTGGGCAAAGGCCAACAATCGCTTCTTGAACAAAATCGCCAGGGCTGTGAGCAGCAGCACCACACCCAGGGCTTGCTTGATCACCTCGTTCATCGCGCTGGGGTCGGTGTGCAGACTCTTGAGGAACCACAGCGTCAGCAACACCGCCGGGACGCTGCCCAGGGTCAGCCAGCCGGTGATGGTCCAGTCGATGTTCTTGTTCTTGCCATGCACCAGCACCCCACCAGCCTTGGTAATGGCTGCGTACAGCAAGTCGGTGCCCACCGCTGTGGCGGGGTTGATGCCGAACCACAACAGGATCGGGGTCATCAGTGACCCGCCACCCACGCCAGTCATGCCGACGATAAAACCAACGATCAGGCCTGCCACTACAAAACCAAAATTACCCACATCCATTACAACTACCTGCGGCCTTATAAAATTCTGGCGGCAGCATAGCGATTTTTCTTATAACGACTTATATCAATACGATCTGACTTTATTCCTTTTGCGTCTCAGGGATTTATTTGTCGCGCCGTGCATCCAGTCAGCCGTGTCGTGAGTAGTACAGGTAGTAGCCACAACGCTGCTCTGCTGTTCACCCCTACGGAGAGACACCGATGAACACTAAACCCCTGCTCTGCCTGACCGTCCTGCTGCTCACTGCACCGGCGGCCTTTGCCCAGACCAGCCTGCCCGATAGCATCAAGGTGCCGGACGGCCACAAGGTGACCATGGAGACCACCGGTGTCGGCGAAATAACCTACGAGTGCCGCGACAAGGCCAACGCCGCCGGCCAGACCGAATGGGTCTTCGTCGGGCCCAAGGCAGTGCTCAATGATCGTAGCGGCAAGCAGGTCGGCACCTACTTCGGCCCGCCCGCTACGTGGCAGGCCCAGGACGGTTCGAAAGTCACCGGCACGCAATTGGCCGTGGCACCGTCCAGCGCAGGCAACCTGCCCTATCAACTGGTCAAGGCCAACCCGGCCGAAGGCAAGGGTGCAATGAATGGTGTCAGCTATATCCAGCGCGTGGCGCTCAAAGGTGGCGTGGCGCCAAGTGCCGAATGCAGTACCGCCAACAAAGGCAAGCAGGAAGTGGTGAAGTACCAGGCGGATTACATCTTCTGGGCGGCCAAATGATGCACCCGGTAAAAAAAGTCGTCTAAGCTGCTGCGTTAGCACCCCGGCCACTCGCGGCCGGGGCTTGACCCTCAAAGGCGTCCCCAATCCTTGCCCGAACCTCTCTTTGACTATGAAGCCTGCCTGTTGGCTTGCGCCCGCGGCGAACAGCAAGCCTTGCGTCAGTTGTATGAACAGGATTGCGCCCGGCTGCTCGGCGTGGCCAAGCGCATTGCGCGGGACACAGCCCTGGCGGAGGACATCGTGCATGAGGCATTTATCAATATCTGGAACGGCGCCGGCGGCTTCGACCCGCGTCGGGGTTCGGCCCGTGGCTGGGTCTATAGCGTGACCCGGCATATGGCGCTCAACGTCATGCGCAAAAAGGGCCGCGAAGTCGCGCTCAGCGATGAGCACGAACACACATTGGTGGCTGAACCCAGCACCGAGCATTTCGAGTACCGCGCCCGTAGCGGCAAGGTTTACCAGTGCCTGGAACACCTGGAACCGTCGCGTCGCAGTTGTATATTGCATGCGTATGTCGACGGTCTGTCCCACAGTGAAATCGCACAGAAACTGGGCACCCCGCTGGGGACTGTCAAAGCCTGGATCAAACGCAGCCTCGCGGCATTGCGTGAGTGCATGGCATGAACCCCGAAAAATTGGATGAATTGGCCGGCGAATACGTACTGGGCACCCTGACGGCCGAGCAACGCCTGCAGGTGCAGCAACGCCTGGAACACGATGCACCCTTGCGCGCGGCGGTGGAGGCCTGGGAACAGCGCCTGTTGCCGCTGACCGAGCTGGCCGAGCCGGTGGCGCCTTCGCCCTATCTGTGGCGGCGCATTGAACGCAGCCTGGGCCATCACGCCGTGGGCGATACGCCGTCGGTGCCATGGTGGAACCTGCTTGCACTGTGGCGTGGCCTGGCCGGCGCAGGTTTATTGGCCAGCTTGGTGCTGGCTTCGCTGTTGCTGACCCGCCCCGCCGCCATCAACCCAACGGCCTACGTGGTGGTACTGATGGCGCCACAAAGCCAGGCCCCAGGCTGGGTGGTCCAGGCCAGCAACGATCAGCAAATCCAGTTGATCCCCCTGGGCGTCATGCAGATACCGGCGGACAAGGCATTGGAGTTCTGGACCAAGGGTGACGACTGGCAAGGCCCGGTTTCCCTCGGGCTGGTCAAGCCGGGGCAGAGCCTGTCGATCCCCCTGGATAAACTGCCGCCGCTGGCGCCCAACCAACTGTTCGAGATGACCCTGGAAGGCCCCAATGGCTCGCCGACCGGTAAGCCGACCGGGCCGATCCAGGCGATTGGCCGGGCTGTAAAGGTGATCTAGCACTGGATTAAAACGCCGACTCGCGCCATCCTCCGCGTTTTACGCCGCCTTATCTGCGGCGCTTGACGCTCAAAGGATATTTTCATGCACGACCCAGCCCTCGCCCCTGCCGATTTCGAGTTCATCGAAGACATTCTGCTCAAGTACGGCGACGACAACTCGGTACTGAACCTGGCCGAGCTCGATGGCTACTTCACCGCCCTGGTATCCGGCCCGGATCTGGTGGAGTTTGACATCGGGTTCCCGGCCATCTGGGGCGACCAGATCCCGGCATGGGAAAGCAAGGAAGAGCTCAAGCAGTTTATCGACCTGTGCACACGCCATATCACTAGCATTGCCCAGCGGTTGGCCAGTGATGCCCAGGGCTTCCAGGCGCGCTTTGAACACACCGAACACCAGGGCCTGCCGCTGCCCCTCGCCGAAGAATGGTGCTTTGGCTATATCCGCGGCGCCGCGATCAGCCAATGGCCCCCTTTGCCAGCCGAGCAGGCAGCACACTTGGAAGCCATCGCTTGGCGCGCCGAGCAGGACAACTTTGAATTGCCAGCCGACCTGGATGTGGCAGTCCATCAACAACAGGTAGCACGCATTGAACCTGCGGCCAGGGCCTTGCATGCCTATTGGTTGAGCCAGCGCGGTTAAACCTGCGCCATGATTTGACCCTAGCGTGCCGGATGGTCGATTATTCGTCTCCGCCAGCCGGCCACTCCCAGCCACCGCGCCTTGAATCAGGAGCCTTGTACCTTGAGTTCGCAGAAAACCGTGACCGTGACACCGCCCAACTTTCCATTGCACGGCAAGGTAGCGCCTCCCGGCTCCAAATCCATTACCAACCGCGCCCTGTTGCTGGCGGCTCTGGCCAAGGGCACCAGCCGCCTGAGTGGTGCGCTGAAAAGCGACGACACCCGGCATATGTCCGTGGCGTTGCGCCAGATGGGCGTGACCATTGATGAGCCGGATGACGTGACCTTTGTCGTCACCGGCCACGGCAAGCTGCAACTGCCGGCGCAACCATTGTTCCTCGGCAACGCCGGCACCGCGATGCGCTTTCTCACGGCCGCCGTGGCGACCGTGGAAGGCAGCGTGGTACTGGATGGTGACGAGTACATGCAAAAGCGCCCCATCGGCCCGCTGCTGGCGACCCTGAAGCAGAACGGCATCCAGGTTGAAAGCCCCACCGGCTGCCCGCCAGTGACCGTGCATGGCACTGGCCGCATCCAGGCCAAGCGCTTCGAGATCGATGGTGGCCTGTCCAGCCAATACGTGTCGGCACTGCTGATGCTCGCGGCCTGCGGCGAGGCCCCTATCGAGGTGGCATTGACCGGCAAAGACATCGGCGCCCGTGGTTACGTCGACCTGACCCTGGACTGCATGCGCGCGTTTGGCGCCCAGGTGGAAGTGGTCAACGACAGCACCTGGCGCGTGGCCCCTACCGGCTACATCGCCAATGATTACCTGATCGAACCCGACGCGTCTGCCGCCACCTACTTATGGGCTGCCGAAGTGCTGACCGGCGGCAGCATCGACCTGGGCGTCGCCGCACAGGATTTCACCCAGCCCGACGCCAAGGCCCAGGCCGTGATCGCCCAGTTCCCGCAAATGCCGGCCACGGTGGTCGGCTCGCAGATGCAGGACGCCATCCCGACCCTGGCGGTGCTGGCGGCATTCAACAACACCCCGGTGCGCTTCACCGAACTGGCCAACCTGCGGGTCAAGGAATGCGACCGCGTCCAGGCCCTGCATGACGGCCTCAACGAAATCCGCCCGGGGCTGGCGACCATCATCGGTGACGACTTGCTGGTGGCCAGCGATCCGGCATTGGCGGGCACAGCCTGCACCGCGCTGATCGACACCCACGCCGACCACCGCATCGCCATGTGCTTTGCCCTCGCGGGCCTGAAAGTCTCGGGCATCCGGATCCAGGACCCTGACTGCGTGGGCAAGACCTATCCTGAGTACTGGAACGCCCTGGGCAGCCTGGGCGTGCAACTGACCTACTGAGCCGTCAGCACCAGCGTGGGGAGGGAGTGATCATGACAATTCGCCAACCCTGCCCACCTGCTGTGTGTGATTGCGAGCGCGAGCAGTTGCTCGATGCGCCCGGCGCCGACCAGCGCATCCTGCAACTGACCCGCCAGGAAGAAAAAAAGCTGCTTGAACGCCTGGAAAACCTGCAAAGCCTGGCTGATCTTGAGCGCATGCAACACCTGATGCACCAGCAATTGGGCATCCGCGTGCACATCGCCCCAGGGCATACCGAAGTCAAAAGCATGCGCGGGATCCAGATCGTCATCGACGAACTGCCGGGGTTGTGTCGCAAGACTCGGCAGTCGATTCCGGCGGCGATTCGCAAAGGGCTGGAGAAGCGGCCGGAGATTGCGTATCGGCTGCTCGATGCCCACGACCTTTTCCGCGACAGCCCGCCGTTGTTGTGACCAACCGGCTTTATCTGGCCCAGGGGTGGGCAGTTGTGGAAAGGGGCTGATGTGGCTAGGGGGCTTGCCGGAACGCCGTATCGCCCCCGTTGGGTTGCGCAGCAGCCCTAAAACCTGCCACCTCGGTGTGTCTGGTGGAGCATGGTGAGCCGGTTGGGGTGGCTTCGCCACCCAGCGCGGGGCAAGCCCGCTCGCCACATAAAGCTAGTGGTCCACAGTAAATTCGAGGGCGCTGCAAGTTCCCTGTGGCGAGGGGGCTTGTCCCCCGCTGGGCTGCGCAGCAGCCCTAAAGCCTGCCACCTCGGGGTGTCTGGCAGAGCATGGTAGGCGGTTGGGGTGGCTTCGCCACCCAGCGCGGGGCAAGCCCGCTAGCCACATAAAGCTAGTGGTCCACAATAAGTTCGATGGTGTGGCAAGTTCCCTGTGGCTAGGGGGCTTGCCGGAACGCCGTATCGCCCCCGTTGGGTTGCGCAGCAGCCCCAAAACCTGCCATCTCGGTGTGTCTGGTGGTGCATGGGGAGGCGGTTGGGGTGGCTTCGCCACCCAGCGCGGGGCAAGCCCGCTCGCCACATAAAGCTAGTGGTCCACAGTAAATTCGAGGGCGCTGCAAGTTCCCTGTGGCGAGGGGGCTTGCCGGAACGCCGTATCGCCCCCGTTGGGCTGCGCAGCAGCCCTAAAGCCTGCCACCTCGGGGTGTCTGGCAGAGCATGGTGAGGCGGTTGGGGTGGCTTCGCCACCCAGCGCGGGGCAAGCCCGCTCGCCACATAAAGCTAGTGGTCCATAGTAGGTTCGAGGGGGCTGCAAGTTCCCTCCCCACAACAACGGCTCCTGGTCAGGCCAAGCGGCTCTGTACGAATAGCCGGGCCTTGCGGGTCATCTGGTCGAAATGCCGGTCGCGCTGTTTCTCGGCGTCGATCATCGCGCGCTTGCCGTGCTTTTGCAGCAGGTAGGTGTGGATCTGCCGCACTTCCAACGAGCTGTAGATCGACGCTACGTCCAACACGCCCATCAGGCCATCGGTGCTGTAGTCGCGGGTGTTCATCAACACCTGGGTGCCACGCACGCCGCGCACCTGGAAGCCCATGGCTTCGAACGCCGGGACTTTTTCCACCGCGCAGGTCAGTTCGCCATGGGGGTAGCGGCTGAGCATTTCATTCATCATCGCCCGCGCCACGCCCTGACGGCGGTGGCTGGCATGCACGGCCATATAGGCCACGCCGCAAGCCTGGGGGTCGTCCTTGACCGGCAGGTACAGCAAGAAGCCGACGACCTTGGCCGGATCCTGCTCATCGGTCGCCACAATCAGCTCGACCGCAATGCCCTTGGCCCCACCCAGCGCCTCCAGATACAGGTGCACTTCGTAGCCGATTGCATACTGGTAGATGTTGTACAGCAGGTTGCTCGGCGGTAAGGCGACCGAGCTGATATCGGTCAGGTAGTCGACCACCATCTGCAGGATCTGGCTGTTGACGGGCTCGGGGCATGGAGTGGTGTAGTGGGTAAGGGTGAACATCGAATTCCTGTTTCCTGGTATTTCGCAATCAAGGCAGCGGGGATTGTACCTGTTCTGCGCCACACACCTGGCGCAAACAGCCGCGCAACCAGCGATGCGCCAGGTCTGCATCCAGGCGTGGATGCCAGAGCATCGCCACGCTGAACGGCGGCACCTGCACCGGCAGGGCAAAACTGAACAGGCCATCACGCAGGCCGCTGGTATAGCGCTCGGGAACGCTGGCAATCAGATCGGTCCTTTGCGCCAAGGCCACGGCCGTGGAAAAGCCGGTGACGATGGTCGCCACGTCTCGCGTCAGGTGCAAGGCCTCGAGGGCGTCGTCGATCTGCCCGCGTTCGCGCCCGCGCCGAGACACGTAGATATGCCGGCCAGCGGCGTAGCGTGCGGTGGTGATGGGGCCTTGGCTCAATGGGTGGTCGGCGCGCACCACACCGATAAAACGGTCGCGAAACAACAACTGGGTGAGGACTTCCGGGTTGGCGCTGCTATCGACAACGCCGGTTTCCAGGTCCACGCCGCTGTCGCGCAGCGGTGTACCGGGCTTATGCACAAAGTGCAGGCGCACGCCGGGCGCCTGCTCGGCAACACGGGCGATCAACGCGGGGCCGAAACTTTCGACGAACCCTTCGCTGGTGCGCAGCACGAAGGTCCGCACCAGGCCCTTGAGGTCCAGGACCTGCAGCGGACGCAGCAGCGCTTCGGCCTCCTGCACCAGTTGGCCGACCCGTTCGCGCAGTTCCAGGGCCCGGGGCGTCGGCACCAGGCCGCGGCCGGCGCGCACCAGCAGCGGATCGCCAGTGGTTTCCCGCAGCCGCGCCAACGCACGGCTCATGGCCGAGGGGCTCAGGCCCAGGCGTTGGGCGGCACGGGCGACGCTGCCTTCGGCAAGCAGTACGTCCAGGGTAACCAGCAGGTTGAAGTCCGGTAGCGACACGGCGGCGATCCTTATCAGGCGCTTGACGCACGTATAGAGTGCAACTGGTGCGTCTTCCGCCATGTTAGGCGACGTCGTAGATTGCGGGCAACGACCACGGTCAGAACAAGGAAATCCCATGACGTCCCCTACCCCACGCGGCGCGCTCGCCGGTTTGTCGTTGTGCATGCTCCTGGCTTCACTGGGCACCAGCATTGCCAATGTCGGCCTGCCTCAAATGGCCGACGCCTTTAGCGCAGCCTTTGCGGCGGTGCAGTGGGTGGTGCTGAGTTACTTGCTGGCGATCACCGCCGTGCTGGTAGGTGTCGGTCGCCTGGGGGATCGTTTCGGCCATCGCCGCCTGCTGTTGGCGGGCGTGCTGGTCTTCGCCGTCGCTTGTGCCCTGTGCAGCGCCGCGCCTTCTCTTGGCGTGCTGGTCGCGGCGCGGGCGCTGCAAGGGTTTGGCGCGGCGATCATGCTGGCAATGACTATGGCACTGGTCGCGGCCACCGTGCCCAAGGCGCAAACCGGGCGCGTCATGGGGTTGCTGGGCACCCTGTCAGCGGTGGGCACAGGCCTGGGACCGGCCATCGGTGGCGCTCTGATTGCGGCGTCTGGCTGGCGTGCGCTGTTTCTGGTGATGTTGCCGTTGGCCGCCCTCGCCTTTGCGCTGGTGCAACGCACCCAGGCCGATAGGGATCCGCAACCACCGGGCGCCGTGCGCTTGAGTGTCTTCGCGACACTCCATGATCGCGCCCTGGGCGCCGGGCTTGGCATGAGTACGCTAGTGGCCGCGGTGATGATGACCACCCTGGTCGCCGGGCCTTTTTACCTGAGCCATGGCATAGGACTCGATCCCGCGCAGATGGGCCTGGCGATGGCGGTAGGTCCGTGTATCGCGGCGCTGGCGGGTGTACCGGCCGGGCGCCTGACCGACCGCTGCGGCAGTTACGCCACCACCCTGGGCGGACTGCTGTGCATGCTGGCCGGCTGCCTGATGCTGGGGTTGATGCCCCTGGGCGCCGCCGGTTACATCGGCGCGCTGGGGATCCTCACCCTGGGCTACGCGCAATTCCAGGCAGCCAACAACACGGCGGTGATGAGCGATGTGCCAGCGGATCGACGCGGAACGATTGCAGGCTGGCTAAACCTGTCACGCAATCTGGGCTTGATTATCGGTGCGTGGGCGCTGGGGGCGGTGTTTGCCTGGGGCATGGGCGATATCCATTCGGCCCTGCCCGCAGCGGTTGGCCGGGGGTTTCACCTGGCGTTCGGGGTGGCCTCGGGGCTGGTCGCACTGGCGCTGCTGCTGGCCTGCTCGCGCCGGGTAAAAACCCTGCCGGCCAGCACGACGCCTTGACAAGGGAAAATCGTAACAGCTATTGTCTGACAACCTGATCACCTAGGTTTTGCCATGCTTGAGCTCCAGCGTCCAGATTCCCTCGTCGTGCGTGTTGTCAGCGCCATACGGGCCGAGATTGACTCCGGACAACTGGCGCCCGAGTCGCGCCTGCCGACCGAGCAGCAACTGGCCGAACAGTTGAATGTCAGCCGTTCGGTGGTGCGCGAGGCGATTGCCCAGCTCAAGGCCGATGGCGTACTGACCGCCCGGCGTGGCCTGGGCTCGTTCATTTCGCAGACCCCGGCCGGTACGGTATTCCGCTTTCCAGAAAAGAACGGCCGGCGCCCTGACCTCGCGCAAATGTTCGAAGTGCGCTTGTGGATCGAAACCCAGGCCGCCTCCATTGCCGCCCAACGCCGTGACGCGGACGACCTGCAGCGCATGAAACGGGCCCTGCAGGAAATGCACGACAAGCGCGCAGACTTTGAAGCCGCCGCCCTCGCCGACGTGGAATTTCACCGGGCCATCGCCGACGCCAGCAAAAACGAATACTTCGTCGCCTTCCACGACTTTTTGCGCAGCCAGTTGGCCAGCGCGCGCAAGACCGCCTGGGAAAACTCGGCGTCGCGCTTTGCCAGCGGCTCGGCCGACGCCACCCAGGAGCACCAGGCGCTGTACCAGGCCATCGTCGACGCCGACCCCCAAGGCGCCGCCGCTGCCGCCGAGGCGCATTTGCGCGCTGCCGCCAAACGCCTGCAACTGGAGCTGCCCGCAACCCACTGATGGACCCAACACCGATAAAGCGTGCCTGCGGGCGCGCCGTTTTTTTAACAAAAACATTAGTCTGACAACCTGATAAGCAGACTGAAATGTACTGATTTAGGTAGCCCACATGATTTATGACTTTTGCATCATCGGCGGCGGGATTGTCGGCCTGGCCACCGCGATGGAGCTGCTCAAGCGCCAGCCCAACGCGTCCCTGGTGATCCTGGAAAAGGAAGCGCTATTGGCCAAACACCAGACCGGTCACAACAGCGGCGTGATCCATGCCGGCATCTACTACGCGCCGGGCAGCCTGAAGGCCGACCTGTGCAAACGCGGCGCCGAAGCCACCAAACAGTTCTGCAGCGAGCATGGGATCAAGTTCGAGGTGTGCGGCAAATTGCTGGTGGCCTCCACGGCCCTGGAAGTGCAGCGCATGGAAGCGCTCTATGCGCGCTCGCAACTCAACGGGATGAAAGTCGAGCGCCTGGACGCCGACCAGTTGCGTGCCCGCGAACCGAACATCGTCGGCCTTGGCGGGCTGTTCCTCGACGCTACCGGGATTGTTGACTACCGCCAGGTCTGCGAGACCATGGCCGAGGTAATTCGCCGCAGTGGCGGCGAGATCTGCCTGGAAAAAACCGTCACCGCGATTGCCGAAGACACCGACAAAGTCACCGTCAGCACCCACGATGGCGCCTGGCAGGCGCGGCACCTGGTGGTGTGCGCCGGCCTGCAATCGGACCGCCTGGCGACCCTGGCCGGGATTGATATCGACCACCAGATCATCCCGTTCCGTGGCGAGTATTTCCGCTTGCCCGCGTCGAAGAACAACATCGTCAACCACTTGATCTACCCGATCCCGGATCCGGAATTGCCGTTCCTGGGGGTGCACCTGACCCGCATGATCGATGGCAGCGTCACCGTCGGCCCCAGTGCCGTGCTGGGCCTGGGCCGGGAGAACTACAAGAAGTTTTCCATCAACTGGAAGGATGTGGCCGAGTACGCGCGCTTCCCCGGGTTCTGGAAAACCATCTGGCAGAACCTCGGCTCCGGCAGTGTGGAAATGAAGAACTCATTGTTCAAGTCTGGCTACCTGGAGCAATGCCGCAAGTATTGCCCATCCCTGGAACTCGACGATCTGCTGCCCTATGAAGCCGGGATCCGCGCCCAGGCGGTGATGCGTGACGGCACTTTGGTACACGACTTTCTGTTCGCCCAGACGCCACGCATGTTGCACGTGTGCAACGCGCCATCACCGGCGGCCACCTCTGCCATTCCGATTGGCGAAATGATCGCCGACCGCATGTTCACACCAAACTAAATACCCCTGTAGGAGCTGCAGCCTCGCCAAGGCTCCACAGCTCCTACATTCGCCCGCGTTTGCAACACCCTAATAAATATAATGACTGAGAAGGAAGTACAGCATGACGGCAAAAGCCCACAACCCCGCCACGGTGGAAACCCCGGCACAAACCAAGAAACGCCTGCGCAAGGTCGCTGCCGCCACCATCTTTGGTTCGATGCTGGAGTGGTATGACTTCTACCTCTACGCAACCATGGCGGCGATTGTCTTTTCGAAAATCTTCTTTGATAACAGTGATCCGAAGACCGCGACCCTGATGGCGTTTTCCACTTTCGCCATCGGTTTTATCGCCCGCCCCTTCGGCGGCATTCTGTTCGGCTACCTGGGCGACAAGTTCGGTCGTAAACATGTACTGGTGTTGACCTTCTGCATGATGGGCGTGTGCACCACGCTGATCGGCCTGATCCCCAGCTACGCGTCGATTGGCATCTGGGCGCCGATCATTCTGGTGTTTATCCGCATCATCCAGGGCCTGGGCGCCGGCGCTGAGCTGTCGGGGGCAGCGGTCACTTCCTACGAGCATGCGTCAGAAGGCAAGCGCGGCAGCCAAGGTGCCTGGCCGGCGCTGGGCTTGAACCTCGGCCTGCTGCTGTCATCGCTGACCGTGTACCTGCTGACCATCAATGGCAATGAGTTCCTGCTGGCCGGCGGCTGGCGTATCCCGTTTATCTGCAGCATCGCCCTGGTGGGTGTGGGCCTGTGGGTACGTAACAGCATTCCGGAAACCCCGGAGTTCAAGGAGTTGAGCCAGGAGCCGGCCAAGGCCAAGGTCTCGCCGCTCAAGGCCCTGTTCAAGAACGACCTCAAGGGCCTGGCCGTGGTGTTCTTCGTGGCTATTGGCTACAACGCCCTGAGCTATATCTTCAAGACCTTTTCCCTGGCCTACCTCACCCAGTTCAAGGGTGTCGACGTGCATGTCACTTCGCTGTCGGTAACCATCGCCAGCCTGGTCGCCATTGTCGCCGTGCCGTGCTTCGGCTGGCTGTGTGACAAGTGGAGCAGCAAGTCGGTATTGGTGCTTGGTGGCGTGCTGTCGCTGCTGTTCGCCTACCCGTTCCTGGCGCTGTTGAACACCGGTGAAAGCCTGATGATCTACCTGGCCATCGGGATCGGCACCGGGATCCTCGCGCCAATGATGTTCGCCCCCCAGGGTTCGTTCCTGAGCCGCCAGTTTCCGACGCAGACCCGCTCTTCGGGCTTTGGTACCGGGCGTGAAATCGGTACGGCCATCGCCGGGGGCTTGGCGCCGCTGGGTGCCTTGTCGATGGTTGCGGCCTCGACCACGCACTCGACAAGCGGCGTGGTGATCATCCTCGCCATCGCCTCGGTGCTGGTGGTGGTGTTTGCCCTGTGTGACCAGGGCCGCAAGCACTCGGCATTCAAGAACTGAGGGCAAAATGTTGCCCAAGGGGTGCATCTGCGCCCCTTGATCGCGCATCATGGGCACTTTCATGCTCAAGGGAAACGTCCATGCGCGTTCTGTCATTGATGATGGGTGTTACCACAATGGCCGCCAGCCTGGTGTTTTGCGCCACCGCGTCGGCGAGCGAAGAGAGTCAACTGATCGACTCAATCAACCAGTACCGCAGCCAACTGCAGCGCTGTGGCGACCAGGGTTCCCAGGAGTTGCCACCGCTGGCGGTCGACCCGCGTCTGGTATTGCCAGTCAATAATGTCGGCGACTTGCAACAGGCCTTGGCCCAGGCGGCCTACCCGATGGTGAATGTGCAGGCGATCAGCCTGTCCGGGCCTCGCGACGCGCAATCGGCGATGAAAGCGGTGCGCGAGAGTTTCTGCCGGGTGGTGCTGGACCCGCAGTTCGTCGATATCGGCGTCAGCAACAATGGCCAGGACTGGCGCATTGTCCTCGCCCGCCCGCTGTTGAGCCGCGGCCTGGCCAGCTCCCAGGAAGCCGGCCCGCAATTGCTGGAGATGGTCAACGCCGCGCGCAAGCAACCGCGCCAATGTGGTGAGCAGGCCTTCGAGGCCACCACGCCACTGGCCTGGAACGCGCAACTGGCGAGCGCCGCCGACAGTCATGCACGCAACATGGCCAACCACAATTTCTTCGACCACTTGGACCGTGACGGCCGCACCCCGGGCGATCGCGCGGAACTGGCTGGCTATGTGGCCCAACAGGTCGGTGAAAATATTGCAGCGGGCCTGGATACGCCGCGCAAAGTGGTCGATGGCTGGCTCGCCAGCCCCGGACATTGCGCCAACTTGATGAACCCACGGTTTCGTGAATTGGGTGCCGCCTATGGGCTGGATCCGAAAAGCGACGCGGGGATTTACTGGACGGCGCTGCTAGGCGTGCAATAGCGCTGAACTGCCGGACATTGCCCGGGTCTGTTGTTTGATATTGCGGTGCCATATCGCAGCGTGGGACGAACTAGGTATTGAGTAGATGACAGACTGGCTACAAGGCTGCGGTGAGATGGCCGAACGGGTTCGCCGCCATGACTGGGCCAATACTCCCCTGGGGTCGATGGACCAATGGCCGGATGTGCTCAAGACGACCGTGTCGTTGAGCCTTGCCTCCCATTTCCCCCAGGCGATAGTCTGGGGCCCCGAGTTGATCACCCTGTACAACGACGCGTTCCTCCCGATCCTCGGTAACAAGCCCGACGCACTGGGCCAGCCCTTCAGTACGATCTGGCAGGAAGCCTGGCGCCAGATCAGCCCGATCGCCGATGCCGCATTTGCAGGTCGCGCCACGTTTATCGAAGACTTCCCGTTGATCGTCGAGCGTGGTGCTGCGCCGGAACAGGCCTATTTCACGTTTTGCTACAGCCCGATCCGCGATGCCTGCGGCAACGTTGTGGGCATGCTCGATACCGTCACCGAAACCACCAGCTCGGTGTTCATGGCCCGCCGCCTCGCTGTGCTGGATGCGATCAGCAACGGGGTGGCCAATGCCACCGATCCTGCCGCGATCATGGCGGCCACCACGCAGATACTGGCGACCCACCTGAACCTGTCCAACTGCGCCTATGCCGACATGGACGCCGATGAAGACGGCTTTACCATTCGCGGCAACTGGGCCGCCCAAGGCTCGCCCAGCATCGTCGGGTATTACCGCCTGGCGGACTTCGGCCAATTGGCGGTCGAGCGCCTGCAGGCCGGTGAGCCGTTGATCATTAATGACAACCTCACGGAACTGACGCCCGAGGAAGCCGCGACCTTCCAGGCTATTGGCGTGACGGCGACGATTTGCATGCCGTTGATCAAGTCCGGACGCTTGACCGCGCTGATGGCCATTCACGACCGCGTGCCACGCCGCTGGTCTTCCTACGACCTGGCGCTGCTGGGTGAGGTCACGGAGCGCTCTTGGGCGCATATTGAACGGGTGCGCGCCGATGCCATCGTGCGCGAGGGCCTGTCGGCGCTGGCCGATTTGAACGCGACTCTGGAACAGCGGGTGGTGGAACGAACCACCCTGCTCAACCAGACTGAAGCGGCGTTGCGCCAGTCGCAGAAGCTTGAAGCCATCGGCCAGTTGACCGGAGGCGTGGCCCACGACTTCAACAACCTGCTGACGATCATCCGCTCGTCAGTCGACTTCCTGCGCATGCCCAACCTGCCCGAAGAGCGCCGTCAGCGCTATATGAATGCCGTGACCGATACCGTAGAGCGTGCCAGCAAGCTGACCAGCCAATTGCTCGCCTTCGCCCGGCGCCAACCGCTGAACCCGCAAGTGTTCAATGTGGGCCAGCGCGTACAGAACATCGGTGACATGCTGGAGACGGTCACCGGCGCACGGATCCATGTCAGCGTGCAATTGCCGGAACTGGCCTGTTACGTCTGCGCGGACTCCAGCCAATTTGAAACCGCCTTGATCAACATTGCCCTCAATGCCCGGGATGCGATGGACGGCCAGGGCACGCTGGTGTTGCGCCTGGAAAGAGACCAGCCGCTGCCGTGCATACGCGGGCATGGCGGTTCAGGCAAACCTTTCGTGGCAATCTCCCTGGCAGACACCGGCAGCGGAATTGCCCAGGCGACCTTTGAACGCATCTTCGAGCCGTTCTTCACCACCAAGGAGGTCGGTAAGGGCACCGGGCTCGGGCTGTCACAGGTGTTCGGGTTCGCCAAGCAGTCGGGGGGTAACGTCGATGTCGCCAGCGTACTCGGCCAGGGCACCGTGTTTACGTTGTATCTGCCGCAAGTGGAGCCCGAATCAATCCTCGACAACACGGTCCAGACGCCGCTGGAACTGAACCCGGACGCCGTGCGGCGGCGCATCCTGATCGTGGAAGACAACTTGGAAGTGGGCCGTTTCGCCAACCAGATCCTGCAGGACCTGGGTTACCAGACCGTCTGGGCCACCCATGCCGAAGAGGCCCTGGAGATGATCGGCCCGGATGCACGGGCGTTCGACGGGGTATTTTCCGACGTGGTGATGCCGGGCATGGGTGGCGTGGCGCTGGCCCGGGAGTTGCGCCGACGCCGGCCCAACCTGCCAGTGATCCTCACGTCCGGCTACAGCGCGGAACTGGCCAGTTGTGGCTATGACGGCTTCGAGTTCCTGGCCAAGCCCTACTCCGCCGACCAGATTTCACGGGTACTGGCCAAGATCATGGGCAAGGATTGAGGCTAGGACGCAACCGCCACCTGGTTGCGCCCCATGGCCTTGGCGCGGTACAGGGCTTGGTCGGCGGCATTCATCAAGTGCTGCAAGTCGTCACCCACAGCATAGTTCGATGCCACTCCCAGGCTCGCACTCAATACCTGTACCGGGTCGATGCTCAAGCGAGCAATGGCGCGGATCAGTTGCTCGCCGATCTCTCGCGCCACTTCCAGGGTGGTATCAGGTAGCAACACCGCAAACTCCTCGCCCCCCAGCCGCCCGTAGATATCCGACTGGCGAAAAGACGCGCTGATCACCTGGCCGATCTGGCGCAACACCTGATCCCCGACCTGGTGGCCATAGTTGTCGTTGATCGCCTTGAAGTGATCCATGTCCAGCATCAGCGCGCATAACGGCTGGTGAGTGCGCTTGCATTGGTCATAGAGCACCTGGGCTTTTTCAAAGAACGCGCGGCGGTTCATCAGCCCGGTGAGTTCATCGGTTTGCGCGGCGCGCGTTGAAATACTGTGGGCCCGCTCTATTTCGCGGGTCAGGCGAAACGCCGTCTCCAGGGCCTCGGACAATTTACGCGAAGCGCCCACGACAAATGACGAGAACACCAGCACGGCAACAGCCATGCCCATCTGCATCTTGGAAGGTTGAAACAACAGCCACAGGGTGCACGGCAAAAGCACCAGGGCCATGGACACTATGGTCATGTAACGGTAGGCCGAGTAGCACGACACCGCGCTGACCGACATGCCCACGGCAAAGAGCATGACCAGCGCCTGGGTCAAGCGGTCATCGGCGGGCATCACGGCAAAGGCCCCCATGCCCCAGATCCCGGCGGACAACACCAGGGTGATCCAATAATGACGCTCCCAGCGCTGGGGCGTGCGCTCGCTGCGGGGGCTGCGAAAATACTGGAGGAACATCGACAAACGCAGGACCGACGAGCCGGCCAGCAATACCAGCCAACCGATCATCAGCCGGGGTTCAAGCCGGTCCCAACATAGCCAGCAGAGCATGCCTGCGGCCAGATAGCTGCCAAAAACCGCAGAGACGGATTGGCGAAACAACTGACGCAGGCGATCAGTGCGCACCTGCTCTTCGATGAAAAAATCCTGGTGCTGCTCACGCCCAAGGCCATTCATTTGGTTCGCCTGATCCTAGTGCTGCGACAAAATGGCATTGTGGCACCCTGCCAGCACTCAGGACAGCGAAATTCATTGTAGATACGGGGTAAAAGCCCGCGTTAAAGCTATCGGGCTACTGAAGGAGACGGCTTGCCGGCGATCCTTACAAGGAGTGAGACAACGACCAGCGTTTTTTAAAGGTCGAGAGCTGATAGGCAATCGCCAGCCAGATAAACCACCCCGGCATGACACACAGTGCCAATCGGGTATCCGGACGCAGCGCCAGCAGGCACAGGACGAACCCGAGGAACGCCAGGGAGCACCACGCCATCGGCACGCCGCCAGGCATCTTGTAGTGTGACGACGCGTGCAGGTCAGGTCGTTTCTTACGCGTGCTGCGGCGCCAGCTGGGGATCGCCTCGATCCAGTCGAGCCTGGCGTTGCGCGAGGTGAAGACCACCAGCCGGGTGACGATTCCAGGGCGTCGGGATAAGTGGGTGTGAGCTGCGAGCCTAAAGACTCACGCTCATCTGCCGATAGCGAAGTCCTTACAACGTTTCATTCGTAAGGTCTGTCACTTGCAAGAGGCAATAGACAGTCAATATGTTCGAATTGACGAGGATAGTTTCAAATGATTTTTTTGGTTATTGCCGCCGTAGGGGCACTGCTTGTTTTTTACAAGCTATGGGCCGCAGCTCCATCAGAGCAAAAGTATGAAAAATTCAGCGCAGTCTCATCTTTTTTCACATTGGCGGTTGCCTTTAGTGCGGCATTCGTTGCCTACGACCAGTTGAATGAATCGAAACTGGCTTCGGCCAAGTCGATCTACAAAGATTACATTTCTCTGGCCTTTGCAAACCCGAAGTTTTCCGCAGCCTCCTACCCCATTGAGTCACCGCGATTCGAGAGCTTTAAGCCGGGCAGCGAGGAATATGAACAATATGAGTATTTTGTTGGGTTCCTGCTGTACTCCGCCGAATCGATCTTGCCGCTGGTGGGGGATGATGAAAACTGGTACTCAACATTGAGCGACCAGTTGATGTACCACGCGCTTTATCTGAAAAGCGGCAAGGCCAATATCAAGAACTACTCACCACAAATCGACAGCATCGTGAATGAAGCAATAAGGCGCTACGAGCAAGAGCCCCTCCAGAAATGCCCACAACCGTCGTAGCCGTGAACGAGTCCGTCTCTACGCAGTTCTGAGCCATGGCCAGCGAGCCTGATAGCTCCTGGCTTTGTGCTCGAGCAGCTCTGGCTACGGGGTGATGGGGTTGACCATCGCCAGTTCGACCAGCCTCTAGGCCGTCAATTTCATACGCATTCCCTTGCCGTTACTGCATGTTGAAAACGCAGGTTATACCAGAGTCTCATCAACCCTTGAGCGCCGCCTCAATGCCGGCGATGTCGATTTTCACCATGCCCATCATTGCCTTGAATGCGCGTTTGGCCGCCGCAGGATCGGGATGGATGATCGCTGCCGTGAGCACCCGTGGGGTGATTTGCCAAGAGAGGCCCCACTTATCACGGCACCAGCCACAGGCAACCTCCTCGCCGCCGTTGCCGACAATCGCCTGCCACAGGCGATCCGTTTCGGCCTGGTCGTCAGTGGCCACCTGGAATGAAAACGCCTGGTTGTGCTGGATACCCGGCCCGCCATTGAGGCCCAGGCACGGGATGCCCATGACGGTGAACTCCACGGTCAGGACATCGCCTTGCTTGCCCGCAGGATAATCGCCCGGGGCTTTATGGACGGCATCTACCGTACTGTCCGGGAATGTGCGGGCGTAGAAGTTGGCAGCCTCTAGTGCGGCGCCGTCGAACCAGAGGCAGATGGTGTTTTTGTGGGGCATCTGGAGTCTCCAGGAAAGGCAAGTGAGCCTTGAGTCTAGCCCCTGTTTTCCAACATCAGAGCGTGCTGCGTGATGCCAATTTCATTGCCAGCCACGAGAGCGTACGCGTGGCGTCCATGGGACGTGCGCAGAGATAGCCCTGGCCCTGAAGGCAGCCCAACTTGAGCAGGTGCTGGCGCTGGCTTTCGTGCTCTATGCCCTCTACTACAACCGCCATATCCAGCGCTTGAGCCAATGCCAGGGTGCTGCTGATCACTGCACGGTTACGCCGGCTGCGATCAAGGTCGCGCACGAAACGTGCATCGAGCTTGATCTCGGTGAATGGCAGTAGGCACAGGCGCTCCAACGACGAGTAGCCAATACCAAAATCATCGATAGACAGGCCGGCGCCCATCATCCGCAGACGGATCAAGGTTTCGAGCACCTTGGGACAGACCTCCAGCAGCCCGCTTTCGGTGATTTCGAACGTCAGGCGTGACGCAGGTATCGCGTAGCCCTCCAGCGCCGTGTACAGATGCGCCAGCAGTGACTCATTGGACAGTTGCTGTGCGTCCAGATTAAACGCCAGTGACAATACCTGCCCCTGCGTCTGCGCCGCTTGCAGGAAGGCCAAGCCCTGGTCCAGCAGGGCAAAAAACAGCTCATCCATCAAACCGAACTGGCTGACCTGGGGCAGAAAGTCCGCCGGGCCTAGCACGCCGTACTGCGGATGCTGCCAGCGCGCGAGAACTTCGAGGCTGGCGACTTCACCGGTCGCCAAATTGAACTTGGGTTGAAAAAATGCCTTGAGCTCATGCCCGGCAATGGCCTGTTCAAGGCCTGCCTGGCTGACGCTCCTGTAGCGAGCCTTCTGCGGTGCGTGCTCGGTGGCAAGGGTGGTTTCCAGATATCGGCTTAACAGCGGCGTTATCGACCCAGCGCGCACCGGCACATCGACATACCCCAGGACGCTGACCCCAAGCATGCCGACCATACGCTCAATGGCGTCCTGCAGGTCTGGGGCAATAGCACTGCAAATGATGAGCGCCTTGACCCGATGGCTACGGCCAAGTAGCTCAAGCGTCGCCAGCCCCTGCATGCCCTCCTCCTTCAGGGCACAGAGCACGATATCCACCGCCCCTGTGTGGTCCAACAACTGCAGCGCAGCGTTCACATCAGCCACGCCCAGCACGCTGTCACATCCTGCCTCCTGGAAGGCCTGAGTGGCAACGAGCTGCTTGAAGGGGTGATCTTCGACGACCAGGACACGAATCGGCAGAAAGGACATGACACATCACAGATGAGATAAAAGTGCGCCCATTCTCACGACACCTCCTACCGGCGTATTTAGGAAAACGCCCAAATCGAAATCGAAAATTCCACGGGGCTTGAAAACTCCGCCAATCAACCGGGGGAGCTGGCTTGCATGCGATGGCCACCGGTAGCTACACAATTGTCAGAAGCTGACGAATTTCCCTGTGGCGAGTGGGCGGGAGTCCAATTCAATCGAAAAACTAAAGAAACACAACAGAGAACGGCGCCCACTCCCCCCAGCAAATGGCACTGCAACCGTGTGAATCCCCTTGAGTACTGTGGCGTTGACCGATTTATGAGGTATCGCTATCATGCGCAAAACCTACCGACCGGTAGGCTGCTTTTTATGGCTGGAGACTATATGAATTCGCAACCCACCCCCAGGGTCGCCCTGAGGCTGGCTATTGGCCTGGGACTGATCGGCGCCCTCGGCCCATCGGCTGTCGATATGTACCTGTCGAGCCTTCCCGAGATTGCCCGCGAATATCAGAGCAGCTTCGCCAGCGTGCAGTTGACGCTGACGTTCTTCCTCCTGGCCATGGGCGCCGGCCAGTTGATCTTCGGGCCTATCGTCGACGCCTACGGACGCCGCCGGCCCCTACTGGCCGGCCTTGTGGTGTTTACCTTGTGCTCATTGGGCGCAGCATGGGCTCCGACGCTTGAGACGCTGATCGCCCTACGCTTCGTCCAGGGGCTTGGCAGCGCCCTGACGCTGGTGGTGATCATGAGTATGGTCCGCGACGTCAGCGAAGGCGTGGCCGCGACCAAGCTCTTCGCATTGCTGATGACCATCGAAGGCGTCGCGCCTATCTTCGCCCCGGCACTGGGCGGGGTCATCGACACTCACTACGGCTGGCGTGCGGTGATGCTGGTGCTCGCTGCATTTGGCTTGGCGGTACTGGGCAACAGCTGGCTGTCGCTGCCGGAAACCCTGGCCGTCAGCCAAAGGGAGCCCTTGCGCCTGGGCGCTGCCTGCCGCACTTACCTGACGATTGCCAGGGACCGGCATTTCCTGCGCCCGACCCTGGCCGTGGCCGCCGTGTTCTTCTTTCTGTTTGCCTACATCGGCGGCGCGACCCTGGTCTACCAGCAGACCTACGGCCTGAGCCCGCAAGCCTTTGGCATGCTGTTCGGGGTCACGGGTGTAGCCATCTTGATCGGAGCGATGAGCGCCGGCAAACTGGTCAGTCGGCTAGGCTTGGGCCGCCTGTCGCTGATCGGCGTGTCATGCATGGCCGGTGGCTCGGCAATCGCGATGGCATCCACCCTGACCGACCTGGGTCTGCCCGGTATAGTGGCGGGCATGGCCCTTGCCCTGTTTGGCCTGGGCATCGCCGAATCCACACTGATGTCGCTGGTGATGTCCTCGCAAAAGCGCGCGCTGGGATCCACCGCTGCACTGCTGGGCGCGTTCCAACTGTCCGTTTCCGCGAGCGCGACGCCACTCTCTGCATTGGCGCTGACCTATGGACCGGTGGCTTGGGCAACACTGCTGCTGGCCAGTGCATTGCTGACCTGCCTGCTGACGACCATCAGCCTGCCCCGGGGGGCGGGCGAAACCTTTGACCTGGCCGGGCACTGATTAAGGAAAAACGATATGACATCCACCACCCTGACCTCGGCAGCCGAACGCATCGCGTATCTGGCACTGGACCAATTTGCCGAGCATGGTTATGACGCCGCGTCGCTGAATGATATCGCCGTGCGCGCAGGCATCAAAAAGGCCTCGCTGTACGCGCATTTTGCGAGCAAGGACGCGCTGTACGTGGTCGCACTCGAACTCGCACTGCGCGCCGAACTGGACTACGTGCAAAGCCAATTTGCGAAAAACTCACGATCGATCAAGGCCCCCGGCGAGGTCTATATCGACAACCTGCAACGCCGCTACAACCAGAATGAATCCCTGCGATTTTTGCTCAGGGCCGCATTTTATCCACCGACGCCGCTGAGGGACGTGGTCATGTCCGGGTTCAATGACTACATGGCCACGATCCGCAGTCACTTTCACAAAGGCTTACTTAAAGCCTATCCAGGCGTAGAGGACCAGGCCAGTGAAGTGCTGGCAGAGGCCTATCTGGTGACGATCGACAGCCTGCATGTCGAGCTGATCTATGGTGATGCAAAGGCCTATTCCCGCCGCCTGGATGCACTGCAACGATTGTCGCAGGCGGTCGGCTACGAAGAGATCATTCGACGGTTGCGCGGATAAATGCCGGGGTTGGCTTGGCGAACATCTCGCACAAGCCCTCTCGGTTTACTTGTTCACCCGCCTATCTCTTTCAACGCGTATCGAATGGCACTGGGGGCACAACAGCCCCAACCGCACCGCGCGCGTGAAGCGATGCTCGCACTTCTTGCAGCGGAAGAAATACGGCGGACCGTCGACAAAACCGCTCATGACTGTTTCTTTTTCAGGACCATTTTTCCGGCCTCGAAAGAGATCTCCTCATAACCCTTGAACAGGGCAATGATCAGCCCGAGCCCCAATGACGCTGCTGTAATAATGGCCGCGACTTCAAGCCCAGTCAGCGTGGCGATAGGCACAGCCGCTGCCATCGAAAGACCACCCGTAAAGGGCACAGCCGCCAATGCAGTGGCCAACAGCCCAACCGTGATCGTCCCCGCTACCGCGATCTTCTTGGACGATTTGAGCTTGTTCGCAAGCTCACCTTCAACCGTGATCTGCTCGTACCCGGCATTCTTGGCAGATTCAAGTTCCGTTTTGGTTCTCACCGTGATGACGCGCATGCCACTTTCCTATTCAAGTGCTTTAAACCTGAATGATCGCACAATGCCATGCGTTAAACTGCAGCCACCGGCCCTGCCTGGTGCCAGCCTGGTTGACGCGCAGGCGAATCGCCTACCCGCACCTGCAAATGTAGATCACTGATATAGCGAGCTTTTTTCCAAAGCCGACACACGCGATCAAGTCGAAAAAGAGCGCATGCAAACTTGCGCCACGGTGCCTTGATCTATATATTCCCTAGCCTGCTGCACCGCTCAAGCGCTTTGCCAAGCAAAGCCCATTGAGTCGCTTCACCGCGCTACCGCCCGAATGGCGAAACTGGTAGACGCATGGGACTTAAAATCCCCCGCTCGTAAGGGCGTCCCGGTTCGATTCCGGGTTCGGGCACCATAGATATCAAGGGCTTGCATGATGAACTTCATGCAGGCCCTTATCTTTTCTGTTCCGCAATTTTACAAGCTGTTCCGCAATTCTCTTCCCGGCGTCCTGCCGAACGAACACAATCCACCACCAAGCAACCCAACTGCTACGCTGTTCACTCCAAGGAGGAACACCGATGCCGAACTCTGACCTGCTCCCTTCCCTGCTGTCCAAAATCAACGAAAACCAACTCGCCCTTGAGGCGGCCATCATGGAGCTTACGAACTGGGTTGAGCAGCAGGGCGGCACCGAAATCGCCGACAACGTTCGCGGCGCGTTGGACACCATCGACCGCAACGAAGAGTTCATCAAGCTAACCTTGGCCGTTCTCAACGCTCCCTGACTGATCGTCGGGAACACCAGCAGTTCGTCGCCTCGCAACCTCAGTCCGCACAATTCTCGATTACTGTATGAATATACAGCTTTCGGATTCTCCAACCATGAACATCGATGAAGACACCTGCGAGTGGCTTGGATGCCCCACGCCTCTCGAAATGCACAAGCAACACGCCCTGCTCCTAGAGAACGAGATTCAGGAACTGCAACTGCAGCTTCGCAAAGCCAGAGAGGACATCTACGGCTTGGTGCGAATGCACGCTGAGTTATCTACCGAGCGCGACAAGCTTCGGGCAGAGCTCAAGGCGTCCGATAGCGCTCTTTCTAGCTGCAATACAGACCTGGGTTTTGTCACAAGCAAGCTCAATTCACTTGAATGGGCGCTTGCGCGGGCTACAAACGGGGCCTGGGGAAGCACCCCCATGAAGATTCTGCCGAGTGATCTAAGCTGAAGTTTCTACAGAGGGCTTGCCGATGTGCGGAAGACTTTCACAGTACAGCGGAATTCATGACTTCGTTGCGGTACTGAGCATGCCCAACGCCCTGGCAAACTCAGTGGGTGAGGCACCGCTTGAGCATTACAACGTAGCACCAACCACCCAGGTCGCCCTGCTCCACCAGCAGGATGAAACCCTGCACGCAGATCTGGTGCGGTGGGGTTGGCGACCACACTGGGCCAAGGACCGTGCTGCGGCGATAAACGCTCGAGTCGAAAAAGTGGCCCATGGCCCATTCTTCCGGACGATCTGGCCACACCGGGCAATCACGCCCGTGGACAACTGGTTTGAATGGGTTGATGAAGGCGGGCCAAAGAGACAGCCCTACCTGATCCGCCGGCGGGATGGCGCGCCTGTGCTGTGCGCGGCCATAGGCCACCTACCCGACGCAGATGAAGGCCAAGGCGAGCATGACGGCTTTGTGATCATCACCGCCGACAGCGCCGGCGGCATGGTGGACATTCACGACCGGCGGCCCGTGGTGCTGACGCCCGAACTGGCCCGGGAATGGCTGGACCCGGCCACGCCCAAGGAGCGTGCCGAGCAGATGGTGTTGCACCAAGGTGAACCGGCCGAGGCTTTCGAGTGGTTCAAGGTCGATACGGCCGTGGGCAACGTAAGGAACAAAGGCCCGGGGCTGATAAAGCGCCTGGCCTAGAAAAGCCCGCCGAGGTCAGAGGGCTTCCAATTCATTATCACCAACTCCCCGCTCACCTCGGCCTTCCCTTGCCGCTGATTCGTCGTGGAATAGCGAATATCCACAGTTTCAAAGTGGAACCCCTCAAATACCCGCCGTATGTCCGGATGGTCATTGATGCTGACCATCACCTTTCCTTTGCAGCGCCGCATGAAGTCAGCCATCCGTTCATAGTTTTCAAACGGAAAGTCCACACCGTAACCGGCGGTCTGCCAATAAGGCGGATCCATGTAATGGAAGGTGTGAGGCCGGTCGTAACGTTCGGCACATTCAAGCCAGCCGAGGTTTTCAACATAGGTTCCGGAAAGACGCTGCCACGCGGCTGACAAGTTCTCCTCGATCCGGAGCAGGTTGATAGCTGGGCCCGTCGTCGCTGTGCCAAAGGTCTGTCCGCTGACCTTGCCCGCAAATGCGTGGTGCTGCAGGTAGAAAAACCGCGCAGCCCGCTGAATGTCGGTGAGCGTTTCAGGCCTGGTCATCTTCTGCCACTCAAATACCTGGCGCGAGCTGAGCGCCCATTTGAACTGGCGCACGAACTCCTCCAGGTGGTTCTGCACGACCCGGTACAACGTCACCAGGTCGCCATTGATATCGTTAAGAACTTCGACTGGTGCAGCCTGAGGGCGCATGAAGTAAAGCGCAGCGCCACCAGCAAACACTTCAACGTAGCATTCGTGCGGTGGAAACAGTGGAATAAGGCGGTCAGCCAGACGACGTTTGCCGCCCATCCATGGAACGATTGGGTTTGTCATTTTTGCAATCCTTTGCAAATGGGGTGTTTGTTGGGGGCATGTTAATTTTTTCGACCGGGAATGTAGGTCAGGGCGCAATGGCCCTGACGTACGCCTGGCACGCCCGCAGCGCGATCAATCCTTGGTCGCCGGCATCGGTGATGGCGACAATTCGTTGAGCATGCGCTGGGTCAAGTTGGGCTCGACGGGCTGCATGAACCACGCCGACGGCGCCGGAGGCGGGAGGCACGTTGCAGCCACTGGCTGAATCCGTGGCGTCGAGAAGGACTGACAGCCGCAAATCAGTAGTAGCAAGGCGGTCAAGCAGGCGGGCCTGGTTGCGTTGAGCATCGGAAAGTTCTCGGGTGTGTTGTTGATCGGAGGTGGCCAGCGTCTTCTCCAGGGCCTGGCGCCTACCCTGCTCTTCGCTCACCTGCTTGGCGGCCGCGGCACTGACACCGTCCAGTTCGCCCTGGTGCAGGCCGTCCTGCTCGGCCAACTTCTTGCCCATCCGCCATTCCTGAACCTGCCAGGTGACGCCGGCGGCGCTGGCCATCAGCACCAGGGTCAGCACCACCAGCCCGGCCAGCTTCTGTACGGGCGTCATCACGGCACATCCTTGAAGAAGACGTGATGCCCGAGGCGCAGCGTTTGCTTGGCCTTCGCCGCCCAGGCCGGGGCCTTGGGCATGGTGGTTGCGTAGTAGTGCGTGGCCCCGCCGGTTGGATCCGGTACCGCGCCGGCCATCACCTGGTCAGCAGCGCGCTGGGCCTGGGCGAACTGCGCGGCCGGGATCGGCTTCGCACCGCTCAGGTAGGCGTAGTTCGGGTCGTTCTGGTTCCAGCAGCTGAACTGCCAGGGTTTCAGGCACACGCCGGCGTAGCCCTCGCCCCACCAGGACTTGGCCTTGCGGTCGAACACGCGGTTGCGGATGGTCCAGGCCACGGCGATCTGGCCGTCCAGGCCCTCGCCACGGGCTTCACCCCACAGCGTGCGGGCCAGGACGTCCCGGTCTTTTTCGGAAGTGGTCATGCTTTTCTCCAGGCAAAAATAAACCCGCTCGATGGCGGGTGTCGTTACTCGGTCGCAGATCAGTCGCCGGATGGCTCAACCACGGGCAGCGGGTAGCGCGCCTTGATAGCCGCAACCGACGCCAGCCATGTGGTGTAGTCGGGCGTGAGGCCCTGGCTCAGGGCGTCGTAGTCGGCTTCGAGGCGAAGGGGGTCCGACTCTGCCAGATAAGCAGATCGTCGAGAGGCAAGAGCAGCATCGTGAGCTTCTTGGTCTTTTGCAGCCTGCAGTTGGCCGGCAGTTTTCATCTGGCTGAAATCAATATTCATTGGGGGATACTCACGGTTCCGTCAGGCGGGCTGACAATATCGAACGGATAGTTGGCGGCATCGGTAGCATCCGGCCCACACGGCAAGAGCAAAGTTAGAATCAGTTCGCCTCCCGTTCGAGTGATGTCCCCAATTATGAATTCGCAGTCAACGGCAGACGCTGGCAGCGTTGCCCCCTCAGGTACGGCTCGAAAGTCGAAGCGCTCCCCGTTGATAATGAGAACATCGCCTCGCTTGCTAACGGCCAGCGTGTCATCTCGACGCTGCGGCGAAAACTTAATGAGCATTAGAACCACCTCCCGATCGCAACGTAGCCTGGCCAGATCGCAGAGTTGGCCGCATGGCCGTAAATGGCTATCTGACATGTAGTTTTCGTTCCTGAGAAAGGAACTCCCCAGCCGCGTGCGGCTCCCGCAGCACCGTTACCGGGATGGTCAAACAGACTCGAATCAATGACACGGGGGAAAGTGGAAAACACTGCCGGGAAGGTGAAAGACGCTGTTGAACTGGCGATGTAAAGGGCTCCGGCCGCGTTAGGAGTTGTGAAATACAGCGGTGAAATCCCCCAACAAATCATAGTGCCATCTGCGAACTTGACGTACTCGCCATTTGAATTACCACCACGCTCAATTATTGCGCCCACTGGTGTACCGCCTGACTGCGAGACAGTTCCGACGATTGGCGCAACAGCGGCCGAACCAAGACCCAGGTTGGATCGAGCGGCAGCCGAAGTTTCTGCGCCAGTGCCACCTTTCGTCACCGGCACGATGTTCTCCGTCGACACAGCACCCAGTCCTGCAAGCGTGGCGCCCCACTGCTGGATAATGCCGCCGGCCGCAATCGCCAGGTCACGCTGATAGCCCTGCACCGGAATCAGCGCGTAGCTCGCGTTCGATACCGTGGCGCTGCGGTACTCAGGACTGATCGAAAGCGTGGTAGCGCTGGGCACGTTGGTGACTTCGTACCACTGGCCGTCCGGGCCGATGAATGCATCACCCACCAGGGAGTTTGCGGCGAAGTCGGTACCGACCCCAGTGACGCTTGTCTGTCCCGCGACAACGTTCACTTTTCCTGCTTTGTACCAACCCATATTTATCTCCAGACAAAAAAACACCCGCACTGAGCGGGTCGTGGACGTTCAAGAAAATCAATTAAACGGAAATGGGAGGCCGCCAGTTTTTATAACAAGTGCAGACGGTCGCCGATCAACAGGAAGAGAGTGATAGCCAATAGACGCAGTGCCATCGGCCGGCCAGTTCTGACTCGTAGTCCTACCCGGCGAGGCAAACATAAATGAGATCCCACCAGACCTCCCGAAAGCCCCTTCAGCCATACCGTAAGTGGTTGTATAGGCGCCTGGGATTGTGTCCGGATCAACGATGCCGCACGATCTGCTCCACGGGAGGAAAGCCGCGTACTCAACGCCACTGTCGATACTGATGTCGACAAGGCTGTGCACAGAGGCTGAGCCCGATGTGGACTGGTAGGAAATCCGCTCATTTCTTCCGCCAAGGTAGGTGGTGGCCGGTCGCCCGTATCTGTCCAGAACCCCACGATCTGGAGCAATGATCGAAGAAACAACGTTCAGCGGTATTTGGTTGGAGTTAAAGGTTAAGACATTGCTCGCCTCCCTAGTTTTTAAATAAGGGCCCGGCAGGCCGTCATCCCTCATCAAATCAAAACAGTAGTATTTGGTCGATGCGCTGGCTCCGGCGAACAGGTAGGTCCAGGTGTTCCCGCTGACCTTTAAACCAGTAACCACTCCTCGACCACTCAAGAAAACTATCGGAGCGACCGGACTGGCAATTGAAAACCCAAACTGGTCGTCACCCGGAATCCCTTGCTCAACCCAGCTACTACCAATATTTGGATCGACGTTTACTCCTCTCAACCTCAATCGACGCCAGTTCTCCACATATGACAAGTACCCAGTCTTTACGAGACCGTAACTAATCTTAGTTGTTTCATAAAGAAGACTGGAATCACTTAGCCTAACAACAAGATCTGCCATATCTAATAGTACCCGTAAGAGATACGGCAATTGGCCGAGAAAAATCCCCAGCCAGCCGTGTTATATGAATAGGCCCAAGACAGAGTGGTTCCAACAAGAGTAACGCCGGGCCTCTTCCCTTTTTCCACCTGCAAATCAACGAGCGGGCAAACGGAAAAGAACAAGTGCCGACCTGGCGGCGCAGCCGGGATCTGAATAGATCCATTCTGCCCGCCAGTCTCAACACTGCCGGTCTCCTGACTGATGAAGCTGGTCATATCAACCTTGATGAGGCCAGAGTTTTTGTCCCTTATCACTAGTCCTACCATGTCAAAGACTCAGGTCGATGCCATCAACACCGTTGGCATAAGTGAATTTAAGCCCGTCACTGTTGAGCAGCGAGGTGTTACCGTTCTTGCTGCCACGGAATACGAACTTGCCTGTTTCCATATTCAGCTCGATTAGCGGCTGCCCATTGGCATCGACAGCAGCTGAACGCAGCACCATGCCTAGAATGATCTCCTGAATGAACGCCTTGCTGATGATGGCCTGGTTCAGTACTACCTGATTACCCTCCACCACAAACATCGGAACAAGTTGGCCGCTTACCTCATCCACCACTGCAAATCGCTGAGCAAAGATCAGGAATTCCGCTTGCTCTCCGTCAGAACCAAAAGCAAAACCAGAAGTAACCCTCTTTCCACCCACAATGGTCTGCGCCTTAAGCGTAACCATTGACGAAACACGCCCATCGAGACCTACCAAAGTCTGGTTCACTTGCTGAACCGAGGCGCTGGTCTCGCCGATGTTCGATTGCAGCGTTTCTGTCGTCTTGGCTAGCGCTTCATTGGCCGTTGCCTGGACGCGCTTTTCTGCTGAGAAGCTGGCTGTCGCCTCCCAAGCTTTGACCACGCCGGCCAAGTCAGCTATGCCATCATCGCCACGCACCGCGGCCCGGAGCGATTCATTGCTGGCCGCCAAGGAGGTTACCTTGCCATCAACCTCGGTGACCTTTGTGTCGAGGCCAGTGATAGCCACGGCATTACCGACCACCTTCTCATCGGTCAGCGCCAGATCGCTCTTCAGTTGGTTTACTTGAGTGGCTGCCGTCTCCCTGTTGGTCGCCACCACCTGTTCCAGAACGGTCAGCCCTGACTTGTTCGCCCCCACTTGCGCGTTCATCGTCAGCAGCTGCTGAGCCATGGACTCGCTTTCTGTTGCCCTGGTGCGTTTCTCCAGCGCCAGATCAGCGGTTGACTGCCAGCCTTTGATCACGCCCGCCAGGTTGCCAGCGCCGTCATCGTCGCGAGCTGCTGAACGCAGCGCCTCAATGGATGAAGCGGTGGCCACCACCTTGCCGTCGAGTTCCACAATCTTGGTTTCGATCACCTGAACCTGCGACGCCAAGGCGTTTGCAGTTTCCAGGATGGTGCCGATATCGGACCAGTACGTGGCGTTCGGCGGGCTGGTGTTCACCGGTACCGGGCCTTTCGCCTGGAACAGGTGCTGGTCCAAACGAACGATGTCCCCCTTCGCATACGGCTTGGCAGGGTCATAGGCCAGGGCATCCGTAACCTGGTTGATCAGCTCTTCCAGCTCCTGCTTGGCCTGCTCCAGGCGCTCATTGACCGACCCAGGCCCATCGCCCGTAATCAGCTCGATCTCTTCGCGCAGGTTTTGGTACAGCGCCCCTTTGCCGATCTTGTCGGCAAAGTACTTCTCATAGTCGCTCTGGTCCGAACTGGCCTGGCCATTGACCGCGCCAGGGATCGGGAAGAACGGCCCGACGTTGCCGGTACGATCCACCAGGCGCGCCCAGAAAAACAGGCTCGCCCCCGCCAGCAGGCTGTGCATTTCATGCTTGGCCTGCGGGTAACTGAAGTCGCTCAGCTTGATCGCCGTCGTCAGGTCCGGCGACTCGCTGTACCAGACCTCTGTGCGCTGGGTGTCTTCTGCACCTGGTGGAAAGCCCCACTGGATGCCGATGCCGTAGACCAGGCTGGTGGTGGTCAGGAACGCCACCGCCGGCGGTAGGCCAACCTTGCCTTCCAGGTTGGTCAGGTTTGAGCTCTTCCAAATCGAAGAGATCTCAAATGCGCTCACTGAACGTACCCGGGCCAGATAGGCGCCCGAGTAGATGCCCGTAACGTCCACGCTCGTCGAGCCAGTGCGCTGCAGCTTGATCCAGTTGCCGCTGTCCTTGCGCCACTCCACGTCATAGGCGACAGCGCCAGCAACGGCGGGCCAGGAGATGTTCATGGTGCTGATGGCCAGGCCCTGGTCCACGGAGTAATTCGACGTGATGTCGACGCTCGCCGGCGCCGGAACGACGGTGATCGGCACAACGCTGATCGGGCGATCTTCAAGGCGCGCGCCGGTGTCGATGTGTGCGAACTTGCTCGGGTCGTACTCGACGGCCGATATCTCGAACACGCCGGGCTCCGGCCGGGCCACGCTTACCACCCTGTATAGCGGGATTGCGAGGTCGTCGGCATCCAGCGCCCACACCAGTTCAGGCTCGGGCGCAACGGAGTAGGCAACGGTCACGGTGACCTGCCGGCCGCTGACCAACTGCACGGTGCGCCCCTCGCACTTGCCGTCGGGCAGGTTGAGGATCAAACGGTCACCGGGCTTGGCCTGGGTATCACGGTCCAACTTGATGACCTTGCCATTCACCGCCGAGATGCGTCCGCCCACCGGCCGCCCAGCAAGCAGTTCGTCAGCGATAGGGATAACGTAGCCAGGCAGCGGGATACGCCCGTCGAGACCAACCTTGAAGGTAACGGCCCGATCCTTGGAGTTCGTCAGCAGCGCCCACTTACCGCGGCGCTGGGCCTCCGACTCGCGGTCACATGCAATAGCACTGATTTCAAGCGGGTTATCGCCGTAGCGACGCTGCAGCTTCTGGTCAGTAACAGAGGTGACATCGGTGTCGTGGTTATTCTCACGGTTGTCGTAGCTGACCAGGGCCCGGCTATAGCGGGTACGCTCCGACGCGCTGGAATATGTGAACTTGCCATCAATAACGTTCGCGCGGGTGTAGGCGAAGTCGAAGTCCGTAGCGCGCGGCATATCCGACAGGGTGAAGACCTGGCCCTGAGCCCAGTAAGTCATGCCCCGATAGATCGCCGAGATATCACGCAGCAGCGACCACGCGTCAGCCTTGCTCTGAAGGTTGAGGTTGCAGATAAAGCGCGGCTCCATGCCACCCTTCCCATCCGGCACCTGCTGGTCGCAATACTGCGAGATGCGGTACAGCTCCCACTTGTCGACCATCCACGGCTTGATGCGGCGGCCCAGGCCGAAGCGGTCGTTCGTGGTGATGCCGTAGGTGTGCCAGACGGGGTTGTCCGTCCAAGCCTCTTTGAAGGTGCCATCCCACACGCCTGTATAGCTGCGAGAGCGCGAGTCGTAGTTGCTTGGAACCTGCCATTTTCGGCCATCACACACGACAGTCACGGCAGGAATGCTGCGGAACTGCTCAGCGGAGAACTCGATGTAAAGTAGCGCGGTATTCGGGTAGCGGATTTTCGCGTCTATCACCTCCGTGAAGCCGGCAATCTGCATCGTGTCGGAGATTTTGTTGTTGTTCTGATTGATCGTCAGTCGCGTGATGCGCATCAGCCAACCGCTGACTGCCTTAGGCAGGTCGATTCGGCGAGTTCGCTCGTACACAGTCGTGGTCTTGCCGTCGACGGCCTCGCTCAGCACCTGCTGGTAGGCGCCGCCGTCGGTGGCGACTTCGACCTTATATTCGATCCGGTAGCCATTGATATTGCCGCTCGTATCCACGGACTGGAGCGCCGGCCAGGCGAAACGTACTCGCACGGCAGAAAGCTGGGTGTTGCTGATCGCTCGAACCCAAGGCGTACCGCTGCGCAGCTCAGTGCTGATCGTCGTTTCGTTCTCGATCGACGGGATGCCTTGGATATAGGTCTGGTCCACTGCCCCGGTGCGCCACTCCCACTTCACGTTCGGGAAGTTCATGTTTCCTTGGGGGTCTTGCAACGGGGTACCGTCGAGGCGAATATCGCGATCCGTAGGTGTGCCTTCAAACTCGCCCTCGCCTACAGCAATCAACATCTTTGCAATGGCCACTGAGCGCAGACTGTCCGGCGCCTCGGTTGGGGTTTTAGGCTTTGCTTCGCCACCCTTGGCGCCGTGGATATCAATTTTTCGTACTGCGCCCATGCTTTCCTCCAGGCAGTAAAAAGCCGCCTCAAGGGCGGCTGCAGTGCTTCACGTGCGGGCTACATCTGGTCTTCGGCGTAAATCGCTGCACTAATGATTGCCCCACCCCAAGGACGTCGTCCCGCGCACAAAGGGACCGGGTTACCGGATGCCGTGGTGTTTTTGGCGCTGCCGAAGGCATAGCCGGGGGTGTTCTCAGGCGCGGCGCTGGTCTTCAAGCCGCCGGCTTGGGGGCTGAGCATTTGAATAACGCCGCCCAGCACCATCGAGCCGCCCATCATGATCAGAGCTGAGCCAAAAGGCGCGCCTGCGCCGAAGGTGCCACCGGTAATGACAAGGCCTACGACAATCAACACTGCTCCGATGATGGTCTGCAGCGCTCCGCCTCGCTTGCTGCCGGTGATGACCGGCGCAATACGAATGTCACCTTCGCCCATAAAGCCAATCTCCTTCTCCGCCAGGTTGGTCTTCCCTCGAAAGACAGCGAACTCAACGCCTCGCGACTTGGCATTCGAAAGGAAGCGTTCGAACCCTGGAAGCTGCACGCAAAGAGCCTTGATTGCTTCAGCAGGCGTCCTCACGGCCATACGGAAAGACCTGCCAAACTGGCGAAGTTGGCCATAGAGAAGGATCGTCGTCATGGACTGATAGTTGATGGCAAGTGCCGCCATGTGCTTTTCTCCAGATAATAAAAAGGCCCGCCGAAGCGAGCCTTGAAAAGGTTGTTGTGCTGCTATAGGCAGCCTTGCAGTGCGGTCAGCCTTTTATTGGCGATCCAGTTACCAACCACCACGTAATACTTCGCTTCAGACCCCGCGCCTTTCGGCTGAATATCAACGAAATACTGCGAGCCTTCAGTGAATACCGTGTATCCAGCATCTCGTCCTGGCTGCAGCGTTGCACCAGGAGTGCCGCCGAAGATCGGCTGATTCTGCCATTCGTAGTGAACGCACTTGGCCAGCGCCGCGTCGGTTTTCTTCGAAATCAACACTTTGTACGGACCATCCTGACGCGCCTCATTCATCGTCGGTGCCATACACCCCGCCAGCATCGCCACCGATACCGCCGCTATCAAAATCCGCATGTCGTTCCCTCTTTGGTTTGGCGGGACTGTAGCACTACGAATCGGTCGCGTGGAATCCAGCCTTACTTAAGAGACTGATTCATATTTTCGAGAGCGTTTAACACGTTTCTCGTGACCCCTTTGTCAATGGCGTCGTTGGATGACTGCGAAAGAGTATCTACGGCATTTTTTGCGGCCTTTTGTCCTTCTTTTGAACTACCACTCACTTGAGTGACCGTCTGTGCCGTAACTTGCTTTACTACCGATTGTTGCTCCGCATTTGATGCGCCTGCTGGCATGGACTGAGATATCGCAACTCCCGCCGCCTGTCCCGCTTCAGCGCTTTGTGTGGCAAGCGCTACAGCAGTAGAGCCAGCAGCGACCGCGGCGGCAGTTGCGCCATCAACTGACGTGCCTGCTCCTGATAATGGCGTCTGTGCAGGCTTGGTGGAACCGCCGGGTTCAAGTGTCTTTTCTGTGGGCCCAATCTTTCCTCTGCTTGCCGCCAGCTCAGATTCTATAAGGGGGGCCGCCACTTTTCCTGCGTTTATCAGAGAGTCAATATACTGAGTTGCTGTCATTTTTGGATCATTAGCAAAAGCCATGCAAAGGCCTGACGACATCGCTTCGTATAGCATCAATCCTTGTGTTTTTTGCGACACGTTGGCAACGGTTTTCGCGGCGCTTTCAGCAAATGAATTTTTCGCCGAGGGGTCACCTGCCTGCGTTTTCAACGCTACGGAAAGTGAATTGCTCAAACTTGCACTGATGTTTTCCGCCACTCCAGCGGGCGGTTCGCCACACGTCCGATCAGTGGCGTTGTTTATGATAAATATCCTACGGTCGGCAGTTGTAGTTAGAGCTGTGAACGCTGACTTCTCGTTAACCGAAGTCACAATCGCAGGGTCGGTCATTCGATCGGTTGTGCAAGCTGATAGCAAAAACGTACCTGTCAATACCAAGCTAGTTCTCATGACCGCCTCCGCGATGGCGATATGCCATTTTCACCGAGAATAGTGGGCACTATCAAAATTAGCCAGGCGATAAGACGGATTGGCTCATCGAATCCATCCGAACGAAAATCGACTGTCCAGGCATCCAGCGTGGATGAAATGCCAGTAACAGGGCTTTCGCTTGACGTAGAGCGTTGGCCCTTCTCACAATCGAGAAAGAGTCACGTCAATTTGAAGCCTGGCCCACCGGGCTTTTACTTGCAGCATGTAAGTCGCTGAATCCGCGCAGGGAGCAACCAATGGAAGTATCCAGGACATCTTTACTGATTCGGCGTATCGGCGCCTACGTCATCGATTACGGCACGATTATCCTGATTGGTCTCTGGCTATACCGCCAAGAGGGCCTTCCGCTTGCAGGCTTTGAGCTGATCTTTGTGTACCTGTTTCTCTACCCCCTGTGCGAATGGCTTTTCAAAGGGCGGACTCCAGGAAAGTACGTATTTGGCTTAGTCGTCATCAACGGCGCAGGTGGACCTCCCAACTTTGTCCAGGCCTTCATTCGTGGCCTGACCAGGCACGTAGAGGCGCCCTTGGGGATCATCACGATATTCATCTACGCTCAGTCCGCACGATGCCAGCGGGTTGGCGATATGCTGTCGAGAACCTATGTCATACCCTCAAAAGACTTAGCTGAACTTCGTGAGACGATGCAAAGCTGAGCCTCATTCACAGCTTAGAGGCCGCCGGGATTTTTCATGCCCATGTACACCCCCATCTTTCAGCGCTCGACAGGGATCACAAGGAATGAGTTCAGCAGCAGGAAGCGCTCCACGATCTACTGGCACAGCGATAGCGGTAATAGGCCTCGCTATGGGCCTAGCCGCTGCCGTCTACATAAGCCCTAAAAACGAGTATTTCTTGGGTAATTTTGCATACATGTGGTTACCGCAAGCAGCCGTGCTTGCTTTGGCTCTGGTGTGCAAGGCATCCCGAGAATCACTGGGCGGAATAGCTATAGCATTGGCCCTGTATTTGAGTGTTTTCGCCTTCTGGTTCTCTGGCAAGAACGCTGACTCCATGGCTTGGTTGGGTTATTTCTTCAGCTTCCCTGGAGCCTTAATTGGCGCAGGCTTTGCAATCGTGTGCGAGAAGCTCAAAACGCCCATCGCTCCAATCCTGCAGGCGCTCGGGTGGGTGGTTCTTGGCGTAGCTGTTAACCAGACGGTCATTTGCTCTACTATCTTTTATTGCCTCGGGAATTAGCAGCTCTAGGCGATCATTTGACTGACCAGATGCAAAAAGCCCAGCGCTAAGACGGGCATTTAAGAGAGTCAGGTGTCATCGGTTTCTCTGGTCGATCACTATGGCAGCCGCTTCACCTTTTGCAGTATCCAGCACTTCCTTCAAGCTTTGGTCCATCAGTCCCTGCAGATACGATTTTGCTTGACTGGTTACGCTTTTAGTTTTTTCACTGGACTCATCGATCGGAAAACTATCAACAACGTTAACTTGGTAGTAGCTCTTAAATTCTTCAAATTGCCTCTGGCATCTGAAGTTCGCGGCGTCAGCAATCTCAGTCGGGGATGCTCCTGGGCCAGCATGAGCCCGAGCGTATGCTTCCACGCACTCTCGATACGCAAGGGCTCTGGTAAGAACCTGCACCTTGAGGTCATCAGACGCCATCGCCGCCGAGGCAACGAAATAGGATGCAGCCACCGCTACCGACGCTATCAAAATCCGCATGTCGTCCCCTCTTTGGTTTGGCGGGACTGTAGCACTGAGGGGTAGGATGCAAAAAGCATCGCGCACAACCTCTGCGCATTACAACCGAGCAAGGGAACATGACTCAAACTCTTGAGCTGGAAATCAACGGCACACCTCCGGACCTATTCGGCCTGGTATGCGACTCCTTCATCTGCGAATCATTTGCCTGTGACGGGAAAGTGATCGCCCCGGCGAACGTGAGTCACATTAGTTTCGGTGGTCGGCGGTACCGGGCCTATTTTGATTGCGGCATTATCTTCTGGCGATCGTCCTCAACACCACCGGAACCCTGGAGCGATTCGGAAGAAGGTTGGAATTGCCCACATATCGATGTTGGTGCGCTCGCAGGCGTTGTGGGCGTAGCGTTAAGCGGATACGTCATGGCACCAACCGTCACCGGAAGCGTCATAGCATTTCATTTCGAAAATGGAGTGCAGATCAAGCTAGAGGATTTGAACGATGAAACCCATTTCAACATCCTGTGAATGATGTTCGCCGATTCAGGCGAATCACACTGAAAGCGCGAGTTTGGCCTGGTATTCACTTCATTGAGGGGCGTATGCAAAAAGCCCAGCGCGGGGCTGGGCTCTAATTAACTCACCTTCGACCGTAACGGTTACGATCGCGATCCGTGTCATCCACTCGGTCCCTGTCGGGAGGGGCTGGAGGAAAGGACGGCGGGTGTCTCGGAATCACTCTGCTGCTTGGTGTCCGATTGATATTCATTCCTTCTTCCGAAACCTGCCCCCCCACTACACTAGGTGGTCTAACCGGCCTATCCTTCATGCGACCTCCTCTGGCTGATCAAGAAACTCAACCCACTGCACGTCACTGTTGGCTATAAGTATAACGCTAATCCCACTGCACGGTCTCATCTCTTCCTCGACGAGCCAATGGGGCGACTCAATTAAAAAGTGCCCTGTCAGCGGGTCGCTTGGCCAAGTTTTCGGAAAACCGAGCAGCCGTCTACCATCTAGCAAATTCAAAACAATTGCCCGATCCCGATACCTCAGAAATGAGAACTCATATTCTGCTATTAGGGCCGAACTTCGAGACGTAAGGCCTCTACTCCTTGCCCATGAGTAAAGCGTGTCATGAAACGCACACCACGCAAGCAGTAAACCTATTGCAATAGCTAAACCCATTGACCAAGTTGTTTCTACGGTCGCGGACCAAGTTCCAATGCTCCACCAATGTCCTAACCAGAGAAAAGCCATCATCAGCCCTTCAACAATCAGCTTGATGATACCGCTACAAATCAACGCTTGGACGATCCGCTCGAATTGGCTGGGCTTAGGCGCCTGTGCCAGCCAATAAAAAATCATCGTAGTGATGAAGCCAGGCAAAAGAGCCTGCAGCAATGTAACTGCCTGTGTTGAAACCTCTTCCATGTGTACATCTCCAAGTCTGCCGGCAGGATAGCGGCCTACCCCTGCCAAAGCAAAACCCGCGGGAACATCGCCTGTCCGGGCATCCAGCGTGGATGGAATGCCAGTAACTGGGGTGATCGTCGGCGTAGTAGCGTTGTGCCTTTCCGAATCGCCAAGGAGTGGCAATGCCGCATCGCCTGACGAAGTTAAAAGCTGCGCTCAATCAGACGCCAAACGACACCTACTCACAGTTCCAGGCTCTGAGAGACGGCCTCGTAGCCTCGCTTATCGACTGGCCAGCGCAAAAGTGGGATATCGCTGATGAGCACTTACCGACAGATCAGCCGGCCTCTCAAAATTCTAGAGCTTGGCTAAACGCGCTGACCGTGGCACTGGCCCAGGATCTCCCCACCAATAAGTCGGAAGCTACTCCCGAGCGACTGAAAGACATCCTGGCGCTCACATCGATAATGTCAATGTGTATGTGAAGGATTTCCCAGCCCTACGCCTGTAAGCCCAAGGACTGGGGTTGCGCCAATATCGGCGCGTTTATGACCTGGAGGTCAATGTGAGCAGTCAATCAGATATCGAAGTTGCCATGACGCCAACTGAGCTTGGGCTATTCATGGCAATGAATGCCATTGCCTTGGCTCTGAAGTCTTCACCGAATTTCAATAACGAGGCATTGAAAGTCTTGGCGGAAAAGTTTATCCGCGAAGCCCCTTCTGCTGTACAGGGAGGCGTTGCGAAAGAGGCGTATGAGCGCCCTCTCCGCTTCCTGGCGAACGACCAGACTCAAGCCGTTGATTGGCTCAAGCAGAGCGGCATTGCTTGATCTGTTTGTCGTAAATACGGAATGAGCCGTCTGGCGTAAGCTCCCAACCGCTTACGCCAGCTTGAAAATTAACGGACCGAATTAAAGCATCCGAAAGATCGGTCTTTTTGATTTTATCTTTGGCGCTCATAGTTTCTCCTGCGGCCATGCCGCGTCATGTTGGTTGTTTTACGTCTTTGTGCCTGAGGATCAGGCGCGTTCGGTCATGCCAGGGGCCGCCGAAGACGATGATCTCTGACGGCCTGCCATACAGGTGGTGCAGCAGGAACGGCCCAGGCCCGAAGGTGCTCGACTCTTCGTGAGGTAGTGACGGATCAGCACCCAGGTAGATCCCTGCATGGTTCGGGTGAACCGTGCGCCCTACCTGCATAACGATCATGTCGCCGCGCTGAGGGCTGTCTACGCGCACGAAGCCTGCCTCCTCGTAGTTCGCCTCGTACAAGCTGGTGTTGTCGGCGCCCTCCCACCATCCATCGGCGCGTTGGAAGGTGTCAAACGCCAAACCCCATTCGCGCTGGTACCAGTCAGCGCAGACCTGCCAACAGTCCCAGGCGCCGTGTACGAACGGACGATTGAGTAATGGTGTATGACCGGTCGGCGTGATCGTGCGTAGGTCGCCCTCAGGCCAACTCAGGATGTGCCAGGGCAAGGCTGTGGCCTCGCACATTGCCAAGTCATGAGGTGACGGCCTGCTGGTTGCGTCCGGGTGGGAGTGAACGATGCCGATCACTTCGCCCAGGTCTTCCGCCGCGGCGTAGTCCTCGGGGTCGAGCCGGAATTCTTCATTCGGCTCCGTGGCGATGTTTCGGCACGGGAAGTACTTCTGCTTTCGCCCGATGGACACCAACAGACCGCACGACTCTGAGGGATAACACTGCTCTGCATGCGCCTGGATGGCCGCAATGATGTGCTTATGCATAGTCAACTCCTGCTGATCAAGTTCACAGCGGGAAATCCACCGAAATTTAGCTCTTCGTTTTCGCCGAATCTGAGCTTGCAGGACGACAGACAGCCCTTGCACTGATCCTTGGCGGGATCGCCCGTTGGGTTGTCCTCGTCGTCAAACATCGCTTTCCCCGTGTAGTTACAGTCAGGGCCCCTGTATCCCCCCGTCATGGCCCAGTGGCAAAAAGTCGTCATCTGCCGCCCAGGTAACCCGTGGTTATCGATCTCGCCCGGGGAGGACAGCTCCCAGACCACGGCGTCACCGTCCTCACTGGTTTTCTGGTCGATGTACCAGATCTCCAGCGCTTCCTGAGTAGGATCAGCAGTTGGGTTTCCTTCGGGGAAATTCGCTGCATCCAGGTACTTGGCCAGCGTCTCGCGAACCGTCAGCTTGAACTTGAGCAGGTCCTCGAAGGCGAGGCATAGCGCGGTGACCCGCCCATTCACGTTGCCAGCGGCGAAAGTCGGCCGAGCGGCGGTGCCGTCGCTGCTCGAGGAAATACCCTCAATCTGAACCGGCCAGGCCGCATACTCCTTGCCCTGCCACCAAATCGACTTGGCCGGGAGCTCCTCGTCGGAATGCTCGTAGGCCAGCAGTTCTTCGGGTGTATGCGGAATAGCGTGCCCGTGGAAGCGCAGGTAATCCGCGCCGTACTCGGTCCCGTCAATTTCAAAAAGGCGAATTTCGCCGCCGGGCTCCAGTTTCTGGATGTCCGTGATCAGTGCCATGGGCGGTTATCTCAGGGGTGAAAGGTTTGCTGGAAGGTGGCGGTGATGGCATAGACCTGGCCGCCGCGGTGCACAGGCTTGTAGCCGTTGCACTTGTAGAGCCCAAGCTCGCCGAGGGGAGGTTCCCAAAGGAAGCCCTTTGCCCCTTTGTGTCGATCGAGGAACTCCATGATTTCTTTAATGCGCCCCTTCAAGCCCGTGAAGGTCACGGGCCAGGATTGCGAGCGGTTGTTGAGGCCATCCTCTACCGACTGCTCATAACCATCGGCGAACTGCTTGGTCCGGACACGCTGAGTCACATCACCCTCCGCGCCCTTCTCCGTCGCCCAAGTAAATCGTTCGATTGCCATCAGCGCCCCTTGATTGCTTTGTTGATGACGCCGCCTTGGCGCATGTCCTTCGTCCGCAGCTCCTGGTACTTCTGCTCGACGAACGTTGCCAGCTCTTTGCCGAATAGGTCGTAGCCAAGGTCGTCAGAAGAGGACGACGCGTTGCCGTCACCATCGATGTGCACCTCGACGTTGATCTGAGTTGTGCCTCCACCGCCGCCGCCCATGGCCAAAACACCCAGCTTCCCGCTGGAGGTTCTGGTCAGAGGCATAATTGCCTCTTCTCCAGCCTCCCCCATGACTCCGGTCTTGCCATTGGCCATACCGAAGGCCGTTGGCTTACTGACAATGGAGTTGGTGAACGCACCGCCGTCGGCGAACATCTGAACGCCGCCGGACCAGGCGCCACCTTTTGCCTGGGTCACACCTGACCAGCCAGCCAATACTTCAGGGCTATACCCGGCCGCTGTCGACCCTGCTGATGTCGCGGCGCCGCCGCCAAAGTACGAGCCAGCAGCAGACACGCCGAGCCCCACTAGGGAGCCGAGAAGGCCAGAGGCTGCTTGTCGGGTCGCGATGCGAGCCATATCCGCCAAAATCGACTTGGTGAAGTCAGCAAACGAGAGCTTCCCGGTCATGGCGAAGTTGACGATTGAATCCTCCATCGAGCTGAACGCGTTGCCGAACAGGCTCTTGGTCTGCCCTGCCACGTTCCGTGCCGAATCCAGATAGTTTTCCCAGGCCGATGTCGCGCCCTTCGTCCAATCACCCTGAGCGGCCGCCACATCCGCGTAGTTTTGCCGGATCTGATCGGTCGCCTTCTTGTTCGCATCTGCGAGCGCCTGCGATTTTCGGGTGAACTCTTCGTCCGACATATTGCGCGATGGATCGGAGCGCTGGTTTTCCAGATCCAGCGACTGCTGAGCAAACCGATCTTGCTGGCTGTTCAGCTCCCCGTTGAGCGCGTTTTGCCGATCTCCCTGGCCAACGCCGAGCACCGCACGCTGGCCGGCAAGCTTCAGGGCTCGCTGTTGCTGCCCCAGCGCCTGCACGTACGAGCTGATTGCCCGCTCCTGCTTGGCCAGGCGCCCGGTCTCATTGGTAGCCAACACCTCGAGCTGGCTGTCGGCGTCCTTCTGCGCCTTTACCATCCCTGCTCGCGCGTCTGCGATCTTCTGGTCCAGCTGGATGCTCTGCGCCACAGAAGTGGTCTTCTTGCCCTTGGCGGCCTCCAGCGCGGCGATCTCAGCCTCGTAAGCGGCTGTCACCTCATCGCGCTCATTACCGATCATGGCTTCGCGCTTCAGGGCGTAGTCCGACTGCGATACCAGGCCAGCCTTCTGTGCGGCGTCCAGTTCCTTCTGAGCGTTTTTGTACTCGTTGACGATTCCGGCCAGGTTGTTCTTGGTTCCGTTGAAACCGGTCAGATCAACTGGAGTACCTGCAGCTTTCGAGTCTTTGAACTTCGCGTTGATGTTCGAGATGTTTTTGTCGATCGCTGACTGGTTGAGGCGAGAATCGTTGGGATCTGTTTTTCGGATGTCCTCAAGTTGCTGGCGATACTCCTTGAGAGCCTCATTTCGTTTCTGCTCGTTCGTCCATGTCGACTTGGTCAGCGCATCAACTTTGACCATCGCTTGCTGAGACGCTAGCTGCGCCTTGGCCTGATCACCTTCCCACTTAGCGATATCGGCCTGGGCGTCCCTCTGGTCCTCCAACAGATTGAGTCGGTCGGTGTACAGCTCGACCATCGCATCTTTATTTTGGAAGGCGCCTATATCTCCAGCCTGCGCTCGAGCAAGATCCTGCCGAGCTTGCTCGATGTCTGCGCCGATATCTGGGCGCCCGATATTCTTGAGATTGTCTGCCGCGCGCGTCACCGCGTTGTAACCCTTCTCCCACCAACTCAAATTCTCCAGAATCTTCGGAGTTCTCTCGTTGATGGCGTCGGCGTACTGCTCGGTGGCCAGCTTCACGGCACCCGCATGGTCCCCCTGCGCTTCCAGTGCGGCAATCTGCGAGTAAACCGAGGCCGTCAGGTAGTGATACTGCTCATTCAGTGCAGCAGAGGCCTTCACCGGGTCGTCTGCCAGCTTGGAGAATTCGGCGACCGTCTCGCTCACCGCCTTGCCGGTGGCTTCCTGCATTGAAACGGCGGCCTGGGTAATGCCGGTAAAACTCTCGCCGGCGATCTTCCCGTTACCAGCCAGCAGGGCCAAAACTTCAGCTGCCTGCCCGGTCGTGCCGACAGTGGCACTCACCTGCCGGGCCATATCGCCAAGCTGCCCAGCACTGATGCCGGCGTAGTTACCGGTGAGGATCAGTGATTTGTTGTAGCGGTCCTGCTCCTCGCTACCTTTGTAGTAGGCAACAGCTAGGCCGCCAACGGCTGCTGTGGCCAGGGCCAGCGGCCCCAGAATGGCAAGCAGCCCCGCAGCACCCGCCCCGGCGCCCGCGCCCAACTGAGCCACGGCGCGTACGCCGCTACCCCAGTCGCCAGAGGACAGCGCATTACCCAGCTGCACAACGTTTTCCTGCGCCTGACGGGTGCCGAGGCGCAGCTTGTCGAATCCCGTGGCGGTCTTTTCGAGCTTGGCGTAGTCCTTGTCGATCTTGCCCAGGGCACTGTTGTACTGATCCTGGCTGATACGCCCCTCGTCGAAGTGCTTGCCAAGTTGCTCGACCTGGGTATCCAGCTTCGCCAGAGCAGCGCGGGCCGGGTCGATGGCACCCAGAAGGCTGTTCAGGGCCTTCTGCTCATCCAAGGCAGACTTGGCCAGAGCCACCTGCTGCTTGTCGAGCTGCGCGGAGATCTTCGCCGCCTCTGCCTCGCCATAGGCGCCGGTCTTGGTGAGTTTGGCGAGCGCATCACGCTGCTTTGCCAGGTCCTGTGTGGTCTTGGCACTGGTGGAAAGCGATTTCTCCAGCGCCTGCATTTCGTTCATCAGCGAAACGGCGGACTGCTCGGCCCGGCCGCCGGCCTTCGCCATTTCATCCAGGCTCGTTTTTGCCTGGATCGCATCGGCCGAGTCGATCTTGACGCCGAGTTCTGCAATGTTCATCGACTCACCTTGAATAAGTGCCCGTGGTTACGGGCTGTTTTCCCTTTCCTCCGCCATGACGCGCAGGGCTTCGCCTTCCAGGACTTGAAGGTCAGGGAAGATTTCAGCGAGCTTCTTTTTCTTGATGCCGAGGAACCCGGCCACGTCGCGGATGCAGCTGTAGTCGAGACCGATCGCGCCGCCGGCGCCTGCTCGCCACTGGGTAGACATACGATTGAACAGCAGGAAGGCCGGCCAGTTGCAAGGCCAGACCTCAACATCTTCCTCATCGAGATCGGCAGCCGTCAGCCCGAGAGCAGCCAACTGCTCAGCAGATTGGCCGCTTGCGTACATTGCCTTGGCTGCCGCTATCAGTTTCCCAGGCGAGCGTGGCTGAACGCGTCCTGATAAGCGCTGACGACCGCTTCGGCGGTGCCATAACAGGACTTAACAAGGGCCTGGATGCTCTTGTCGTCGAACTTGTCATCGAAGCCCCAGCCTACAACTAGGTCCTTGATCTGCTGCACTTGAAGCTCCGTCTCAGCTGCGACGACATCGGACAATGTGGTCGCCTCACCGAAGCTCTCGCGCATCTCCCTCCCCTTTGCGCTCCATTCATCGAATAGGGCGGCAAGTCCCGGGCGATCCCGATACTTGAAGGTGAACTCGATTTTTTCGGGCTCCTCTCCAACAATTGGGATCAGCACGAATGCCTTGAATGTTGGGCTCTGGGCGATCCTGATCTTTGCCATGGGAAGTCCTTATGCGCCAGCCAAGTAGCGAAGCGAACGAGCAGAAAGCCCGATGCTGATAGTGCGCGTCATCACGTTGTTGCGCTCCATCGTCGGGTCGGGAGTGATGCTCACATAGCCCGGGTAGAGAATTTGATCGCCGTTCCGCAGCTTCATGCGGACCACCGCCAACTCCTTGGTATCGTCATAACCTTCAACAGTTTCGACGTACTGGGCCGTTGGCTGGTCCTCTACAACGATGGTAATCGTCGTGGGGTTGCGGTTGGTTGGAAACTGCTTGTCGTCGTCATCCTCCAGGTAGCCGACAGTTTGATACTGCTGCTCGCCGCCGGAAGATGTGAAAGACGTGACCTTGGAGATCTGCGTCCAGCCGGATACCGGGATCACTGAGCCAGCACCTGCGCCCACGGTGTACTTGTCGGTATTGGTGGTGTTGAGGCCGGCCAGAGCGAAAGCATCAGCAGTAATGCCGGAAGCCTTTACTGCGCGGTCGTTGATCAGCGCCCAACCAGAGTTGATCAGCAGGACGTCGCCGTTTTCAATGCTGTGCCCTACAGACGCAGCGACTGGCGATTTTGCATTGGTCAATGTGGTGAAGGCGACTGCGGAGCCCATAACGCTGGCGATCTCCAGCACAGCGCCGTTCGGCAGCGGGAAGCGTGCGGCCATGGTGTATTTCCTCTTGAGTGCCCGCCTGGCGGCGGTAGGTTATGCCCCAGCGGGCGGTTGGTCTGCGACACCCAGATAGGTGAAGCTGGCCGGGACCGTGTAGGTCGCCGACTCTGTGATGGTTGGCCCCTGATCTACAGGCTCGGTGATCAAGCCTTCGAACCCATTGCGGGTCAGAGCTGTGTCGACGCGAAACAGCCGCGTCAACTCATCGATTAGCGTCTCGGCGGTGGCCATGGCCTGCGCAGAGGGGCAGACGATGCTGACCTGATAAACACCGGCGTACTCGTAAGCCTCCCCGCCGAGATAGCGGCAGGTGGTGCTGGCCGGCAGCTGGTAGGCTCGCAGGTACGTTTCAGAGGTGCTTGGTGTAAAAGGCTGGTTTGCGTAGGCCACTCGTATCGGGCGCGCAGCCGCCCATACGGCCAGCTTCGTTTCGATGGCCTGACGGGCGCGTGCGTGACTCATACCTGGTTGTTCCTTATGGCCTCCACCACGATCTGCTGAAAGCGAGCCACGGTTACCCGGACCATGCCGCCAGGGGCCTGGGTCGAATGGCCGAACTCCAGCGGGATCGAATAGGGCAAGTTGTTGATAATGTAGGCCATCTGGCCGGCGGTGAAGTCGCTCATTGCCGCGACGAGCGCGGCAGTGGTTTCGGCGCCGCTGGGGTCTACCTCGTCAAATGTGACGTTTTCGACCACGCCGAGCGAGATGTGCCAGTTCGCCCGGAACCGGCCGCCGACATAGCCTTCTGGGGCGATAACATCCATGCCGTCGTGTAGCTTGCGGCCCTTCTTGAGCCTGCCACCTTTCGTGAGGTTGGTCGGATCGCTGCGCAGAGCGCTGTTGTGCTCGTCGACAGCCTTGTTGTACTGGGTCGCTACGGCGTTCTGTGCCCAGATCTCCGGGTTGCCCACAGGAGACATGCGGATCAGGCTGCTGCCGACTTCGATGATGATCTCACGCACGCTGGCGTCGATGGCTTCACCGGCTTGGGCGGCGAACTCGGCCAGGCTTAAGGCGAAGCTGCCGGATTGTCCGGCGCCGGCCCGGCTCACGACCGTACCTGCAGTTCATACAGGATCGGAGTGCCAGCAGGGTTGACCTCTTTCAGCGGAGGGACGATTGACCAGGTGCGGCCTTGGGCGACCACCTTGTCGAGCAGGCCGGGCACCCAGGCCAAGCCCTTCGCGGCGATCTTGAGCTTCTTGTCGCCCTGCCGGATGAGGCTGTTGTTTTGAAATTCGAGGCCGGTAAAGTCGATGAGGATGCCCTGGGCGGTTTGCTCGACGGTCGCACCTGGCGACTCGCCGCCAGTCTCTGGGTCGTACTCGCCCGGCTCCGTCTTGCTGATGGTTACAGGTTGGCCGAACTCTGTGATCATCTCCAGAGCCATCACGGCCATTTCGTCGTAGAAGGCCATGGTGGCTCCAGATGTTAAAAGCCCAGCGCGGTGGCTGGGCAGTTTGAGTTAAAGCTTGAGAGGCACGCTTCGAGCCGTCGCCTTTTTCTCAGGGAACAACTCTCTCCGCTCGTTGAGTAGCAAGGTAGCGAACTGTGCGGCCTTTGAAGCCGCCAGTTTATTTGGCTCGCTTCCTATAGCAACAAGCGAGGAAAGAGCAGCGCTGGCATAAGCATCCCAAGCGTCTTTTTCATCCTGATTCGGGTGTTTTCTAACTATCTGATGCTCTGCCATATCGACTTCCTTTTTGATGGAGTCGCAAGCCTACGCCCGATTATGCCCGCACAGCAAACAGCCCCCTTTTCTGGAGGTAATCAGCAAACTGAGTGGCGCTCGGCCGATCCGGCGCTGCCGGCAGCAGCCGGTTGCTGGTGGACGGGATAGCCGCATACTGCCGGGTTACCGCACCTTCGACACGATCCAGCAGCACCGCGCCTTTGCGTTTTTCCACCGGGTCGATATCGTCCTGATAGATCTCAGCAGCCAGGGCCATCTGCCCGTACTGGATCCTCGCCGGAAGGTAGTTGTTCGGCTTGATCTCATAATCCAACCGCACCTCCTGGCGCGGCCAGGCCAGCCCCTGCTCGCTGCTGGTCTTGCGGCCCTTCCAGGTCATTCCATCCATAGCCAAAGCGGCCCGGCGCAGCAACGCTTCCTGCTCAGGAACACCTGCTGGAATGACCGTGCCGAATTTCACGGCATACCGGGCCAGATCCTCGGCGCTCGCGTAACTTTCGGCGTCAGGCTTGCCGGTGCCGTCCTCGATGATCAGTGTCATGCGTTAACTCGCTGGAATGGTTTGAAGAGTGGCCGCCAGGTAACCGACAGCCAGCAGTATTACTCCTTGGTCAGCTCAGCGACGAGCTTTTCCAGGGATTCTTTAGAAGCGTTGGCCCGGTACGGAACCTGCGCCTCATCGAGCTTTGCTTTCAGCGACGCGATTTCACCAGCCTCTCCAGCCGGCGGCGTGATGGCGGCCTCCTTCAGCGCTTCAACCTCATCACGCAGCCCGTCGACAGTAAGAAGCAGGCCGTCACGCTCGGCGGTCAGTTCGCCAACTGAGACATGGATGGTGCCCAGCACTTCGAACAAGCGTAGCGCCAGCTCGCCCGACTCGGGACGGTGAATCTCGCCAGCTTCCAGAGCGTCAACTAGGATCTGGATCGATCCATGCTCAGCACGCAAAGTCGCGATGATTTTTTCCAGTTCGACCTGATTGGCGGCGCCAACAATCTGCACCCGCTTGGCCTCCTTCACCGACACATCAATACCGGCCGCTTCGTACGCATCAACAACGCTCGGCCAATGGCCGATTACCAGCACACTGGTCACTCCCGCTTCTGGCTTGTCGAAGTGTTCCGGGTTGCGGTAACGCTTCTCCGGGTCGAAGCCGGAGAGTTGGTTGCTGTAAGTCAATTCCATGTATTTCTCCAAGGCGGCCATCGCTGACCGCGCGTTGAGTATGAGACTTAGCCGCCAGAGGCAGGAGGCGTCGCAGTGAGCTTGATCATCACGCCGGCGGTGACCTTGTTGCTGCCCGCGTGCTTGACCCAGTTTGCAGCGGAGCCGACAGCGGCCAGGGTTGGGTTGGAACCGCCAGTGGTGGCTTTCCAGCTATAACCCAGCACGTCGATGTTCACGGTGCCCTCCGCGCGGTAGCCAATGCTCAGGTTCTCTTCGTCGTTAACTTCGTACGAACGGAAGCCCGGGGCCTGCGACTCGGTGATGGTTACGGCATTCGGCAACAGGCCGAAGATGACATCCGCCGGCGCGGTGTCGGTTACCAATACAGGCTTGCCCAGGGTGCCAGGCAGACCGCCGTAGATCACAACGCCAGCTTCTTCGTAGATCTTGTTGGTGATCGCTTCATCGACAATGTCGAAGTAAGCGCTGGAGTGCATGACCCACAGGGCGATCCGGCCGAACTTGTCGCCGAACTTGCGCATGCCGCGAGTCAGGGTCTTCTTGCCGTCGGTTTCGATGTTGGCCGAGACCACCATGTCAGCGTTAGAGCCAATAGCGGCACGCAGACCAGCCGTTGCGTACTGGATGAAGCCCTCCAGGGTCGCGTCAGCAACGTCGGCACCAACGATCTGGGAGAACTCCTCGACCGGACGACCGCGGCGCTTGAACGCCTCTTCGGTGGTCTGGTACGGGCCGTACTTCCAGGGAGCCTTGACGCCGACAGCTTCCCCGGCGCTGATCTTCTTGGCAGTTACCTTGCCTTCGGAGTTGACGTCGCGATGTTCCAGCGAGCCATTCAGCTTGTAGAGGGCGCGCTTGCGGAAGTCACCTTCGATCAGCTCGTTGTCGAGCACCATCGCGCCATTGGAGGATGCGTTGAACACATCCAGGTTGTCCTGGACTCGCTCCAGGTATGCGGTCTGCGCCTCATCGTTGTAGATGATCAGGTCGCTGTTAACGGTTGTAGCCATGGGTAAATCCCCTTACTTGGGCAATTGCAGATATGCGGTTTGGCCGTGCTTGCGCTGGAAGTCGCGCTTCTGCTCGGAGGTCATTTCGGAGCGCTTGAATGCAGCCTTGCCGCCACCCCCGCCCGGGGCAAATGTCCCTGAAGCCCTTGGCCACAGGTGAGGTGCGCTTTCACGCAGAGATTCCGCCCATTCGAGCGGAGTCAGAGGGGTCTTGCCGTCTTTACCGAGGATGACCTGGCCGGATTCATCAACGGCGACCGCATCGCCATCTTCGTTAAGGGTGAACACGCCTTTGGCGCGCAGGATGATGTCGTCGGTTGCTTCAGGTAGAGCGCCGGCTTTCAGTGCTGCGCCGCGTACCGAGTCGCCCAGGACTTTGCCCTGGAATTTGGCGGCGAAGGATTCGGCCTTCTCGGCGCGCTCACTGATGGCCTTCAACTGCTTGTCGTAGTCACCGCGCAGGCGCTCAGTGCGGCGGTTAAAGACCTCGTCCACCTTGCCCTCGGTCAGCAGCTTGGTTTCTTCGTCCTGGCCGGCACGACTGAGCAGGCCTTTGACGGCGTCGATGTCGATGCCTTCAAACTGGGTTTCGAACTGGGTCAGCTTGCCGGAGGTTTCCTTCAGCTTGCCCAGCAGTTCCGAGTTCTTGGTTTTCAAACCGGAAACAGATGCTTCAACGGCAGTCGCGATAGCGGCCTTGATTGCCGGGTTCTCCAGGTCGATTTCGTTTTCTTCTGCCACGTTGATGCACCCCTTGGGTTTGGTTGGCCCGCTTTGCAGGCACAAAAAAGCCCAGCATTGGCTGGGCTTAAAGATGTTCAGAGTTGATAAGTAGCTCTGGCAAAACCTATCTGGTGAAGGGTAATACTGTGTAGGTCGTAGTGCCGCAGGGCTTGAGGTGAATAACCACTTCACCGTTGATATGGACTACCCGCGCTGGAACCCAGTTACCATCGAAAGGGCTACCCGTTCCAACTCCAGCGCTATGGAGCTCTCGAAGCTGGTCGTCGCTCAATTCATAGGTGTTGTACATGGTTTGAGCATAGTTTTTCTGAAGCTGCTCATCTGTTTGCTGGTCAAGATTCACCTGCACAGGCTCCAGCTTTTCAGGATAGTGATAGTGCTCGGTCATACTTCGCTTCCTTGTGACACTGATATTGATGGCCAAGTGATACTACATCAAAAAATCAATTTAGCCCTGCTCGCTCAAATGCCAACGGCTCCAAGCTTTTCATCTGCGCCAGGGTCAGCGGCGCAAAGTTGCGATCCAGCTGCAGCTCAGTGAATCGCTCGACAGTCAGCCCGCCTTCGCGGAACAGCCTGGCCCGGACTGGGCCGATAGCAACGTCCTGGAACGAAGCTGGCTGCTGCTGGAGCCAGTGGTAGTAATCCAGGCTTGCACTGACCTGCTGGCCGCCATTGGCACCCACCGAAGCGCGGGTAGCTCCCTTGGCGAACATCTCGCTAAGTTTGGTCAGCAGAACGAACGTCGTACGGCAATTCGGGTGAAACGGCGGCCGTGGGCCTGAATCGACTGGAAACCGGCGTTTGTCCATCGAGCGACATAGCTGGCTGGTCTTGCTGTCCAGCGTGGCCACCACCTGGATTTCTTCGACGATATCCGTGTTGGCCTTGGCCACCGCCATCCGCGCCTGGGATGACACATGCTGAATGGCGGTGTGCACGACGGTGCTGGCATTGCGGTTGGTGGTGGCAAGAATGCCGTCCTTGTAGCCGGCCGCCTTGGTACCGCGAATGTTGCGGATGATCTGAAAATTCGTCTGTCCTTCGAAGAAGCCCTGCCGGATGGTACCGGTGACGCGCTCACGTTCGGCGCCAGTCCACCCCTTAATGAAGGCCTTGAGCAGCTTCCCGCCGCCGGCACCGCGCACGCTGAGCGGGTTCGTCAGCACTGCGGTTCGGATTGCAGCAGCCGTCGGTGCCACGACGTCGAGCGACACGCCAACCGGCGCTGATCGGGCCAAGCTCGTCGCTTCGAACTGCGCTTCGTAGTTGGCGATGTCCACCAGGTCGAGGTTCAGTTGCGCGCTGTAGCGGTCGAAGATGCCCAGCAACAGGCTGTCGACCTCTTTCAGCAGTGCTTCCAGGCGCTTGACGTTGTACTCGGTCAGGTCCGCCTGGATCAGCCGCTCACGGATAGACCGGTCAATCTCCTTGAGGAAGGGAGCGAACTTGCCCACCTCCCCCGCCTTGAGCTTTTCGAGGAACACTGCGTGCCGGATGGTTGCATCAAGTATCGCTTGGTTCACCGCCATCTACTTTGTCCTCGTCGTCCAGGCCCAGGCCGTCGCCCTGCTCTTCCAGCTCGCCGTCGATCTGTTGGTCGGTGCGCTCTGGTGCGATCAGTCCAAGCTTGCGCAGATATGCTCGAAGATCCGCTTTCGCGAAGCCGCCGTTCTGCCACAAGCCCACCAAGGCCGTGATCATCTGCGGATCGGCCGTCAGCTCGACGAACTCTTGATTGACCTGGTAGGCGACTTTCTTGTCGGTGATGCCCATGTAGGCGCAGCACCACATGATTGCCCGGGTGTAGGCCTCGCTGACGTTCGCCACGCAGCCAGCCAGCACCGATGTTGAGGCTGACTGATCGCCGCGGGACTCCGTAGCGGTCTTGGTAGCAAGTGACGCAACCACCATCCGGGCGCCCAGCTCGATCATCATCTGGTTCTTGTCGGCCATGGCCTCTTTGACCAGGGTGTTCGGTAGTGGCTGCGCATAGGCGAAGGCGCCGCCGGCTGGAAGCAGCATTGGCGCCCGGGAACCGACGTAAATGCCGTTTTTCTCCATGTGGTCACGCCATTGCTCATCGAGACCTGAGATATAGGGCTGAGCCTGCCCACACCAGAAAACGCTATCTTCGTAGTCGGCACTGTTCCGGTAATGGCCCAGGTTGATCATGGCGATGTCGTAGAGCGGCGACTCGTCGATGCTTGGATCGTTGTTCTGTGCGCCAACGAAGGTGAACGGGATCTCCTTGAGGCGCCCAGTGACTCCTTCCGGCCTGAACTCTTCGGTGACCGCCAATGGCCCGCCACCTTTCGGCCCAGACCGGCGCCAAACGCGGCAAACGAAACCGTCGCCTTCCAGCGCCAACTCCCGGTACTGCTCAACCGTCTTGAACCCAAAGCCTTCAGGTATCTCGGGCGACTCGCGCAGCACCACCAGGGTCAGCACGCTGTGCCCATTCACCATGCCCGTGCGCCAGTTGATGATGTCTTCAGCGCAGTAGGAAAGGATCACCGAGTGGCCGCCGATACCGTCGTCCTGGTGATAGTCGACGTACAGGCCATGCCGACCGGCCTCAAGCACCTTCTCCAGCGTGCCCTGCGAGTGCTGGTAGATGCTCACGCCCGAGCCGTTGGCGTTGTCCTGCAGGTATTCCAGCTTCTTCGACACCGTCAACGTTGGGTCTTTGTGGAACGCCAGGCCGAGCAGCCCGTTACGGGTGTGCCCAGTGGCGTTCTTGAATACCGCACGTTCGCGATAGGCCTTGTTCCGGTCTACGTTCTCAGGCGACTTGTCGTGTGAGTTAATGTACGGCAGTCGGTCGACAACCCGGTGCTGGCCGGCGCAGACGTCGCGAACGGTCGCCCAGCGATCCAGCACAGCGATGTATTCCGCCCGCTTGAAGGAGACGTCGTTGCTCATCGGGCGTATCCCATTTTGATGGAGGTGACGATTGCTTTGATCGGGTAACGCTTGGCGATGAAGTAGCCCGCCGCGTCGTTCATGTGGTCATGGCCCTTCTTCGGGTCTTTGTCAGGCTCGCCCTTGTCGGTGTAGGTCTGTCGCTCCAGGCACAAGGTGAGCTGAGGGCACTGGTCGATATTGACCTTCAGTCGTCGCTCACCGTAGGCGTTCAAGAACATGGCGTTTACCGAGTTCACGCGGTCTTTCACACCAGGGTTTGTGGAGTCGACGATCACCGTGAATTTTGCTTTTTTCAGCAGAGACAAGTCGGACTCGCTCGCGTTTTTGCTACTGGTGTTCTGCCCGCTGGCGTCGGGATAGACCGCCACCGAGTGACCAGGGAACCGTGCCTGGATCTTCTCGATCATCTCAGGCGTGTCCCGAACACCATGAAATTCATCCAGGGCCATCGGCAGATCGTTACGCACGACATAGACAACGGCCGCCATCTTCATGACGTTGAAGTCCATGCCGATGTGCAACGCCTCGCCCGGTTTGATTCGCTCGCTGGTTCGGCACTCATCGCGATTGAACGTGTAGTAGACGACGCCTGCGTAGTTCTCGAAGCCGGCTTCGTACTCTTGCCGGAAGGTGCGCGGGTCCATCTTCCGGCGGGCTGCCTCCAGCTCTTCAGGAGGAACGTTTCCGCCTTGTAACGAGGTGTACTGCCAGCTCTTGTGGTCTGGCTCGCCGCCTGGCTTGCCGTCCAGATAAGTGTCGTAGCAGTGGTTGAATCCCTTCGGAGTGCCAATGCGCAGTGCATGGCCTCCCTTTCGCATACCAACGTCTGGAATCTGGTACTGACAAGTCGATAGCATCGGCCGCAGCACTTCTTCCCACGCCGCCCACGGGCAGTCTGCCCATTCATCCACCAGGACGAAGAACAGGCCGGAGCCCCGCAGGTTGTCGTAGTTGTCGAGCCCCACCACGCGCATGACGTGGCCAGACTTGAGGGTAATTGAGCACTCAGTCTCGTTCGGGCGGTGTGCACGCCACACTTCGGGGATAGCCTGCTTCAGGCGCCGCCAAAACACACGCTTGGCCTGCTTGAACGTCGGCGCGCCATACCAGATCTCGTCCTCAACACTCACGCCCCACTCAGCAGCCAGGCGGGCAGCACGGCGCATTTCGGCCTTGCCCAGGAACGTCTTGCCGAACCGGCGGCCACACACCGCATCGCGGAAGCGGGCCTCAGGCTGGAAGCCCCAGCAGTAAATGTTCGCCTGCTTAGGCGTCAGCTTCACCGGCGGGTCAAAGGTACGGGGTAGCGGGGACATTCTCATCAGGCTCCAAGGTGTACTCAGCAACGGCGTGCTGCTGGTCCGCTTGGGAGCCCAGAGGTTTCTCAGGTTCGAGGCGGCGATTCACGTATACGTCGCCCACCTCTTTGGCGGCCTGCTCGTACAACTGAGCGGTCAGCGCCAGGTTGCGCATGCTCTCGGCCTTCTCAGCCATTCGCCCCAGGCCACGAAGCCGATAGGCGCGATTGGCGATGGGTATCTCTGCGGTCTCTTCGCGGAATCGCTTGCGAGTGTCGTGGAACAGGGTCTGCCACTTCACCGCCAGCCCCTTCCCAGCAGACTTAGTTGGGTTATGCGTCTCCACCTGCTGGCGGCTCACCACAAGCCCGTATTCGTTCTTGACGGCCTCCACCACCTGGGATGGGGTGTCAAAGCAGGCCAGCGCCTGAACGATGAAGCTCTTCACCTCATTTTTCAGGGCTGCCATAAATTCTCATCCGTCTAGAGCCTGTCAAGAATCAGGCCGATCTCAGCAGACAGGTTCCGCAGGCCCTCGCAATGTTTAATTTCCCCACCTCAGCAGGACTGTTTGCAGCATCCACCAACGCTTGAACGTCAGGGCTTGCACCATAGCGACGGACGACACCTACAAACTCTTCGACGTCGTGGCCGTGCATCTCTAGCTTCGGCGCCCCTTCCTTCGTGAAGGCAGGCTGGCCGCACTTATCGTTGGCGTGGGCAATGTGGTAAAGCTCATGCTCTACCAGGGCACAGAAGTCGGTGTCGCTGCACTGGGCGCAGTAGTCGGCGGCCAGAGTGATGATGAAGGTCGGCACATCACCGAACCAATCACGCATCTGTTGCTCCATTCGGGCCTTCTGCCAACCGCCGGCGCGGAACGCTACCTGCTCGGCTTGGCCCAGAACCGTCCTACCCTGCTTCTCGAAGCTCGACGACGCCCACATGATCCTGATGTCTGCATCCAGTAGGTGGGCATGGTCTTCGTTGTGAATGCTGCCGGTGTCGGCAAGGATCTCGGCCTGGAGCCATTCCCACACTTCAGGAGCGGGTGTCAGGCGGATACCGAAGTCGGACAGGTCCGACAGTTCAAGCAGTGACGATGGCGGGTATGGTCGATCCATAACGCCCCTCCCCACAAAGTAAAATGCCCCGCAGATACGCAGGGCATGGTTTCAGCAACTTTCATTCAGTGTTCAGTTTGCGCCTATCGAGTAAAGCATCGACAAGCCGAGTCGCCCGATATCATTGTTCGAGCTTCCGGGGTAGCTATCACGGATTTCGATAGGCTCACCGCCTTCCTCTTGCGTATAAACCACCCCGTCTTTGCTAATTCGGACGAGCCATACCGCGCGCCATGAATCCGCACCGTCGATATTCTTGACTGATCTTTCCACTATGTACCGACCGAAGACACCATCATTGCCGACATGAATGGTTGTGGTCACCCTCGCAATACCAAAAGGACAAGTCAGACTTGCAGACTCGCCCGTGCCTTCTGGCACGAAAGTCACGCCCCAATATTCTTTGGGATGATCCTGGCCAAACAGCTGAGCAAATCGCTCACTCAAGTTGCGGGCCGTTTTGGCAACCTGCTCCGAATCACGAACCAGATATCGAACTTTATTTTGATCCTGCTCAGTCACAAGTGGAAATCCCATACACACCTCCATCCGATTTGGACTGGAAGTATGGCATTACACGATCTCGGCCCACCATCCTAGTAGTGCGAGGAAAGCTCACCCCTCCCCGCCATCCAGCAGCACATCAATCAGCTTCTGCTCACCCAGGCGCATCGCACCGAGGCATTGCAGGTCGTCGCATTTAGGACCGAGGCCGAACACAGTCACCTCTCCCTTCGCACCGATCAGCGTCAAGGCGCCTACGGTGCATTCAGGATGCTCACCCGCGTCCATGTCGTCGGCGATCTTGCGCAGGGTCTTTGACGCGTCGCGCCAGTCTTCCCGCTTGAACTCCAGAACCTTGACGGTCATTCGCTCACCATCTGATGTGTTTGTGCGTGGGCATGGCCGTGGAGCAAGCCAATGACCAGGCCCTGGGGCAGCCCGGCTTCCTTGGCGGCGTCAACGGCATCAGCAATAGCCTTGTCGAGAGCGCTTACCGCTGCATTTATGTCCTGGCTCAACGGTAGCGCGTGGCGCAGGCGGGTTACGTTACTCATTGAATACCGGCCCCTCTCCCACGCGGAACGTCTTGTTGGCGCCGGCATAGCCGCCGCAATAGATGACACTGATCTCACCCCACACAGGGTGGAAGTCGACATGCTCTCCATCGGAGGACTTGAGCGGAGCATCCAGGACAACAGCTATACCGGCCTTGGTGTCGCAGTAGGTCACACCGTCAACTCGCTGGCCGTCGATGATCACTTCCCGCCGGCCTCGGCCATCATCCCAGTAGTGGACGTGCTCGCCTGATTGGTCGCCCATGCCCTGCTCCTATCTAGCGCCACGATTTGGCGCATTCGAAAACGTGGCGCGGATTACTGCCCCGCACCGCTCCTGGGAAACTTGAATTCGGCGACCCGATCAGCAAAGTCGGCCAGCTTCTTCACGCCCAGGAACCCGATAAACACCCCGGCAGCCGTCGCAAGGTTCTGCGGCAGACCGAAGTATTCAAGGACTGGGATCAGACCAATCGTGATCAAGGTGCAGATTGCCGCCTCAAGCAGTGCCTGGCGCCGGGTACCGCCGCCATAGATGATCCTGATACCAGCCATCAAGGCAGATAGCCCGGCAGCATAAAGCGTTGGCGAATGCTGACTCAGCCATGCAAGCACGATGAGCCAGGTGTCTGGTTTGTCTGGCATGTTGGACATCTCGGTTCCTCCCCGTCAGGGAGTTAGGGATACAGCAGGCCATGACCTGCGAATTTGAATCAGCCCCAGCAGCACTCCCAGCTCGGAGCAATGGGTGTGGTGGGGCCGAAAACGAAAAAGCCCCGATCAATGTCGAGGCCCTGAATAGGTGCGCAGTCTTTCCCGCTGTCAGCCGAAGACTATCTAGGTATCGACGCACGAGCGTTACCGAGGGCTGTAGGTTTAAAGTAGCGACACTCGGCGCTACTCAATGCAAACGTCGCCATTTGCTCTGCATTACAGGACTCTCGCACGATGGATCTCGCCAACATCCAAACCAAAGATTTGCTCAGGCTTCAGTCTGAAGTAATAGCGGAGCTCAGAATTCGTGGAATCCTGAGAACAATGAACAATCCCGTCGGCGACTACGCTGAATGGCTGGTTGCTTCAGCCCTGGGATTGAAGCTCGCCAAGAACTCATCTGCCGGCCATGACGCAGAATCTGAAGATGGCAAAAAAATTCAGATCAAGGCCCGCCGAATCAGCCCTAACAACAAATCCAGACAGCTAGGCGTAATACGCAATTTAGATAAAGGCGATTTCGACGAACTGATCGCAGTTATTTTCAGCGAGTCATACGAGGTAGTAGAGGCAGTATCAATCCCGCACGCAGTAATATCCGAGTACAGCACGCATAGATCCCATGTAAATGGCCACGTTTTGAGCCTACGTGGAAAACTTCTCTCCGACGGTCGCGTTCGGGATATTCGCGCCGAACTTAATCGAGGAGTATCCCAGCAGCCTCAGAAAACTGGCGAGATATCGAAGTAATAGTCCTTCCCTTCTTCGAAATGCTCTGCGCGGTCAGCGGCCACATTTACGGTGTATTCACCGTATGGCGTGTACTTGCCATAGATCGCATCCTCTTCCGCCGGATTGGCCGACCACACGGCACCGAAGTGCAGGCGGGTCAGTGATTCCGTCGAGCCCTGAACAGGCCCTTTGGAGCGGAGAGTCATCTTGCATCGGGTGATTTTCGTCATCGGTAGATCCTCGGACATCAATTGAGCAGGAGGGTCTTTCCGGTCTTTCGCCTGCGATTCGGTAATAAAAAACCCGGCGCTTGGCCGGGTTCAGGGTTTCGTGTGCGTTTCGCGTTACTTGTGCACTATGGGGAAAGTACATCAAAAACCCCAACATGACAACACCTTTATGCCGCTACCTCTTCTTTTTCTGCATGAATTACCTGCCACACAGGCTGCTGCACACGAATATCCACTTCTTCAATGGCGTCTCGCAGGAAATTCCACGCTTCCTTCCAGTCCCGATCCCACACTTTTGGCTCTATGTGGACGCCGTAAAGCTGGAGCATGCCCTCGGCGATACGAGCGGGCCCCCACTGAGCTCCGTCATGAGCCTCGACCTTGTAGGACTGCAGGGCCATCGTCACAAGACAATGCACCTTCGCCTCCTTTGCTTCCGTCAGGGTGGAAAAGTCCACGCAACTCCAGATCAGCTTCTCGGCGTTGAGTACATGAGCGAGCGTCATGCATGGGTGATACAGGTAATGCCCGAACTGTTGCTCCTGGAATGGCAGGGTTCCGATGGAGCGCAGGACTTTACCGATCGTGGCCAGGTGCGCGGCGCGGGCCGTGGACTTGCCCGCCGATGTGCGCCTGGTTTCGCTAATGCTGATGCGCTGCCCCGGCACGGAGAAACGCCCAGCCTCCTCCCCCTTCTCGCTGCTCATCGCCGGGAATTGCGCGTCACGCTTGCCAATTTTCCCGCCAGTCTTGAGCGGTGCCGACTCTGCCCGGTCAATTGCCGCAGCGCTGATCGACGCGTTCGATTCGTGCTGAGCTTCGGTCCATACCTGCCTTGCGTTGATCAGTTTCATGCTGCGAGCCCCTTCTTAAGTTCTTTGGTCTTTGCCCGGTATTCGGCAGTGATGGCTTTCAATTGCTCTACTGTTTCTTTGCGTGGCGTGTGGTCGGCTTCCATCGCCTCGACAGCCTCCAGGCCGATTCGGGCGATAAGGCCGGTGCGGAAACCCTGGGAAACCGTCTCGCCTTTGCGGGCGAACTTCGACGACCCCGCATTACAGCTTTTGCACTGAAGCCAGATATTGCTGGGCACCAGCCTCAACTCTGGGCGAGCGCCCTTGCCAAGGAAGTGCCCGGCATCAAATGCGCCGCCAGTCTTCCAGCCCTGGGCGTGGAGGATTGATTCCTGCGATTCGCCGCAACTGATGCAGCCGCTACCAATGCTCAACTCATAGGTGCGCCGGTAGTCGCGCACGGCCTTCTCTGCGTCCTTCATGTGGTCCACCCGGGTCTTCAGCGCCTCTTTGCGCACCTTGATCTCGCGGCGACCGACATCCGCCAGGGCCTTCTTGGCGTTCGCCTGCCCCTTCTCCGACTTACCGTAAGCGATGGCGCACTCGATCTCGCCGCACACCGCCTGCGAGCCGCGGGCAGGCGTGAACATCACTCGGCACTCTGGGCAGCGCTTGCGGCGTGGCCCACCGGACGTGAGTGGGGTTTTGCGTTGTAGTGGGGTGCGCTTCATGCGGCCTCCTTGAATACTTCGAACTCTGCCATTTCGGTCAGGCGCTCTTCCGTGAGCGTCGGCCAGTCATGCAGTACCAGATACGCACAGCACTGGCGCCAAAAGTCTTGGAATGTCTCCTCCCCCATCGAATCGTAGGAAAGGCTGCGGGGTGTCTTGCGGGTGAGTTGGCCCAGGCCAGGTATGTCGAATGCTTCCTCGTCGCAGTACACGCCCGACTCAAGTTGCAGTGCCTTGATTGCGTCGTGGGACTGCTTGCCAGAGAACCGATCGATGTTCTGGCTCAGTACCCGGCCCAGGCCGTGGACCAAGCCATTGAACCTTGGGTTGCGCGGCTGCTTCAGGTCGGCGCGGATCTTGGTATTGATCCGAAAATCACGCTCACGAAGGATCGACCGGTCAGCATCGGAGGACGGCACAAACGCGGCCACCTCCCTGCCGGTGGCAGGATCAATCAGGCGGCGCAGCACCAGGTACACGGGCATTGGGCGAGGTTTCGCTGGTTTGGTCATTTCGCCGCCCTCTTCTCTTCCAATTCCTGGACCTGCTTTATCAGCAGCGCTCGGCGATCCGCCAACTCGTTAGCCGCTGCAATCCGTATCTCATCCTTTCGCTCTGCGCTGGCCTTTCGCATTTGCAGCATCGAGGTCTTAACGATCTCAAGCTTTGCGCGAATGGCGGGTTCCGGCCGGGTGACGGTACCGGTGACCAAGCCAGCGATCGCGCGCCCGTCTTCGGTGACCGGCTCGACGCTCAGGTCTGCCAGGTACTTTTGGCCGTGCTCGCGGGGAATACGCTTCAGCTCCATGGCCTTGGTTACGGCCTGGATTCGACGGTTGGCGTCGAAGCCCACGGACACGTGCCAGTTGACCGGCTTCGCATCCTCACGGGCCTGACTCACGAACCGCTGGTAGGCGTCGATGAACGCCATGCGAGCACCGATCTTGTCGCCACCATCCAAGATGGGTTTCGCAGCAGCCAGAGCCAACTGGATCTCGTCGATCAGCACCACGGTTTCAAATTCGTCGTTGGTGGCCATGGCGATGGCCCAGGCCTCGTCCTTCCCGGGGCGGCCGTCGGAGGTCTGGACACGTTGCAGGATGTCAGCCATAGCCAGCTTGCCCTTCACCTCGAAACGGCAGGCCTTCAAGGCGGCTTTGACAACGGGTACCGGGTACGCGCAGAGGTCTTCGGCCATCATCGCGGCAGTGCCTGGGTTCATTTCCTGGCCCATGGCCTCGGCCGTTGCGCAGATGGCAGCAGCCAGTCCGGCAACCTGCTGGTCGTTCATTTCAGAGGTATTCATTGCGGTCACCTGCTTGGCGTTTGGCCAAAACCATCTGAGCGGCCTGTTCCGCTGCGGACAGGTTGGCCTCGGTTCGTTCCATCTGGCGGGCCGTCGTGCCGTTGATGCGCTGCCCGGTCACCCACTGGGTGTGGTAACTCTCGGCGTTGGCCAGCAGCTCGTTGAGGCTGTGGCACTTGCGCAGCACAGCGGCATCGCTGGTTTTCAGATAATGCGCTGCGACGTGGTGGGCTACGTCGGCGCCCAGTCTGTCGACGAGCAACGCCATCTGCTTGCCAGCCTTGGCGTTCCACACCGGCCAGGCGCTGTAGCGCTTGCGGTAGGCCATGGCGTAGTTGGCCCAAACTTTGAAAGTCTTGCAGGCCTGGTCCTTCGGCCCCGGCATGTCGGCAGGAATCTCAACACGTGGTTGCTGCAGAACGAGTTGCACGACCTGCCCCGTCACGACCTTGGCGGTAGCCTGGGGCGTAATTGGTTCAATGACCGGTTCCATGACTGGTTCAAGAGAGTTACTGATTCTGGGTGCAGCTGCTGCACTACCCCCTAGTGCAGGAGATTCACTAGGGGGTGAACCTGCTGCACTACCCTGGTGAATCTGCTGCACTACCCCTGGTGCAGGAGGTGCACCACCTCCCTCGAGGGTGAGGAAGTAAACGTTCGACGAATTCCCCTTAGGTCCGCCCTTACGAATTTCCTTACGCAGCAATCCCGCATCACACAGGGCCGTGATGTGGTTCATGACAGAGCGCTTGCTGATCTCGCACTGATCGGCGATGTGCTGATAGGACGGCCAGCACTCGCCTACATCGCTGGCGTTGTCGGCAAGCTTGATCAGTACCAGCTTGCGCAATGGATTCCCGACGCGAAGCTTCATCGCGGCGACCATAAGGCCCATGCTCATGCTGCACCTCCGACAAAGGCAAACAGCAGGGCCTGCTGAGAATTCAGCCCCCACTCCAGCGCCTTCACCTGGCTAATCGTGACGGTGTATTGCATGTCAGGCCGCCAGTCGAACTGAATACGAGCATTTGCGCGCCACGTTTTCAGACTGCGAAAAACGTGGCGCGAGATTGGTAGCGCTATTGATATGTGGCTGGGTTTGCATATAATCGGCCTCACAAAGTGTTATCGAATTAGCCGACCTCGACCGTCGGCTTTTTTTTGCCTGTAATTCAGCGCCGAAGCACCAACCTCCCCACCCTGCTCCCCGCTTCGCCTCTCTTAAAACCCACTGGATAAAACTCCAGCAACTTCAGGTTTCTTACTTCGTAGACCGAATGGGCCGATACTGGCTACATGGGCAGCAGGGGTCGCCTGTCAGGCGGCTTGGTCTTTCTTTGTCGCCTTGAACTTTCCCTTGGAAAGGACCTGGATCTGGTACTGCCGGGATTCGGGAATCGTTTCCCCCCACATGGTCACGGCGCTTGGACGGATGCCCAAAGCGAGTGCCAGCTTCGTCTTGCTGCCGAAGAATTCGGCGACTTCATGCGTATTCATTGCGCATCCTCGTTCGAGCCTGTCGCGATTTAAGCATGCTTAAGTTATGGCATCAACGGTGTTTTGCACCTACTGCATGCTTAAATTCAGTTAACTTAATATTGAGTCCATGGAAAGACACGAACGCATCGCCCGCGCCATACAGGTCAGCGGTAAAAAGAAAGGGGAAATTGCATCGCTTTGCGGCGTTGCTAATTCGGCCGTCACTCAATGGATTACCGGTGAGAGCAAAAGCCTCAGGCCGGAGAACCTTTACGCCTTGGCGAAAGCGACCGGCTTCCGAGCTGAGTGGCTGGCCATTGGCGAGGGTGGTGAGCGGGAGGCTTCTGAATCGAACGTCTCCCCTGCCGCCCAGCCCACCAAATCATTCCGCTATCCGGTAGTTAGCTGGGTTGCCGCCGGCGCCTGGGCAGAAGCCGTGGAGCCCTATCCGACTGGAATCTCGGACACTTATGAGTTTTCGGAGTACGACGCCAAAGGCCCCGCTTTCTGGTTGACGGTCAAAGGTGACTCGATGACGGCGCCCGCTGGCCAGAGCATCACCGAAGGCACGCTGATCCTAGTAGACACCGAGGCTGAGGTCGCGCCAGGTAAGCTGGTGGTGGCCAAGCTACCGGATAGCAATGAGGCGACGTTTAAGAAGTTGGTCAGCGATGGCGGCCGGCTGTTCCTGAAACCGCTGAACCCGAGCTACCCGATCGAGGCGGTGGACGAGAACTGCCGGATCGTGGGCGTGGTTGTTCAGGCGCTGCAGAAGTTTTACTGATCAAGGGATTTGATTCAATTTTGCAGAACATCTGAAAAGGAAATCGAGATGCGAATGCCCGCAGTTCTAATCCTGATAGCAGCGCTTTCTGGCTGTGCCGACTCCCATCAATGGCTACCAAGTCAGTCTGTCTCAACTCAGCAGCTCAATCGAACGGACAAGATAATCATCGCTACTCCGGTAGATGGTGAATACGGCGACCACGTTTACAAAGGCTCCGGTCGTAATACAGCTCAAATCCTCTACGCGGCGTTTGCGAGGCGATCGGCAGGAGTAACGGTGGATTCAGAAGCCTTGAGCTATGATCTGGCCTTAGAGAAAGCGAAGCGCAGCGGGCAAGACATCCTAGTTCTTCCGACCATCCTGCATTGGGAAGATCGCGCAACTGAATGGTCGATGATCCCTGACCAGGTAGAGGTCAAAATAAGCGTAATTCAGGTTTCTTCAGGGGCTGTAATCAGCTCCGGGATCGCGTCCGGTGAAAGCGGTATTGCAACATTTGGCGGGGATCACCCACAGGATTTACTGCCCGAGCCTATTGAGGCTTTCGTCTCATCTTTATACTGAGCAGGCGCCAACATCTAGCGCCTATCACCTCGGAGGCCTCCATGCCCCTCACCAAGCCCAACCAGCAACTGCGCCGCGATCTCAAGGCGATCGCCTCAAATCTCGAGGAGTCCTGTATCGACCTGGGCAAGCTCGCAGAAAAACTAAGCGATGCAGACGCCATAGCCCTGATGGGGTTGGTAGGTACACTTTATGAGGAAGCTGACAGGCTAGTGGGTTACGCGGATGAGGTGAAGGCCGGCCGGATAAGCCGGGCTTCGAAACAGAACAAATGACTGCATGGCGAGAGCAAAGCTGATGGAGCAAGGCGTGGACCTATCCTCTGCTGACGCTCATGGCCGTTTTCACAAGCTACGCTGGTATTTGGCCAGGCGGAGGCTCCTCGGGCCGCAGGCGGCTCTTCAGCCCTAGCTTCGTTGTGCTCTGTATTTTCGTGGCTGTGGTTGAACTACATTGCTAAATCATTTTAGTCGGATTCGCAGCTGCAACCACCGCCATCTTCGGTTTGACTGGAGTAACTGCCGCAGGCACTGAAATGCAGAGAGCATTAGCTATGCTTATAAATTTTTGAATACTTTCAAACAGTTAATCTAGTCTTGTGAGTTTTTTACGCCTCGTTAGGCACATGCGAGAGATAATTTACCTCATCTATCAATATGGATCCCAGCCCGAGACCTCTACCAGTTAACTGTCGTGGATCCCCAACGTAACAATCAGTAAAGCCAGCATAGCTGTCTCTCAAATGGAATGTATTCTAAACGGACATGATGTCATAATGACATTTTGAACCTCAGCCATACAACACTCAAGGAAGGCGCGTTTTGACAGAAATAAAAGAGGCAATCATCAAAAATAAGCTGCAAGCAACCCTTTCCGACGGGTACTTGGAAACCGTGAGCGACAGAGCATTGGTCGTAGGTTTTTCTAAGGAAAAAAAAGGCGATAAGACCATCAGCCTGCTTTTTTCACGTACGATTGTGATTCCTACGTTGGGTGTAGCAACGGAAAAGCCATTTGAGCTATCAAAACGTTACGTAGCCAATATCACGATGCAAGAAAATGTGGCAAAAAAACTGGCTCTAGACATCCTTCACGGCCTTGGGATCAAGAGCTTAGAAGCGGAGGAGAAGGACGTTCCGACAAATGAAGTCTGAGCCTAGCCTGAAAATGAAGGTCTTTGCGACAAAATCGTCCTTCAACAATGCCATTTTTATTAGCGTGCTTTCCGATGACCCTGAGCTGTTACATGCGGCCCAATCTGAGGGATTCGTGAGCTATTCTGGCGATGATGAGGCTTGTAGCTCCGAACCTGAAGTCGCAGCTATGTTGCATTCTCCAAACTTGAATTTGGAGAGCTCTGCCACAAGGTTAGATTTAGAAGGGGATGACATTCCTTCACATCGGAAAGATACTGGCCATATGAACGACATAACGCGTGAAGAACTCAAAGATGCGCTCCTAGGCTTAGAAGACCGAGTGGACCGCCGAATCGACCGGATGGGCGACGAACTCCAGCGCGAAATGCGTCTGCGCGAAAGGTCAGCTCGCAGGGAAGCTATCGCCAACAACTCTGCGCTAAAAGCACATATTGAATCCAATGACAAAGCCGTTGCTAGCACTCTGGCCGCGCTGAGTCGTACAGAAACAGAGTTCGGCAAGGTAAAACAGGCTAACAAAGAACAGCGTTACTGGATGGCCGGTATAGGCGTTGCGATTGTGCTGGGTATCATGGGGGCAAACGCAACCATTTTTAGCGGTGGCAAATCATTTTTTGATGGTGGCAAAGAAGCGATTGAAAGCCAGCGTGCTTTAGACTCTATTGTTCGTCAAGCTCAGGAGCAAACGGAATCAAATCGCCGAATCCTCGATGAAATCAGAGCGTTCCAATTATCTACCCCGAAACCGAAAGCCGGGGAATAGCCTCTCGGTCATACCTACCCCGGCGCCGGGCTTCTTGGATCGGCTCTGCCCTTAGTCGTGCCACCATTAAGTAGGCAATCCGTGAGATTGCCTACTGCCCGCGCTTAAGGATCGGCGCCCCAGATGTTATAGAGAGCCCGCACCAACGCGGGCTTTTCTTTGTCTGAGATTTGATCGTGTGAAGCTAGACCAGCACCGGGCTTCTTGTTTCTGCCATTTCGCATCCGGGTTTCTCTGGCCATCCCAATTCCTAGTGGGAGCCCGCTTAAGACCACCCTCCCCGGCCGAATTCATCCTGGCATACCTTGTTACAACCATTCACCCATAGGCAGCGCCCGTAGAGAACTTCAAACTTTCACTCTAGTCCTAATGCTAGGCGTGCTTTAAACCGTGAGCGCCTGCTGACAGCCCATTGAGGTTCACAAAATGAAAATGACACTACCCGCCCTAGCTTTGGGCGTCCTAATTTCGCAAGGAGCGATGGCAGCCGGAGATGGCACAGCCGCTCTTGGAGGCGGCGTTGGTGGTGCTCTAGGCAACATCGTAGGCCAGCAACTCGGAGGCTCGACAGGCGCAGCGGTAGGTGCAGGCGTAGGTGGTGCGGCCGGTAGTGCTGTAGGTGCTCAAAAAGGCAATAGAGCCGAAGCTGCATTAGGTGGCGGTATCGGCTCGGCCGGTGGCTCACTCATTGGTAATCGCCTGGGGGGCACAACTGGCTCGACTATCGGTGCAGGTCTCGGCGGCGCCGCGGGTGGTGCGATCGGAAACAACCTGGCGGACGATGAGAGCAATCATCGGTCGGATGGTAAGAAGCACAAAGGCAACAACAAGCATAAACACAAGAACAAGCATCGTTAGTTTCTGACGCGGTTACATCGAGCCCGGCCCAGCGCCGGGCTTCTTGTTTCTGGCGAGCCTCTACCCTGCTATTGTGGCGCCTTAGATCGCAATGGAAGCAATGAAGCATGGAGTCATGGAAGACACTGGCGATAGCCCTACTGGCATCGGTCAGCACGCAGGCCGTATCAGGTGATGGCGCCAACCCTATCGCTGCCGCGATATTTCTCACAATTTCCGCGCCAACCATTTTAATTGGGGCGACCACATCCCTCACGACCGAGCCGCCTGAGATTTTCAAGTCAGCCAAGACTGACGCCCTGGCGTTCATAGGTTCGGACGGCGAAATTCGCGGCGCCCAGTTTGAGCAAGCCTCCAAGTACTACCGCTCGACCAGCCCGCCGCCGCTGATGTCAGACACGCAACTGGCCCGGGCAATCGCGACGTCCTACTGAGCGCAACATTTCACATCCCTTTCACAGTCGGGCACTTATGGTTACCCCAGCTCCTAAAGTACATCCCTTTAAGCCCGCTACTCCCCATCGCGGGCTTTTCTTTGCCTGCGATTTGGAGGGCCGAAACTCGCCCTCCCCGACTTACCCAACGACGGCTATACACGCCCACCTTCAAAATGACACGATAACGCCTCGCCTTCGTAAGTAGGAATACAGGATGTTCAGTCACGTAACCGTTGGGACAAACGATCTTGATAAGGCCTCTACCTTCTATGACGCTGTGCTGTTCCCCCTGGGCCTCTGTCGCAGGCCTGTAACGCCTGATGGCGGGCCACCTTCGGCTTGCTGGATTAAGCCAGATAGCGTTCTCCCTCGCTTTTATGTGTACAGCCCTTATGACCGCAATGAAGCCGGAGCAGGGAATGGCAGCATGGTGGCTTTTACCGCACCATCTCCAAATGCGGTAGACAGCGCCTATGCAGCTGGGCTTCTCGCGGGCGGATCTGATGAAGGTGAACCTGGCCAACGTCCCCACTATGGTGACGGTTACTACGGTGCGTACCTACGTGATCCAGATGGCAACAAGGTGCATATCGCTCATCGTGGAGATTTGGACTTGGCGGGGTAGCAGCCGCTCACAGTATTCACGTGACGCCCGCCATCGAGCGGGCTTTTTGTTGTCCGTGCACCCTGCCCTTCGATGGTGGCTGTGCGCCACGAATGGTAAAGTGCGAGCTCAATTACTGGAGGGATCAATGGAACGAGCATTCAGGAATCCAGCAAACGGCCACACTGAAAGTGTTGGAGGGATGTCGTGGCTCGCGGTTGTTGTCTTTGGGGCTTTATACCTTGCATACAAAGGCTTGTGGGGGCACTTTTTCATCTGGCTATTGTTGGTTGGAGGCTTTTCGATCCTAACGGGCGGCCCTGGGCTGATTATCGCCCTCCCCTTGGCCAGTATTGGATATGCCATTGGCATCAACGGCATTCTGACGAACTCATATCTTCGGAAGGGTTGGGTCGAAGTGTCAGGAAATTCGGCAGGCGCGCAGAATAGCGACCTCCGTGACTGCCCGCTCTGCGCAGAGACAATCAAGAAAGCTGCCGTGAAGTGCAAGCACTGCGGCGCCGATGTTGAGCCAGTAGTCGCCCCGCGCCTTAAAAATGGGTGGGTTGCATCCACCAGCTGCTGCGACGAAGAGGAGCAGCAGCGCACCATTGAAGCCATTGCCAGCGCCGGACTTCCAGTTGTCTCAATGATCGGCCTGGCCGTGGGTGCCGGCCCATTCGAAACGAAGGAAGAAGCCAAGCAAGCCCTGATCACAATGCGCGACGGCCCCCGGCTATTCAGCGAGATCGTCTACAGGGACTCAGTTAGCGGCAAGTACCCACCGATTGCCGATTGACACATCCGAATCAGCAGAGCTCGCCAAGTGCGGGCTTTTTCATGCCTAGCAGAAAGTACGCTCCAAGCCAATATGCATTTATGCATGAAAATTCCTGTCGCCCTATTGCCAAGATATGCCAGTGCAAATACTGTACATGCATACAGTATTCGCAAGGAGCGAGGCATGAACCAGGCACCCTACCCCACACCCATACCGAGAAATTCCTACGAGCTTGTGGGCCGCCGCCTTCAAGGCTTGATCGCCTCTCCTCAGGTACAAAGGATTCAGTTGGTCGAGGTTTCCAGGCGCGACGATGAAAGTCCTGAAGCCTGGCACCAGGTTATCCAAGACATCGGCGACACCGCCGGCATCAGGATCGAGCATCTGGAGGACGGAGCCGTCAGGATCGGTTGGCGCGAGTACTGCGACGCATAAAAGAGCCCGCCACTGAGCGGGTTTTTTATCGACATGAATTTCAGCAATCTGAATTATTCACTTAAGCATGCTTGACACTTTAATTTCAGCTTGCTTAAATTCAACTCAAGCCAGCAACGAACACCGCCGGCCAGCAGCGAGAGCTGCGCCGCTCTTTAACAGCCAGCGCAACACAGAAAAACCAGCAGACCGCATTGCCTCTACCGGCGACCGGCGATCAGACGGGTCAGATAGCCCGCCCACGACAGGAGAACCCTGTACGGCTGATCGAGAGCGAAACGCTCGAACCGTGCGAATGACCTGGCAAGCAATGCGCCCCGCGAATCCCAGCGGCAGAAGGGAGACTCAACTGAACAGAATTAGCGGTCCCGATAGCCTCGGCTGGGAACGCCGGACCTCATGCACCCTGCCCCACTCAACCAGGGCATTCAGAGCTGTAGCGTGCATGTTGTAAGGACCTGTGATCCACGGCGAACAGATGCTGTTTGACGCCGTGAGGAGGAAGCTCGCCGCCCACCCACGAAGACGACCGGCCAGCCCTGCAATCAGCAGCGGGCAAGGGGCCACACCCCTGACGCAACAACCCCGGCCTGTCGCCAGTAGCGAGGTCGGGGGTTTCACCGATAGTCCTTGGCAACAGGGCCTAACGGGAAACCAATCGGGAGAAATTTATGGCCAAGAAAGTTGGCAGGACTACCAAAACAGCGTCACTCACGCTTCGAGTCAGCCCAAGAACGCGGTACCTCATGGATGTAATGGGGCGAATTCAACGGCGATCTTTGACGGCGGTCATCGAAGCGGCTGTAGAGAGCTACGCGACAGAGGCGGAAAGCTCGCTAGCCGCCCACACCTGGTCAACCGATGAAGGCGAGCGCCTGCTTAATTTGTACTCGAAGGCACCGCACCTCTGCTCATTTGACGAGGAGATTGATGCCAAAGCAGCCATAGCCGCGCGAAGCGAGTAATCGGAAATTTTCACTTCTGCCACCGCCTCGGTGGCAGCGGGAAACCAACCGAGGGTTACAACGATGGAAGCAACAATCATCAACGGTTCATGGAAGGGTCACCTCGGACGTGGCCTGGCGCCGCGAGAGCTTCAGTTTCTGCTTTGGATTGCCCAGGGCTTCACCTCGAAAGAGATCGCCCGCGAAGCAGGGATTGAGGCAGGCACCGTCAAGAAGCGCCTGACCAATGCGATGTTCAAGCTGGGCGTGACGAAGCGTACGGCGTTAGTGGCTGAGGCGATGAAACGTCAGATCATCACGCCGGTTTGCTTTGTACTGGCGGCGCTGCTTGCCATGCACTCAATGATCAGTGACGACTCAATGCGTCGTGATCGTAGGGCACCGGAGAGGCGAATGGCTCAGGTTCGGATGGTGCGCCGGACGGAATGTCCTAGGTTGACCGCTTAACAGAGGCCACCAGGACAGCCTGTCGTTAACTGTCTGGTCAGCTGCGTGCCGGCCAGTTCCGGCACCTGCGGCCTTTCAAACATCAATGATGACAAGTGTCCCGTAGCTTCCAGACAAAACTGCATGCGGAACACCAGCTTCAGCCAGATAAATTTGTCCCTCTCCCACGCGCACGCACTCACCATCGACTCCCAACAATAACTGTCCGGAGATGACTAACAAGCCCTCAGTGTAGTCATGCACCTCTGCTTCAACGGACATTTCATCCATGCGCAGAACTTTGATACTGGAGCCGCCTACCCGTCCTAGAACGGTGGACTTCCAAGCTTTAGGCAAGGCCTTCGAGATCAAATCAAGATCCACCAGGGACATAGAAAACTCCTTGTTTAGGACTGCCCTACTTATACCCCTCCTCACCTCTACCCGTCAGCACTTACCCCGCGCCCATCGGCAACCAGCGGGAGGCATGAGTATTGACGAATACAGGTGAACAACCCGCCACCTTGGAGGCGACCATGAACGCAGCATTGAATATTTGCCAGGTGCGTTACGACGCTCAGTTGCCTCCAGAAGTCAGCGAGAGCGACGAGGTGACGGACTGGCTTGAGCATTCGGCGGAGCGCCTAGTGTGCGGCGTCGACATCAAGTGGAAGCGCCGCTACGGCCAGCCGCAGGTTGTGACGTTCGACCGGTTCTGCACTGTCCTGCAAGGCCACCTGAATCAGCGCCAGATCGACGGCCTGGATCAGCGAGACTCGTTTGCCCGCCTGCTGCTGTCGGCAATGCTCGGCAGCCAGAGCGATGCCCGGTCCCACGCTGCCGACCTGCTGGGCCAGCAACGGCCCATCGAAGCGGTCGAGAAGATCGCGGTAGCGCTGCTGAGACCGTATGCCGAAGACGCTGTAGCGGCGGAACGGGAAGAGCGCGAAGACGATGTGGATGCCGATGTATGAGCCCGCACATCCTGATCGATGAAGCGCTGGAGGCACTGGAGCATCCGGCCAGCGAGCCGGGTGCCCAACGAGTCGTGCTGAACATGATCACCAACATGCTCACCGGAAACGCCATCACCAACGAAGAATTCGCCCACTACTGCCAGCGCCTGCTGAAAATCACCAGGCACCGCAAGGAGGCTGCATGACCACGCCAATCGTGAAAACGCTGATCGACGAGCAAATCGAAGAGCTACCCGCCGACCGCATGATCCTGGCCTTCACCCACACCAAGTGGCTGGGCGCCCTTTCGCTGGCTCATGACGCTGGCATCCCAAATGTCCACGCCTGGAGCGCTCGGGCCTGCATGTGCGGTGAGTGGACTGTCGCTTATGAGGTGAAGGCATGAAGCTCAGAAGGTTCGACGCGACTGACACCGCGCGCATTCGCGCAGCGCAGAGCAAACGTAACAATCGAATCGAGCGCAACTACCGTAACGAAGCCTCACAGGGGCGGGAGCCTGAGGGGTTGCAGCGGATCGGCAAAGTTTGGAAAGCAGAGTGCAGGTCGTGCGGGAATGACTACGTGTTCGACTGCGACGCGCGTGAGTTCAACCCCGATTACAGCTACTGCGGCGGTAGCGAGCGGTGCATACCATGACGACCCGCCAAGCCATCCGCCTGACCTCGGCCGTCGTCGGCCTGACCTTCATCGCAGTTGTATTCCTGGGCCCCGCCATCGGCGGCCTGATCACCCAATAACCAACACCTTCAATCGCTGCGAGCATCGCGGCAAGGAATCCCCATGTCCGCAGAACAGCAACTGGCGATCCTGCCAGCTAAAGAAGTAGCCCTGGCGGTATTCAGCGCCCCCAACGGCCTGGACCCATACCTACAAAGCGTCCGGGAAGAAATCGACAAGTTCAACGCCTCGGCACCTGACGTTAAAACCAAAAAGGGCCAAGACGCGTATCGCTCGATTGCTTACAGCTTGGCGGGATCAAAAACGAAACTCGACAGCCTGGGCAAAGAGCTCGTCGCAGAACTGAAGGATGTACCGAAAAAGATCGACGCCGAGCGCAAGCGCGTTCGTGATTTGCTGAGCGCTTGGCAAGAGGAAGTTCGCAAGCCGCTGACTGACTGGGAAGTCGCCGAGCAGGCTCGCAAGGATCGGCACGTCGATGCCGTACAGGCAATTGCGGATTTTGCGTTGGATCTGTCGGACGTCACCGCCGCGGAACTGCTTGAGTCTATCGCCTCGGTTGAGGCGGTGAAGATGGGCGAGCACTGGGAAGAGTTCGAGGCTGATGCTGCCCGCACCAAGGATCAGGCTCTGGACAAGCTGCGCGCCACCCTCGCCGCACGCCAGAAATATGAAACCGAACAGGCGGAACTGGTCAGGCTGCGCGCCGAAACAGAAGCGCAGGCCCAACGCGAGCGTGACGCCCAAATCGCCCGTGAAGCTGAGGAGCGCGCCCGCCGCGAAGCCGAGCAGCGTGCACAGGCAGAACGTGATGCCGCAGCCAAGCGTGAAGCCGAAGCAAAAGCCGCCGCTGATCGCCGCGAGCTGGAGTTGAAGCTGGCTGCTGAGCAAGCGGAGCGTGCCGCCGCCCAGGCGGCGCGGGAAAAGATCGAGTCAGAGCAGCGCGCCGCGCAACAGAAGATCGAAGACGAGCAGCGACATAAGCAAGCGATGGCTCAGGCCGACGCCGATCGAGTCGCTGCCGAGCAGCGCGCAGAACAAGAGCGCATTGACTCGGAGCGCCGCCAAGCTGAAGCCGCTGAGCGAGCGAGACTCGCAGAGATCGCCCGGGCAAATGCCGCTGCCGACGAGATCAACCGCCAAGCCGCCGCGCGGGAAGCGGACAAGGCGCACAAAGCAAAGATCAACCGCGCTGCGCTGGATGCATTTATCGCCGGCGGTATGCCCGTGGAATGCGCGAAACAGGCAGTCACCTTGATTGCTCAGCGCAAGATTCCAGCCATCGCTATCACTTACTGAGGTCGTCATGAACGAGATCATTCAAATGCCGGCACGCGAAAGCGCCGGCCTTACGGCTGCCGAGGTTCACCGTTTCTCGGCCGTAGAGATTCGCCAGCGCGTTAACCTGGTGCAGGAAGTGATGCAGGGCATCATGAAGCGGGAAACGCACTACGGCACCATCCCAGGCACCCAGAAACCAACCCTATACAAGCCGGGTGCTGAAGTGCTTTGTGTGACCTTCCGGGTTGCGCAGGAATACCGAATTGAAGATCTTTCCGGCCCAGGTGTAGCGCGCTACCGGGTCACTTGTGTTGGTCGTCACCAGATGACCGGTGTTGCTCTCGGCGAAGGCGTCGGCGAATGCTCGTCCAGCGAAGAGAAGTACAAGTGGCGCGGCGTCATCTGCAAAGCGGAATTGGACGCCACTCCGGAGAATCTGCGCCGGAAGAAATACTACAAAAACGGCAATACTGCCGACCAGATCCGCACCGAACCAGCAGACCTGGCCAACACCATCCTCAAGATGGCCTGCAAGCGGGCCATGATCGCCATGACGCTCAACGTCACTGCGGCATCGGACATCTTCACGCAGGACATCGAAGATCTACCCGAGGAACTGCGGCCACAGGAGCAGGCTCAGGCTCAGACGCAAAGCCAGAAGGCCGCACAAGTCCCCCATGATCCTGCCCTGTCCGCTCACTGGATTACACAGGCCGAAGCTGCAATCACGCCAGACGCGCTGACAGAAGTTTGGAAGGCCGGGGTGGCTGTCATCAATGACGCCAAGGACACAACAGCCTACGACCTGTTCAAGGCTGCGGTGGTGGCGTGCGGAGTGAAGCTCAAGGCCACCGAAGAGGCCAAGCCGGAAAGCGAGGACGTCGCAGACCAGCAGCCCGAACCACCAGCCGACGAAGAAGTTGAATTTGAGGAGGTCCCAGAATGATCATCGTGAATTGCGCGCAGGGGTCGGAAGAGTGGCACCAGGAGCGAGCCGGAGTTATCACCGCCAGCATGTTTGGCGATGCTCGAGCCAAACTGAAGTCAGGCCCGAACAAGGGCGAACCAACCGCCAAGGCCCAGGATTATGCATTCCGATTGGCTGTGGAGCGGATCAGCGGCAAGCCCCTTGATGGCGGTTTTGAAACCTGGCAAATGCGCCGCGGGCATGAACTCGAACCACAGGCCCGCATGGAGCATGAAGCTCAAACCGGCTTGATTGTCACCCAAGTCGGACTTGTAAAAACCGACGACGGCGCATTTGGCGCCAGTGCAGATGGCTTCATCGGCGAAGATGGCGGCTCGGAGTACAAGTGCTTCCTTGCCCCTGAAAAACTTCGGTCGTTCCACATCGACAATGACGCCAGCGAGATCATGGACCAGGTACAGGGGTGCATGTGGATCACCGGTCGCAAGTGGTGGCACATCGGGATGTACTGCCCTGCCCTTGAATCGGTCGGACGACAGTTGTGGTGGAAGGAATTCAAGCGCGACGACAACTACATCGACAAGCTTGAAGAGGAGCTTTGGGAGTTCAAGCTCCTGGTGGACGGATATGAGGAGAAACTGCGGAGTAAAGCAGCATGATCAGCCCAGAACTCTGAATCGCCCCGGATTCTTTAGACACCTTGCAAACTCATTGCGTAACGCTTTTCAAACTCTACCGGTGACAGCTGATTGTTGAAACTATGGCGGCGTTTTGCGTTGTAGAACATCTCGATGTAATCA